>NZ_ATLP01000076.1:0-90579 GCF_000416215.1 Pseudomonas sp. CF161
GCGCCCGCTGATCCTCGCCGGCGGTGGCGCGATCGACGCGGCGGCTGCGTTGACCCGACTGGCGGAGCTGCTGGACGCGCCCGTGGCCCTGACCATCAACGCCAAGGGCATGCTGGCGTCCTCGCATCCGCTGCTGATCGGCTCGACCCAGTCCCTGGTCGCCACCCGGGCCCTGGTGGCAGAGGCGGATGTGGTCCTGGCCATCGGCACCGAACTGGCCGAGACCGATTACGACGTGACCTTCGCCGGTGGTTTCGAAATTCCCGGGGCCCTGCTGCGGATCGACATCGACCCGGACCAGACCGTGCGCAACTACCCGCCGCAGGTGGCGCTGGTGGCCGATGCGCAGATGGCCGCCGAAGCCTTGCTGGCGTACTTGAGCCAACAGCCGTTGGCCGAGCGCGCCGCAGACTGGGGCCAGGCCCGTGCGGCGCTCCTGCGCCGCGAGCTGGAGAGTGCCTGGGACGCCCCGACCCGCGCCCAGACCCTGCTGCTGCAAACCGTGCTTGAGGAGCTGCCGGAGATCGTGTTCGTCGGTGACTCCACGCAACCGGTGTATAGCGGCAACCTGACCTTCAACCCCGAGCAGCCGCGGCGCTGGTTCAACTCGTCCACCGGTTACGGCACCCTTGGCTATGCCTTGCCGGCAGCGGTGGGCGCCTGGCTGGGCGGGGCTTCCGAGCGCAGCGCCCGTGGCCCGGTGGCCTGCCTGATCGGCGATGGCGGCCTGCAATTCACCCTGGCGGAACTGGCTAGCGCCGTGGAGGCCCAGACTCCGATCATTGTCCTGCTGTGGAATAACCAGGGTTACGAGGAGATCAAGAAGTACATGGTCAACCGCGCCATCACGCCGGTGGGCGTGGACATTTACACCCCGGACTTTATCGGTGTGGCCCAGGCCCTGGGCTGCGCCGCCGAAGCCATCGCCAGTGTCGAGCAATTGCGCAACGCCTTGCGTGCCGCCGCCGCACGTCAGGGGCCGAGCCTGATTGAAATCGACCAGGCCGGCTGGATGCAGGCGGTGCAGGCATGAGCACCATGAATCTGTCGAATGGGCTGTACATCAATGGCCAATGGCGCGCGGGCAGCGAGCGCTTGCAGGTGATCAACCCGTCCACGGAGCAGCCTTTGGCGGTGGTCGCGGGGGGCGATGGGCAGGATGTTGAGCAGGCGGTACGCGCCGCCCAGGCGGGATTTCGCCTGTGGTCCGCGCGCAGCGGCGCCGAGCGTGCCGGGGTCTTGCGCAAGATTGCCACGGGCGTCGCCGCACGCCGCGAACGCCTGATGCAGCTGCAATCGAGCAACAACGGCAAGCCGCAATTCGAAGCGGCTATCGATGTGGATGATGTCATTGCCACCTTCGAGTACTACGCCGGCCTGGCCGAAGGCCTGGATGCCGCCCAGGACGCGGATGTGCCCCTGCCCAGTGATGATTTCAGCGCTCGCCTGCGTCGCGAGCCCTGCGGCGTGGTCGGTTTGATCGTGCCCTGGAACTTCCCCATGGTCACCACAGCCTGGAAGCTGGCGCCCGCCTTGGCGGCCGGGTGCAGCGTGGTCCTCAAACCGTCCGAGGTCACGCCGCTGCCGGAGCTGGAGCTGGCGGCAATCATCGCCGACAGTGGCTTGCCCGACGGCGTGTTCAACCTGGTGTGCGGCACCGGCCTGGCCGTCGGCGCACCGCTGGCGGCCGATCCGCGGGTGGCGAAGATTTCCTTTACCGGCAGCAATGCGGTCGGGGTCCAGGTCATGCAGCGCGCAGCAGAAAGCATCAAGGGCGTCAGCCTGGAACTGGGCGGCAAATCATCCCTGCTGGTGCTGGCCGATGCCGATCTCGACCTGGCGGTAGAGCTGGCCTGTGGCGGCGGCTTTTTCAACGCCGGGCAGATGTGCTCGGCCACCAGTCGGGTGCTGGTGGCCGAAGAGCTGGCGGATGAGTTTCTGCTGCGCCTCAAGACCCGGGCCGAGGCGATCCGGGTCGCCGAGCCGTTCGCCGCCGAGGTGGACATGGGCGCGTTGGTCAACCAGGCGCAGTACCAGCGGGTCTTGGGCCATATCCAGGCGGGGCTGAGTGTCGGCGCCAAGCTGGTGTCGGGTGGCGGACGCCCGCCGGCGCTGCCCCGTGGCTATTTCATTGCGCCGACGATCTTCACCCAGGTGCCCCTGGACAGCGCGTTGTGGTGCGAGGAGATCTTCGGCCCGGTGCTCTGCGTACGCAGTTTCGCCAGCGAGCAAGAGGCTGTGGACCTGGCCAATGACAGCGCGTTCGGCCTGGTGGCGAGCGTGGTCAGTGGTTGCACCGAGCGAGCCGAACGGGTGGCGAACGAGCTGCAGGCCGGGCTGGTGTGGATCAACGCGCCCCAGGTGATTTTTCCGCAGGCGGCGTGGGGCGGCTACAAACAGAGCAGCATCGGCCGCGAGCTGGGGCCTTGGGGGCTGCAGGCTTTCCAGGAGATCAAGCACGTGATCCGGGCCCGCTGAGCCGGCGTATCCAGCGTCGCGGTCGGCGCTGGATTCAGACAGTGATCCGCAGGCGCGCCATGTCCCGCAGCGGTGGGGCGCCGAACAGGCGGCTGTACTCGCGGCTGAACTGCGACGGGCTTTCGTAGCCCACACGGTAGCCAGCGGCGGAGGCCTCCAGGCCTTCGGCGAGCATCAGCCGTCGCGCTTCCTGCAGGCGCAGTTGCTTCTGGTACTGCAGCGGACTCATGGCGGTCATGGCCTTGAAGCGATGGTGCAGGGTCGAGACGCTGAGGTTGACCTCCCGCGCCAGGTCATCGATGCGCAGAGGTTGTTCATAGTTGCCGTTCAGCCATTTGATGGCCTGGTTGACGCGGTGGCTCTGGCTATTGGCGATGGCAATCTCATACAACCGATGCCCCTGCTTGCTGCGCAGCAGCCGATAGAGGATTTCCCGGCGGATCAGCGGCGCGAGCATGGCGATGTCTTTGGGCGTGTCCAGCAACCGGGTCAGGCGCAGCACGGCATCGAGCATCGGCGGGTCGAGTTGTTCCACATACAGGCCACGCCCGGTAGGCCGGGTCGGAACGCCCAGGGGGCCGGCGTCGGCGATCAGGGCACTGATTTCAGTGGGGTCGATGTCCAGGCGCAAGGCCAGGATCGGCTCTTCGGGCGAAACGATGGCGACTTTGCCGCTCAAGGGCACCGACACCGATACCACCAGGTAATTGAGCGGGTCGTAGTTGAAGGTCTCGTCGGCCAGCCGCACCTCCTTGCGCCCCTGAGCCATGATGCACAGCGCCGGCTGGGCCAGCACCGGGGCGAACTGGTGGGAGCTGCTGTGTCGCGAAACAAACAGTGAGTGGATGGCGGTGGCGTAGCTGCCGTCTTCGCAGGTGTTGCGGCGAATGATTCCGGCCAGCTCGGCGCGCTGTTTTTCCATGTCCGGATCCAGCGGAGCTTGCGGATATTCGAGTGACGACATGGGAAGCCTCCGGCGTTTCTGATGGGCACAGCTTAAGTTTGTGCAAGAACCATGGGTAGGCGATTCCTGCGTAAAACTTGCCTGATTCTGCAGCGCACGCGCGTATTAGATACAACACCTGTTTCGGCGCGGGTGTCACTTGCTTGAAACAGTCGTATGGTTTCTCCGGGGCTATCGAGTGTGCGTCGATCCCATCTCGCGCTGCTCGCAGGATTGTGCAAAAGGCCGACAGGATTCGACTAACGGCGGCTGCCACGGCCGTTTACTCTTTGATCCTGTCGCAGCCCGTCCCACGGCTGCCTCGACAACACCCTGGGAGGGTCGCAGATGTCCACGCATAGTCCTGTCAGTCATATGGCTTTCGTCCGTGCCCGCAGCGGGCGTACCACGGAATTGGGTGCGCGCTTGAGCAGCCTGATCGAGCCGTCGCGCCAGACACCCGGTTGCCTGCATTTCGCGTTGCAGCACTCGCAGTGCGATGCCGAGTTGTGGATGGTTTCCGGTTTCTGGAGCAGTCAGCAGGCGATGACCGCCTACTTCAGTTCGCCGGCCATGGCGATTTTTACCGAGTTGGTGCAGGACCTGGTGGTCAACAGCCTGGACTTCCACACCTTCAGCCACATCTCGGCCGCCGAGGCCCATGGCGAATACGCGCAGCTGAACCAGGCCCCGGTGCACAAACTGGCCAGTTGAAGGTTTAGAATGGCCGACTTTCCATTGGCCAGGATCAGCAACATGGCACGTAAAGAGTTTGCGCAGTTCGAAGCGGTGTCCGCCGTGGTACCGGGTGAAGGCGGTTACAGCGCCGCTATCGCCATCAAGGCCCTGGGTGGTTCAGGTGCTCCGCGTTTTCATAAAGTACTGGATGACCAGAAATTCAAGACCGCCGATGACGCCGACCAGGCTGCTGCGCACAAGCTTGAGCAGTTGATCGACGTCGATGAGGACGGCGAACTGTCCTGGAAAACTACCTGACTGCCCCCGGGCGGTACATCTTGAACAAGGCCTCAGGCCCCAGCTGGAAATAATCCGCTGGCCCGCCGCCGCGCAGAATCGGTTCTGCCGCGGCGGTGTCGTACACCCCATCCTTGAGCAGCCACTTGGCGATATGCACGGCGACCACTTCGCCGAGAATCAGCCAGCTCGGCACCAGTTCCTGATCTGCCCGCTGCAACTGAATGATCTGCGTGACCTTGCATTCAAAGGACACCGGGCTTTCGGCTACCCGCGGTACGGCGATCACCTTCGAGGCGACCGGGGTCAGGCCCGACAATTCGAACTCGTCGATATCGGCCGGCACGGATGCGCAACTCTGGTTCATCTGCTCGGCCAGGGGCCGGGTCGCCAGGTTCCAGGCAAATTCGCCGGTCTGCTCGATGTTGTTCAGGCTGTCTTTGCGCCCGACGCTGGAGAACCCGATGATCGGCGGAATGTAGTTGAAGGCATTGAAGAAGCTATAGGGCGCCAGGTTCAGCCGGCCTTGGCTGTCCTGTGAGGAAATCCAGCCGATAGGGCGCGGGCCGACGATGGCGTTGAACGGGTCATGGGGCAGGCCGTGGCCCTGGGCGGGTTCGTAGTAGTGAATATCGTCGGGCATGGCGGGGCTCCTGAGGCGCAGTGATCCGAGGGCGCCATAGTGCCGGGCGCGAGGGGCTAATTCCAGCATCGATGGTCAGGCGATGGCCGGCTCTCAAGCGAGGTACGGTGTTTTTCTCCCCTGCTTAAAACGACTAAGCCCGGCCGAAGCCGGGCTGTGATGCCGCGCGTGGGTATTAGCTGATGGTGGCGGAACCGGTACGGTCATAACCGTCTTCAGCGACTGTGGCAGAACCGGTGCGGTCATAGCCGTCAGCGGCGAAGGTGGCGGAGCCGGTGCGGTCGTAGCCGTCTTCAGCGACTGTGGCAGAACCGGTGCGGTCATAGCCGTCAGCGGCGAAGGTGGCGGAGCCGGTGCGGTCGTAGCCGTCTTCAGCGACTGTGGCAGAACCGGTGCGGTCATAGCCGTCAGCGGCAAAGGTGGCGGAGCCGGTGCGGTCATAGCCGTCTTCGACAACGGTGGCCGAGCCTGTGCGGTCGTAACCGTCAGCGGCCAGCGTGGCCGAGCCGGTACGGTCATAACCATCGGCAGCAAAGGCATTGGCGGCCAGTACCGAAAGTGTCAGGGCGATGATCAGTTTGCTTTTCATGAGAGTGACTCCAGGTTCGTCAAGGGTGTGTGCGTTGGGCGTGAAACAGATACTACTCCGGTTAATTTGATTAAAAAGCGCAAAAAAACGCTTAAATTAATCGATTTAATCGATGCTAAGGCCGTCGCAAGTGACTGCAAATAACTGCGGTCTGGCCCGTGCTCTGTATACGTATGGGAGGGCGTTATGGATTCAATTCCAGGCTGCGACCCGAGCATTAACGGATCATTAATCTGTTAACTCGGGCTGTGGAATCGCGATCAACGGATTTTTCATGCGCCACGAACCTATTTTTCACTGCCCGCCCCGCAGCCTTCGCCCAGGCCTGCATTCGACGACAGGCCGTCTTGAATAGAGCCCTGGAGCGATACCGCGAATGAATAAACTTCCTCAGATCACCCTGGCGTTCTGGGTCATGAAAATCTGCGCGACCACCCTCGGAGAAACCGCCGGGGACCTGCTGTCGATGACCTTGAATGTCGGCTATGCCATCAGCTCGATGATCCTGATCAGCGTGTTCGTGCTGACCCTGATCACCCAACTGTTTTCCAGGACCTACAACCCGGTGCTGTATTGGATCGTGATCCTCTCCACCAGCACGGCCGGGACCACCATGTCGGACTTCATGGACCGCACCCTGGAGTTGGGCTACGCCACCGGCTCGATGATCCTGATTGCAATACTGCTGGCGATCTTCGCGGCCTGGCGCCTGAGCGGCGATTCGCTGAACGTGAACAAGATCCACAGCTTCAGGGGGGAGATGTTCTATTGGATGGCGATTCTGTTTTCCAACACCTTGGGCACCGCCCTGGGCGACTACCTGGCGGATGATTCGGGCCTGGGTTTTGCCGGCGGCGCATTGTTTATCGGCGCCACCATCGCCGTGGTGGTGCTGCTCAAATACTTCACCCGGATCTCGTCGGTGCTGCTGTTCTGGGCGGCATTCGTGCTGACCCGGCCATTCGGCGCGACCCTGGGGGATTTCCTCACCAAGCCCCATGAAAAGGGCGGCCTGGATTTTGGCACCATCGGCTCGTCGGCGGTGTTGGCGGGGATCCTGCTGGTGATGATTGTCGGCGCGACCTATGCCCAGCGTAAGTTCGGGCGCCAGGCGCTGGCTGAACCGTCCTGAGCCGGTGAGCACGGCCAGGGGCAGAGGTTTGCAGGCATGAAAAAGGGCGTGGTCATTGGCTGACCGCGCCCTTTTTTGTGACTGACTGAACGCTTAGTCAGTCTCGATCCGCGAATGCTTGCGGGTGTCTTTCATGGTCGCGTAGACCAGCAGCGAACAGGCGATACAGGCGGTGACGTACCAGTAGTAGCCGGTTTCCATGCCGATGCTTTTGAACCACAGCGCGATGTATTCCGCGGTGCCGCCGAAGATCGACACCGTCAGCGCATAGGGCAGGCCTACGCCCAGAGCGCGGATTTCGGTAGGGAAGAGTTCGGCTTTGACCACCGCGTTGATCGAGGTGTAGCCGCTGACGATGATCAGCGCGGCCATGATCAGGAAGAACGCGCCCCACCAGGTCTGGATGGTGTGCAGGGTGGTGAGGATCGGCACGGTGAACAGGGTGCCGAGGACACCGAAGGCAATCAGGATCGGCCGGCGTCCGACTTTATCCGACAGCCCGCCGATGATCGGTTGCAGGCACATAAACAGGAACAAAGTCGCTGCGGAAATGGTGGTGGAGTCGGAGATGCTCATGCCGACGGTGTTCACCAGGTATTTCTGCATGTAGGTGGTGTAGGTGTAGAACGCCAGGGTCCCGCCCATGGTCAGGCCGACCACGGTCAGCAGTTCCTTGGGATGACGGAGCAAGGTGCGCATGGCGCTTTCCTTGGCCTTCTCTTTTTTGGTGAAGGACTCGGTTTCTTCCATGCCACGACGCAGGTACAGCGCGACCACGGCACACAGCGCGCCGATGGCGAACGGGATGCGCCAGCCCCAGGCGTACAGCTGCTCGGTGGTCAGGACTTGTTGCAGCACAATCAGCACGGCCAAGGCGATGAGCTGGCCGGAGATCAAGGTCACGTACTGGAAGCTGGAGTAGAAACCACGACGTTCCTTGGTTGCCATCTCACTGAGGTAAGTGGCGGAGGTGCCGTATTCGCCACCCACCGACAGGCCCTGGAGCAAGCGTGCGAACACCAGCAGGATCGGCGCGCCGATGCCGATGGTTTCGTAACCCGGGCTCAGGGCGATCAGCAGCGAGCCGAAGCACATCAGGTAGACCGAAGCCATCAATGCGCTTTTGCGACCGACCTTGTCGGCGTAGAGGCCCATCAGCCAGCCACCGATCGGACGCATCAGGAAGCCCACGGCGAAGATCGCGGCGGTGTTGAGCAATTGGGCGGTGGTGTCGCCTTTGGGGAAAAAGGCCTTGGCGAAGTACAGCGAGAACGCCGCGTAGACGTACCAGTCGTACCACTCGACCATGTTGCCGACCGAGCCACTGAAGATCGATTTGATGCGGCTGGAAGTGGTTCGGGCTTTGGCGGGCGCGGCAGCCGACCCAAGAGGCAAGGCGTTGGAGTTATCCATTGAAGGATCCTTCATCTAATTGTTTTTTTGGGAGTGCGCGTAAACGCAGCCTGGGTGGGCTATAGCAGGAGCTGTGCCAGGTCGAAGAAGGCCGGTTTAGAGGGGGTAGGGCGGTTGGATAGGCGGAAATCCGCTTATCGAAGGCCGGTGTGTAAGCGGAAAGTTGCCGAGCGGGCGCGGCAAAGGTCGTGGATCACGGTTGGCGTTTACAGGAACATTTCCCGGTTCAAACCGTGGCGTTGCATCTTTTCATTGAAGGTCCGGCGCGGCAGTTGCAGCTCTTCGAGCACGGCCTTCACGTCACCCTTGTGCCGGGTCAGGGCCGAGCGCAGGCAGTGGGCCTCGAACGCCTCCTGCTGCGCCGCCAGGGATTGCCCCGGGTCGATCCCCACTGGCTCCGGCTCCCCCAGCCCCAGCACCTGGCGTTCGGCAACGTTGGCCAGTTCTCGCACGTTGCCCGGCCAGTCGTGGCTCAGCAGGTGGCTCAACTGCGGCCCGCTCAGGGGCGGAAAGGTGCGACCCAGACGCTCGGCGGCGTTCTGCGCGAAGGATTCGAACAGCAACGGAATGTCCTCGCGCCGCTCCCGCAGGGGCGGCAGGCGCAGCTCGGCCACGGTCAGCCGATACGCCAGGTCCTCGCGAAAGCGCCCGGCGCGGGCTTCGTCCAGCAGGTCGGGCTTGGTGGCGGCGATGATCCGCAGGTCGACATGGATGCTCTGGTTGGAGCCCAGGCGTTCGAGCTTCTGCTCTTGCAGCACGCGCAGCAGTTTGACTTGCTGGGCCAGGGGCATGCTTTCGATTTCATCGAGAAACAGCGTGCCGCCGTCGGCGTATTCGAGCTTGCCGATGCGTTTGCCCTGGGCGCCGGTAAAGGCGCCACTCTCGTGGCCGAACAGCTCAGCCTCGAACAATTGCTCGGGAATCGCCGCGCAGTTCAGCGCCACGAATGGCTTGCCGGCCCGCGGACCGAAGTCGTGCAGGCAGCGCGCAACCAACTCTTTGCCGCTGCCGGTTTCACCACGGATCAGCACATTGACCGGCAGCGCGGCCAGGTCCAGGACCTGGCGCCGCAGGGTCTGCAGTCCGCGGGATACCCCCAGCAGCGTGGCATCCAGCTTCGCGCGGTTGTCCGCCAACTGGTGCAGGGCGCGGTTTTCCAGGACCAGCCGGCGCTTGTCGAGGGCTCGCCGCAGGCTGCTGAGCAGGGCGTCGGGGCTGAAGGGTTTTTCGAGGAAGTCATACGCGCCGTCGCGCATGGCTTCCACGGCCATCGGCACGTCGCCGTGGCCGGTCAACAGAATCACCGGCAAGTCGGGGTCCCGGCGCTGGACCTCGGCCAACAGTTCCAGCCCGCTCATGCCGGGCATGCGCACGTCGCTGAGAATGACCCCGGGGCAATGCTCCGGCAGCTGCGCGAGGCATTCATCGGCGCGGCTGAACAACTGCACGTCGAAGCCCGAGAGGCTCAGCCATTGTTCGATGGCGCTGCGGATGCTGCTTTCGTCATCGACCACCAGTACCGAATTCAGCATTGGATGTGCGCCTCCAGGTCGATGGGCAGGTACAGCGTGAACACCGCGCCGTCGCCTTGATTGGCGGCGGTCAGGCGCCCGCCCAGTTCGTGGATGATGGCGTAGGACACCGCCAGCCCCAGGCCCAGCCCGTCGCCCACCGGCTTGGTGGTGAAGAACGGGTCGAAGACATTGGCCAGGTGCTCTTCGGCAATCCCGCCGCCGCTGTCGGCAATGCTCAGGCTCCACAGCTGGTCATCGGCCTCAAGGCGGATTTCCAGGCGGCGCTGGGGCTTGTCGTGCATGGCGTCGAGGGCGTTGCGCAGCACGTTGATCAGCACCTGTTCCAGGCGGATCGCGTCGCCACGGACCCACGCCGGGCGCGTCAGGTGCAGCACCTGTTCGACGTTTTCATCCCGCAGGCGTGTCTCGAGCAGTTGCAGGGACTGATCCACCACCGCGGCCAGGTCCAGGCGCTCGCGCAGGCCGCTGGGGCTCTTGCGGGCGAAGGTCTTGAGGTGTCCGGTGAGGGCGGCCATGCGCGTCAGCATGTCATCCAGTGGCCGCAGGGCCTTGTAGGCATCATCGACCCGGCCGTGATCCAGCAGCAGGCGCAGGGTGGCCAGTTGCATGCGCTGGGTGGTCAGCGGCTGGTTGATCTCATGGGCGAGGGCCGCCGACATTTGCCCGAGGGCCGCCAGCTTCGTCGATTGCACCAGGCCATCCTGGGCGGTGCGCAGGTCGCGGGTGCGCTCCTCGACCAGTTGTTCGAGTTCTTCGCGGCTGCGCTGGCGCAACTTGGCCAGGCGCCAGCGCTGGGTCAGGAACAGCAGCAGAAAGACCAGGGTCAACCAGGCGCCGGCGGCGGCCAGCCCGGCGTTGCGTCGGTCTTCGTCGACCTGGGGCCGGCGCAGCAGGTGCAGGGTCCAGCCTTCGGCGCTCAGGGGCAGGGACTCCCACAGGTAGTCGGCATTGCCTTGCGGGCCGTTGACCCGGGCCAGCTTGCTGTTGTCGTCAAAGTGCCTGAGGGTCTGATGCTCCAGCGGTGTCAGCGGTTGCTTGTCGTACTGGCGGGTGGTCTTGATGTCCGCCAGCTCGCTGTCGGACAACGGGCGCAATTGGCGGTAGCGCCAGCCAGGCTGGTTGGCGATAAAAATGATGCCCCGGGCGTCGCTGACCAGCAGGGTGTCGCTGCCCTGGCTCCACTCACGTTCCAGCTCGGGAAACTCCAGCTTCACCACCATGGCGCCGAGGAATTCGTCGGCGTCGCCCTTGACCGCACTGGACAGGAAATAGCCAGGAATGCCACTGGTCACGCCCACCGCGTAAAAGCGTCCGGTGCCCTGGCTGCGGGTCTGGCTGAAGTAAGGGCGAAAGCCGTAGTTGTGCCCGACGTAACTGCTGGGCAGGCGCCAGTTGCTGGCGGCCACGGCCAGGCCGTCGTGGTTGAGCAGTTCGAGGGTCGAGGAGCGGGCGGCGCCGTTGATTTTTTCCAGCTTGCGGTTCAGCGCATCCTGTTGCTCGGCGCCCAGGGGGCCACTGAGGGCGCTGCGCAATTCGGGGTCCAGGGCCAGCACCGCCGGCAGCGCGCGATAGCGTTCAATCAGGGTGTGCAGGGAATTGGCGTACAGCCCGAGTTGTTCGTTGGCCCGGGCAGCGTCATCGACCAGGGCCTGGCGTTCGGCGTGATGCATGGCCAGGCCGGCGCTGATGACGGCACCAGCGAGAATCACCAGGGAATAAAACGTCAGGCGTAGCGGGCGCGAGATCTGGGCCATGAGTCAGGGCAGGCTGCAATGGGGGCGGGAACGATAGCATGAGTGCCCCATGCGGCGTTGATCGTGGACAGTTTCACCCGCGAAATCTGCCCATGAAAAAGGCGGCGGGCCGTTCAATGAACAGCACCGCCGCCTGGGTTGACGCGTGGAAGCCTTACTGCACTTCTACCGCCAGGCTTTCACTGATTTTTTTCTGCCAGATCGCCGGGCCGGTGATGTGCACCGACTCGCCCTGGCTGTCGACGGCCACGGTGACCGGCATGTCCTTGACCTCGAACTCGTAGATCGCCTCCATGCCCAGTTCGGCGAACGCCAGGACCTTGGACTTCTTGATCGCCTGGGCCACCAGGTAGGCAGCGCCGCCAACGGCCATCAGGTACACGGCCTTGTTGTCCTTGATCGCCTCGATCGCGGTCGGACCGCGCTCGGACTTGCCGATCATGCCCAGAAGGCCGGTCTGCTCGAGGATCTGCCGGGTGAACTTGTCCATCCGCGTGGCGGTGGTCGGGCCGGCAGGGCCTACCACTTCGTCACCGACCGGGTCGACCGGGCCAACGTAGTAGATGAAGCGGCCCTTGAGGTCCACCGGCAAGGTTTCGCCCTTGTTCAGCATCTCGACCATGCGCTTGTGCGCCGCGTCGCGACCGGTGAGCATCTTGCCGTTGAGCAGCACGGTTTCGCCCGGCTTCCAGCTCTGCACGTCTTCCGGGGTCAGGGTGTCGAGGTTGACGCGACGGGCCGACGGGCCGGCTTCCCAGACGATTTCCGGGTAGGCGTCCAGCGGTGGCGCTTCCAGCGACGCCGGGCCCGAACCGTCGAGCACGAAGTGTGCATGACGGGTGGCGGCGCAGTTGGGGATCATGCACACCGGCAGCGAGGCGGCGTGGGTCGGGTAATCCATGATCTTCACGTCGAGCACGGTGGTCAGCCCACCCAGGCCCTGGGCGCCGATGCCCAGTTGGTTGACCTTCTCGAACAGCTCCAGGCGCATCTCTTCGATGCGGTTGGACGGGCCACGGGCCTTGAGCTCGTGGATGTCGATGGATTCCATCAACACTTCCTTGGCCATCACCGCGGCTTTCTCGGCGGTGCCGCCGATGCCGATGCCCAGCATGCCCGGTGGGCACCAGCCGGCGCCCATGGTCGGAACGGTCTTGAGCACCCAGTCGACGATCGAGTCGGACGGGTTGAGCATGGCCATTTTCGACTTGTTCTCGGAGCCGCCGCCTTTGGCCGCCACGTCCACTTCCACGGTGTTGCCCGGGACGATGGAGTAGTGGATGACCGCCGGGGTGTTGTCCTTGGTGTTTTTACGCGCGCCCGCCGGGTCGGCCAGGATCGAAGCCCGCAGGACGTTTTCCGGCAGGTTGTAAGCGCGACGCACGCCTTCGTTGATCATGTCGTCCAGGCCCATGGTCGCGCCATCCCAGCGCACGTCCATGCCCACGCGGACAAATACGGTAACGATGCCGGTGTCCTGGCAGATCGGGCGGTGGCCAGTGGCACACATGCGCGAGTTGATCAGGATTTGCGCCATGGAATCGCGGGCTGCCGGCGACTCTTCGCGCAGGTAGGCCTCGTGCATCGCCTGGATGAAGTCCACGGGGTGGTAGTAGGAAATGAACTGCAGGGCGTCGGCAACGCTCTGTATCAGGTCGTCTTGCTTGATCACGGTCATGAGTCGCGCTCCTCTAAAAGACGGGAACATTTAATAAGGTGCTTGCAGCTTGGGTGCATCGGTCGGTTGCAAACACCTTCTTGAGGCACGCCGGACACACATTGGCGCGACGCTAAAAAGGCGCGGCAGTATACCGCGCCTCAGTCCCGGGCACACCCGCCAGCCGCCAAACGAAAGTCGAGCAGCGAACAGGCACTGTTCTTGCGTGAACGCGTCGGACGTAGCATTAAAACGCCACAAATTTGAATAGTTATTTTTTCGCCACGGCACTAAAGTGGCAAGTGGCCTGTAGGGTAGGAAACTCTTTAAGCCCCCTTTCGCACGGTGAGTCAACGATTGACCCATAAAGCTATTCAGCGTCTTTTAATCAAGCGTTTTGCCATTGCTGCGGGCAGTTACGCATTGATTTTGCTGTTGCTCTGGGTCGCCATCCTGACCGGACATTATTCTGCTCCGGTCAGCGCCGCCCTGATCGATACGGTCCTGGTGGTGATCAGCCAGGCCATCCTGTGCGGCCTGTTCATCAGCGGGCGCAACTTGCGGTTTTCCGATCCAAGCCTTACCGAAGTGCAGGTGCTGCTGGGTATCACCTGGCAGACCTGGCTGTTGGCGCACCTGGATATCGCCCGTGGCACCTTCCTGGTGTTTTACGTGGTGCCCATGTTGTTCGGGCTCTTTCATCTTTCGCGGCGGGCCTTTACCCGCTGTGCGATGTGGATATTCATCAGCTTTGCCGCGCTCAACCTGTGGGAGGCGTATCACTTCCGGCTGGCCGACCCGCGGCTGGCGGTATTGCAGGTGTGCGTGCTGTTCGTGGTGCTGCTGTGGCTGTGCCTGTATGCCAGTTATGTCCAGGCTTCGCGCCACCGCATGCGGCAACGGCGCTTCGCCTTGCAGGCCCACCAGGACACCTTGCGTGGCATGATGCGTCAGCTCGAGGACCTGGTGGCCACCGATGAACTGACGGGCCTGTTCAATCGACGGCACTTCCTCAGGCTTGCTTCCCGTGAGCTGCACGCCATGGGCGCCGACCAGGTGCACGGCCTGGCGCTGATCGACCTCGACCATTTCAAACGGATCAACGATATGCATGGCCATGCCGCCGGCGACCAGGTGTTACAAGCGTTTGCCGCAGTGGCCAGCGCCTGCCTGCGCGAAGGCGATGTGCTGGCGCGCTACGGTGGCGAAGAGTTTGTCCTGTTGCTGCCTGACTGCGACGCCGAGCGCTTGACCTCCTGTTGTGAACGCCTGCGCATTGCATTTATGGATGCCCAGCTGGTTGGCTTGCAGGTGCGCGACCTCAGTCTGTCGGCGGGCATGACCCTGCTGGTGCTGGACGATGACCTCGATGATGCGCTGCAACGCGCGGATCAGGCGCTGTACCGGGCCAAGCGCGATGGCCGCAATCGCTGCGCGGCGGCGTGGGAGCAGGCCGATGCCTGAGCTGCGGGTCGGTGAGCGGCAGTGGTCGGTGGCGGCGGGGAGTAATCTGCTGGATGCGCTGAATCAGGCCGGCATGGCGGTGCCCTACAGTTGCCGCGCCGGCAGTTGCCATGCGTGCCTGGTGCGTTGCGTCCAGGGCCTGCCCAGCGATAGCCGGCCCGATGCCCTGAGCGACGAGCAGCGCCGCCTCGGCTGGCGCCTGGCCTGTCAGTGCCAGGTGAACGAGGATCTGCAGGTCGAAACCTTCGATCCCCTGCGCGATGGCCTGTCTGCCGTGGTGCAGGGGGCTGACTGGTTATCGTCGACGGTACTGCGCCTGCGGTTGCAGCCCGAGCGCAACCTGCGCTATCAGGCCGGCCAGCATCTGGTGCTGTGGACGGCCAGTGGCGTGGCGCGGCCTTATTCACTGGCGAGCCTGCCTGAAGAAGACCGCTTCCTGGAGTTCCACCTCGACTGTCGCCAGGCGGGGGCATTCAGTGATGTGGCGCGTGAGCTGAAGCCGGGCGACCCGCTGCGTCTGGGGGAGTTGCGCGGGGGCGCGCTGCACTATGACCCGGACTGGCAGAGCCGACCGCTGTGGCTGCTGGCGGCCGGCACCGGTTTGGCGCCGTTGTTTGGGGTACTGCGTGAGGCGTTGCGCCAGGATCATCAGGGTGCGATCCGGGTCATCCACCTCGCTCACGATGCCGGCGAGCATTACCTGGCCAAGCCCCTGGCGGCCCTGGCGGCGAATCATCCCAACCTCAGCGTCGAGCTGCTGACCCCGGCCGAACTGCCCCTGGCCTTGGGTCAACTGCGGCTGACGTCCCGGCAAACCCTGGCGCTGCTCTGCGGTCACCCCGACAGCGTCGACACCTTCGCCCGGCGCCTGTACCTGTCAGGCTTGCCGCGCAATCAACTGCTGGCCGACGTCTTCCTGCCGCGAGCCTGACGGCAGCGTCTAACACCTGTAGCCGCTGCCGAAGGCTGCGCTGGCCCAGCGAAACACCGCCTCGATACCTGACAGCCCAACACCCTCAAGCCCCACCGACTACGCAATAAAAAAGCCCCGACGTTTTCACGACGGGGCTTTTGCGTTCAGCGAGTGCTGCTTAGACCATCGGGTCGCCAACGTGCAGGATCTTCATGCCATTGGTGCCGCCGGTGGTGTGGTAGCTGTCGCCCTTGGTCAGGATGACCCAGTCGCCTTTTTCTACCACGCCGAGTTTCAGCAGTTCGTCGATGGCAGCCTGGCTGACCTGCTCCGGTGGCAGGGATGCCGGGTCGAACGGCACGGTGTAGACGCCACGGAACATGGCGGCACGGGCCTGGGTCTCGCGGTGCGGGGAGAACGCGTAGATCGGGATCGAGGAGCGAATGCGCGACATGATCAACGGCGTATAGCCACTTTCGGTCAAGGCGATGATCGCCTTCACGCCCGGGAAGTGGTTGGCGGTGTACATGGCGGCCAGGGCGATGCTCTGGTCGCAGCTTTCGAAGACCTTGCCGATACGGTGGCTGGAAGTCTTGCTGGTTGGATGCTTTTCAGCGCCGACGCAGATCCGCGCCATCGCTTGAACCGCTTCCAGCGGGTACGGGCCCGCGGCACTTTCAGCCGAAAGCATCACGGCGTCGGTGTAGTCGAGCACGGCGTTGGCCACGTCGGACACTTCGGCGCGGGTTGGCATCGGGTTCTGGATCATCGACTCCATCATCTGGGTCGCCACGATCACTGCCTTATTGTGGCGGCGAGCGTGGAGGATGATTTTCTTCTGGATGCCGATCAGTTCGGCGTCGCCGATTTCCACACCCAGGTCGCCACGGGCAACCATGACGGCGTCGGACGCCTTGATCAGACCGTCGAGGGTCTCGTCGTCGGCGACGGCTTCGGCGCGTTCGATCTTCGCCACCAGCCAGGCGGTGCCGCCGGCTTCGTCGCGCAGTTTACGGGCGTATTCCATGTCAGCGGCGTCGCGCGGGAAGGACACAGCGAGGTAGTCGACTTCCATTTCGGCGGCGAGCTTGATGTCAGCCTTGTCTTTTTCAGTCAGGGCCGGTGCGGTCAGGCCGCCACCGCGACGGTTGATGCCTTTGTGATCCGACAGCGGGCCGCCGATGGTGACCACGCAGTTCAGTTCGGTGGCGGAGGCGGTTTCAACGCGCATCACCACACGACCGTCGTCGAGCAGCAACTCGTCGCCGACGCCGCAATCCTTGACCAGGTCCGGGTAGTCGATACCCACGACCTGCTGGTTGCCTTGGGTCAGCGGATGCACGGTGGAGAAGGTGAAGTGATCACCGATCTTCAGCTCGATGCGCTTGTTGGCGAATTTGGCGATACGGATCTTAGGGCCTTGCAGGTCACCCAGCAGCGCGACAAAACGCCCATGCTTGGCCGCGAGATCGCGTACCAGCTTGGCGCGAGCCTTGTGCTCGTCGGGGGTGCCGTGGGAGAAGTTCAGACGGGCGACGTCGAGGCCCGCGAGAATCAGCTGTTCGAGAACTTCCGGCGAGTTACTGGCCGGGCCGAGGGTGGCAACGATTTTGGTACGACGAACGGACATGCAAGACTCCTAAAGTTCAAGCGCAGCGAGAGGCTACTATGGTCCGAAGTTGTAGTCATTGTTCGTTTGCACTACTTATTCGTTTGTTTGTTTAAACGAACAACCTTGAAGATTTTCGCTGATGAGTCGATACACTGCACAAGACAGGAGATCCCCCATGCGCTTCGTACTCATTGCTGCCCTGGCCGTCAGTGTTGTCGGCTGTACCCGCTGGTCGATGGACCACCATTTGAACAATGCCTACCGCGCCTACGATCGCGGCAACTGCGAGAGCGTGATGCTCGAACTCAGCCAGGTCGATCGCACCAGCCGTTCGCGCCGTTATGTGCAGCCGGAAGTCTCCATGTTGCGCGGGCAATGCCTGGAGCGGCAGAAACTGTTCGTCGATGCTGCGCAGACCTATCAGTTCATCCTCACCGAGTTCCCGAGCAGCGAGTATGCGTTCCGTGCCCGTGCCCGACTGGAAACCCTGCAGCAGCTGGGCTACTACCCGCCGCGTACCGGCGCCCAGGTCCGCCCGGCAACCTTGTAATTATATTCGTCATACATTCCGTGGCCGGGCTTGGGCCTTGAGCTAAGATTGCGGAGTCCGCCTGGAGCTTCGCCTCTGAATCGCCGGCTCTGCTGGCTGCCCGCGACCGGCGACAGCACGGACTCGGGAGAGCAGCCTGCCTGCAGGTCTGCTCCGAAGCCCTAGTGCGGCCATGCTTAATGGCCTCTGCATAGCGATCTTCAGCATGCCTACCGAACGTCGGATAGAGCGGCACCAGCTGCCGTACTTTTTGAAAGTCTACAATCGACTCACCGACAAGCCAGTCGGCAGCCTGGGCAACGTCTCGCAAGACGGTTTGATGCTGATCAGCCAGTTGCCGATGATGGTGGGGGTCGATTTCGAATTGCGGGTGAAGCTTCCGGGCAACGCCGGTCGGCCGCAGTTCATCGACTTCACTGCCAATTGCCTGTGGTGCCACGAAGACGTGACGCCCCACTATTACGACGCGGGTTTTGCCCTGCAGCGGGCGTCTGCCGAGTACCGGCAACTGGTGAGTGACCTGCGGCACTACTTCAGTTTCTATCCCTTGCAGGCCTCGGCCTAGCCTGCCTGCCCTGGCTCACAGGGTGCCGGCTTTCTTCCAGCTCAGGTAACGGGTCACCAGTTCCGCGCCCAGCTCGCCCGGACGGGCGTCGAGCAAGGACACGCCGTGGGCCAGTAACCGCTCATGCAGCTCGCCCCGGGCGTTCAGATAGTCCACGGTGCCGCAGTAGGTCAGGGCTTCGGGCAGGGTCTGCACCGGCGTCTGGCGCAGTTCGTCGAGGACTTCTTCACGCAGGCTCGCCACCAGTACCCGGTGCTGGCGGCTGATGCGCTTGACCGCCGTCAGCAGCTCTTCGTCATCCTCATCGCGCAGGTTGGTGACCAGCACCACCAGAGCCCGACGTTTCTGCCGGGCCAGCAAGTGGCTGGCGGCGGCCTGGTAGTCGGCGGGGCGCTGGCTGCTGTCCAGGTCGTACACCGAATTGAGCAAGACGCTGAGCTGCGCCGAGCCCTTGACCGGGGCCAGGTAGCGCGGTGCCTGGCTGGCAAAGGTGCTCAGGCCTACCGCATCGCCCTGGCGCAAGGCCACGTAACTCAGCAGCAGGCAGGCATTGAGGGCGTGGTCGAAATGGGCCAGCTCGCCATCCTGGCTGCGCATGCGGCGGCCGCAGTCGAGCATGAAGATAATCTGCTGGTCGCGTTCGTCCTGGTACTCGCGGGCAATCGGCGTGCGCTGGCGAGCGGTGGCTTTCCAGTCGATCTGGCGCAGGCTGTCGCCTTCGCGAAACTCCCGCAGCTGGTTGAACTCCAGGCCCAGGCCCCGGCGTTGCAACTGACGCACCCCGAGCTGGCTCAGCCAGTTGTCCACCGCCAGCAATTGCGCGCCGTAGAGGCGGGCGAAGTCCGGGTACACGCGGGTGCTGTCGGGCAGGGGCAGAATCCGGCGCGCGCTCCACAGCCCCAGGGTGCTGGGCAGGTTGAGCTCGCAGTAGGCGAAGTTGAAATGCCCACGCTTGAGCGGTCGCACTCGATAGCCGAACTGACTGTGGCGCCCGGGTTCGAGTGTCAGGCCCTGAGGCAGGTGTTCGAAGCTCAGGCCGTCCGGCACATGGTCAAAGACTTCGACGGCGCGTGGCCGCCGGTAGTCGTGCTGCAGCTCCAGGCTGACTTCGCTCCAGCGCCCCAGTGGCAGGCTGCCGGGGATCTGCCGCCGCAGTCGGGGCGAGGGCAGGCGCCAGAGCAGCGCGGCATCGAGCACCGCCAGCAGCAACAAGGCCAGCAGCAGGCCCCAGGCAATCGACTGCAAGCTCGGTGGCAGGTCCAGGCCCAGGGCACCGCAGGCGCCCAGGACGATGTCCAGGCCCAGCAGCACGCCCAGCCAGATCAGCAGCAGGCGCGAAGGTTTCATCGGTTTAGATGGCTCATAGGCGTGGCGCCGGGATCTGGTCGAGCAGTTGCTTGAGTACCTGCTCCACCGACAGGCCTTCGATATCCAGCTCCGGGGCAATCCGCACCCGATGGCGCAACACCGCCAGGGCACAGCCTTTGACGTCGTCGGGAATCACGAAGTCGCCACCACGCAACAGCGCTCGCGCCCGCGCGCCGCGGACCAGGGCAATCGATGCCCGCGGGCCGGCGCCCAGGGTCAGGCCGGGCCAGGTACGGGTGGCGCGGGCCAGGCGCACGGCGTAGTCGAGCACCTGTTCGTCCAGCGGCAGGTCGCTGGCAATCCGTTGCAGGGTCAGCACGTCCTGGGCTTGCAATACGGTGCGCAGGGGTTGCACGTCCAGCATGTCGGCGCGGGTCGAACGGGCGACCTGGCGCACCATGTCCAGTTCCTGCTCGGCGTCCGGGTAGTCCATGCGCAGTTTGAGCATGAAACGGTCCAGTTCGGCTTCCGGCAGCGGGTAGGTGCCTTCCTGTTCGATCGGGTTCTGGGTGGCCAGCACCATGAACGGCTGACCGATCGGCAGGGCCTGGCCTTCCAGCGTGACCTGGCGTTCCTGCATGGCCTCGAGCAGGGCGGCCTGGGTCTTGGCCGGTGCGCGGTTGATCTCGTCCGCGAGCAACAGGTTGGTGAACAGCGGCCCCTTGCGCAGCTTGAACTGCTCGGTCTGCATGTCGTACACCGCGTGCCCGGTGACGTCGCTGGGCATCAGGTCCGGGGTGAACTGAATGCGCGCGAACTCACCGCCAAAGCAGCGAGCCAGGGCGCGCACCAGCAAGGTTTTGCCCAGGCCCGGCACGCCTTCGAGCAGCACATGGCCGCCGGCAATCAGCGCCGTGAGCACGTCGTCGATCACCGCGTCCTGGCCGATCACGACTTTTTGCAGTTCCTGGCGTACGGCCTGGGCCAACTGGCTGGCGCGCTGGCGCTGCTGGGCCAGATGGTGTTCGGCGGGGAGGGCGTCAGTGGACGGAAACGGGTCTTCGGGAAGTTCGCTCATAGGGCATTCCTGAGAGTTTGCAGGTGGGCGACCAGGCGGCTGAAATCGGCGCTGGAGTGGCGCTGCCCGCTGCCTGACGGCAGCGCCTGGCTGATGGCGTCGATGGGTTGCTGGGTCAGGCGCGCAAGCACCTGCCATTGTTGTTCGGTGTCGAGGTGTTCAAAACCCGGGTGCCGGCGCCGGGCGCGGCGCTGGATGTCCAGGCGCAGGGCCTTGAGCAGCGCGCCCTGGCCGCCATGGCGCAGCAGGAAGTCGGCGCTGGCACGCAGGTGTTCGCGCAACTGGCGCCGCGCCTTGGGCGGCGGCGCCTGTAGCGGGCCGTGGCGTACGCCGACATGCCACAGCCAGAGGCCGATCAACGTCGCCAGGGCCACCAGGGCTTGGGGGAAGTACCGCAGCAGGAGCTGCCAGAGACCGTCGTGGTGGGTGTCGAATAACAGGGTGACGGTGCTGTCGGTGCTCAAATACCACAGCAGCCAGGCGTTGTCGTAGCGGCCGATCTGGGTGTTTTTCCAGATTTCGGCGTCCGTCAGCACCGTCACCGTGCCGCTGCCATAGGACAGTTGCAGCAGGTGGGTGGCAACGCCGCTGTTGGCCCAGGATTGCGCTAGGTCGTGGGGGTCATCGAGATCAAAGTCATTGTCGAAGCTGAAGTAGGCCGGTGCTTTTTCATCTTCCAGGTACAGCTTGGTCAACTTCGGGAAGTCTTCTTTTGTTTCGGGCTCCTGCGGTTGCGGCGGGTGTTCCGGCTCGGCGCTCATAAATTGATGGATTCGCAGCCGGTCCAGCAGCAGGTCGCCGCTTTTTTCGGTTTTCTCGTCCCACAGCGCCTCGGCGACCAGCACCAGGCGCCCGCCGGCACGGGTCCAGTTCAGCACCTGGCGAACCTGGCGCGGGGTCATGTTCGAACGCTCCCCCAGCATCAGCAGGGTTTGGCCGTGGGACTCCAGGGTCGGCAGAATCTCCAGGCCGTCGGCGTGCTGGACCTTGATCCCGCGCTGCTGCAGAAACTGCTCGGCGGCCAGGTAAGGGTTGGCCAGGGCCTCGGGGGAGGGGCCGTGGTCGATGACTTCCTGGTAGGGCACCGCGTTGCGATAAATGACGTAAGCGACCCCGGCCAGCAGTACGCACAGCACCAGGCCCAGGGCCCACGGCCAGACACGCTTCATGGTCGCACCTGCGGTTCGAACAGCGCCCGCCAGGCGTCGCACAGTTCCTGTTGCAGGTGCGCCGCCGGCAGTCGGTGGCCATAGGCGAGGTTTTGCCAGTGTTGGGTCAGGCTGCTGCTGAACGCCAGCAGGGCCGGTTGCTGCAAGCCCCGGATCCGTTCCAGGACCTGGCCTTCGGTGTCGGCGGCCTTGAGTGGCAACTGGTAGTCATGCAGCAAGCGGTTGAGCAGGGCCCGGTACAGCAGGCCCAGGGCTTCCCGGGGCTGGCTCTGCCACAGCCGTGCGGCACTGGCGGCGATGTCTTCGGGCAGGGTTTCGCTGGCGACATCCAGCCCGAACAATTGGGTCGGCTGGGGCCTTGGGATTTTTTTCCGTGGCTGCGGGCGCCGGCTGACAAACGCTTGCAGCCACTCGCGGTAGCGCCAGATCACCAGGGCAATGGTGCCCAGGACCACGGCCCAGAGGAAGATTTCCAGACCCTTGGCAATGCTGGCGAAGGCGCCGCCGTCCAGGTTGCCCAGCAGCTTCTTCAACCAGCTCGGCGGTTTGCCCGACTGGGCACCTGGCTTGGGTTCGTCGCCGAAGCGGTAGCGGGTCACCGATTCCGGATTCTTGAACGGCGGCTTTTCCAGGATCGCCTGGATACCGTCCTTCGACGCCTGGCTGTTCAGCGCCTGGTTGCGCAGGCGCAGCTGGGTCGAGGGGTCGACCTCTGCGGCGGCCCAGACGTTTTGATGCAGCGGGACCAGTGTCAGGCCCACCAGCAACAGCAGCGCCGCCACGCTGCTCAGGCGTTGGCGCAGGCGGCGGAACACCAGCTCCAGGTCCCAGGCCTCCAGCTCGGTACGGCGATTGAGATAAAGGCTGAAACCGCAGGCGACGTAGATCGGTTCCCAGGCAATCAGCACCAGCGCGTAGAAGGCATTGGTCAGGTGTTCCAGCCATAGCCAGTCCTGCTGGGCGGCGGCGACCAGGGTCTTCTGCCAGTCCCAGTCGAGCTCGATCTGCTGCGGCAGCATCAGGTAAAACAGCACCAGCAGGCCGATCCACAGCGCGCCTTCAAGGTGCACCCCGATCAGGGTCAGCCAGCGCGCGGCGCCGGCATTTTTTTGCAGCAGTACGTTGAGTCGTTGCTGGCGCGCATCACCGCTCAGGCCTTCGAGCTGCACCACCGGCATCACGAAGCTGCGGCTCATGCTCAGGCGGCGCCAGGTCAGGCTCGCCAGCAGTTGTGGCTTGAGCAGGCGCGGCCATTGGCGCAGCGCCTGGCCCAGGGTCGGGGTTTCGCCGAACAGGGCCTTGGACAGAATAAACAGCGGCAACCGGTCGAAGGCCGGCTTCAACCACCAGAACAGCAGCAGGGCCCATGAGGGCGACTGCCACAGCAGCAGGCTGAGCAAGGCGAAGACCGGCAGGGTGACGATGGCCCAGCTGGTCATCAGCAGCCGACGATGCTGCTGGCTCAGCAGCACGCCCAGGTCCATGGCTTCCCAGGGCGTGCGCGGGCGGATCGCCACACTTGAGTCACTCAGGCGCATGGGCGGTACGTCCGGCAAAGATCAGATAAAGCGCCACCAGCGCCCACAGGGCTGCGCCCACCAGGTATTTGATCCAGGGCGCGGGCCAGGTCAGGGAGGACCAATAGGCTTCGATAAAGGCGGCGATCAATAAAAACAGCATCACGCCACAGACCAGTTGCACGCTCTTGCGTGAGGCTTGCAGCAGCGCTTCGCCCCGGGGCAGGCGCCCGGGGGCGATCAGCGCCCAGCCCAGTTGCAGGCCTGCCGCACCGGCCAGGGCAATGGCGGTGAGCTCGAAGGCTCCATGGCCGATGACAAACGACCAGAAGGTCTGCCCGGAACCGATTTGCGTCAGGTGGCCGGCAATCGCGCCAATCATCAAGCCGTTGAAGAACAGGAAGAACACGCTGCCGAGGCCAAACAGCAGCCCGCTGGCGAAGGTCTGAAAGGCAATGCCGATGTTGTTCATGATGTAGTAGCCGAACATCACCCAGTCTTCGCTGGAGGCGCGCGCGGCGTCTCGGCCCAGGCGGCTGGAATCGGGGTCGTACATGCTCTGCATGGCGCCCACCTGCTCCGGGCTTATCAGGCTGTAGACCAGGTCCGGAAACAGATAGACCAGCAGGCCAAAGCCCAGCAGGCTGCCAAAAAACAGCAGGCCGGCCGCCAGCACGAAGCGCCATTGTTCGCGCACCAGGCGTGGAAACCCGGCGAGTACGAAACCCAGCACCTTGGCGCTCAACGGCGTGCGTTGCCGGTACAGCTGTTGATGGCCACGCAGCGCCAATTGTTGCAGCGGGTCGATCAGGTAGCTGCTGTAGCCGCGCTCCTGGGCCAGCGCCAGGTGTTGGCACAGGCGGCGGTAGTCCTGGGGGAAGCTCAGGCAATCTTCAGCCTTGGCCCGGCGGCGCTCCAGTTGCTCCAGCAGTTGGCTGAAACGCTGCCACTCGGGTTGATGGCGACTTTCGAACAGGCTTTGCTTCATGTCGGCCCCAAAAAGCCACGGGCGATGCCGTTGAGCTCGGCCTTGGCCTGGGTAATGGGAACCTGCAGCGGCTGGGCGAGAATCGCCGCCAGTTCGTCGATCCGTTCTGCCGACAGCTGGCTCTGGCGTTCGGCGAACCCGAGGATTGCCCGCTGCTCATCGAGCTTGAGGGCGAAAGGTGCGCGCTTGGGCTCGGCCTCGGGCAAGGCCGGGCGGTCCAGGGTGCGCTCGCGATAGATCACCAGGGTGCCGGCGGCCAGGTCGCCGAGGCGTTTGAAGGTTGGGTGCTGCAGGCAGCTGATGGCGCCGAGGAAATAGCCGAATGGCAACATGTCGGCAAACCGCAACAGGTTGCGGGTCAGGGACGGGCCCCAGCCGATGGGCGTGCCGTCATCCTGCACGACCCTGAGCCCCATCAGCATCTTGCCGGGCGAGCGACCCTGGTTGAGCACCTCGAACAGCACCATGTACCACCAACTGATCAGGAACAGCAGGAGCGAACCCAGGCCCATGCCCAGCTTGCCGAGAAACGCCAGGGCAATGAACAGCACGCCGAGGATCGCCCCGCGAAACCCCAGGTCGATGGCAAAGGCCATGGCACGCGACATCAACCCGGCCGGGCGCAGCGGCAAGTCGATGCCTTCCGGCGTCTCGACCTGGTACCGCGTATCCAGTGGCGGGTGCAGCGGTGCTTTCCTTGGCAGTGCTGTGGTCTCGGGCATGGGCAACGGGTGGCTGGCCTGGTTGAGAAAAAATCCAGGGCAGATGCTAGCAGTGTCGGGGGGGCGAACGACATCACTAACTGTCGCGATGACGCATCGGGTAACTGATCAGGTGCAAGATCGCTGGCCGCGGCGGCTGCCTAGCGCCTAGACTTTGCCGGTCTTCAGTTCAGGAACAGCCCGTGACCTCCATCTTCTGGTACGACTACGAAACCACTGGCATCAACCCGCGCTGCGACCGGCCGCTGCAAGTGGCGGGTATTCGCACCGACCATGAACTCAACGAGATCGGCGAGGCGGTCAACCTCTACTGCCAGCCCAGCGACGATATCCTGCCCCATCCTGCGGCCTGCATGATCACCGGCATTACCCCCGGCCGCTTGGCGGCAGAGGGGTTGAGCGAAGCCGATTTCATGACGCGGGTCCATGCCCAGCTGGCCCAGCCCGGCACCTGTGGTTCGGGCTACAACACCTTGCGTTTCGACGACGAGATGACCCGCTACAGCCTGTACCGCAACTTCTTCGACCCCTACGCCCGCGAGTGGCAGGGCGGCAATAGCCGCTGGGACCTGATCGATGTGGCGCGTGCGGCCTATGCCTTGCGTCCGCAAGGCATCGTCTGGCCCGAGGAAGAGGGGCGGGTGAGCCTCAAGCTCGAGCGCCTGACCGCTGCCAACGGCATCGACCATGGCCAGGCCCACGACGCACTCTCCGATGTGCGCGCCACCATCGCCCTGGGGCGGCTGATCCGCGAGAAGCAGCCCAAGCTGTTTGACTGGCTGTTTCAACTGCGCAGCAAGCAACGGGTGATGGACCAGATCCGCCTGCTGCAGCCGATGGTGCATATCTCCGGGCGGTTCTCGGCGGCGCGCAGTTACCTGGGCGTGGTACTGCCCCTGGCTTGGCACCCGCGCAATCGCAATGCGCTGATTGTCTGTGACCTGCACCTCGACCCGCAGGGGTTGCTGGACCAGGACGCGGAGTCATTGCGCCAGCGCTTGTACACCCGCCGTGACGAGTTGGCCGAGGGCGAGCTGCCGGTGCCACTCAAGCTTATTCATATCAACCGCTGTCCGGTGGTGGCGCCACTGAATGTATTGCGCCTGCAGGACCAACAGCGCCTGCAACTGGACATGGAGCTTTATCAGGCGCGCGCGCAGCAGCTGAGCGAGGGCCAGGAAGTTTGGCGCGAGAAACTTCAGGCGATCTATGCAACTGAAGACTTTGCGGCCACAGAGGATCCGGAGCAGCAGTTATACGACGGGTTTATTGGTGATCGTGATCGTCGCCTGTGCGAGCAAGTACGCCTGGCCGACCCTGTCGATTTGGCTCAAGCGCATTGGCCATTCGATGATGAACGCCTGCCGGAATTATTATTCCGTTACCGGGCGCGCAACTTCATCGAGACATTGAATAAGCAAGAGCAAGAACGCTGGAAAACGTTTTGTCAGCAACGTCTACTCGACCCGAAATACGGGGCGCCCAATACCCTTGAGGCTTTTAATGCGGCCTGTGCACAGTCCTTATTAAACGCCACGCCGGCGCAGAAAGCGGTACTCAATGAATGGCAGGGTTATGCGCGTTCATTAAGCGCCCGACTGGGTATTTGAAAGGGCTTACTGCACGTGCGGGTTAAATTCCAGGAATAAAAAAACGCCAGCTGACTGGCGTTTTTTTACGGGTCACCAATTTCTGGCGCCGGCGCTATGGCTTAACCCAGCAGGGTTGCCCAGCCTTCAACCACGTCGCTGCCCCACTTGGCTTTCCACTCTTTCAGAGTCTTGTGGTTGCCACCTTTGGTTTCGATGACTTCGCCGTTGTGCGGGTTTTTGTACTGTTTAACTTTGCGAGCACGTTTGGTGCCGGTAGTTTTTACAGCAGCGCGTGGCGCTTTAACTTTGGACTCAGGATCCAGCAGCGCGATGATGTCACGCAGCGACTTGGAGTACTCGCCCATCAGGGTGCGCAGTTTGCCTTCAAATTCCAGTTCGGTTTGCAGTTTGTCGTCTTGGGACAGATTCTTCAAACGGGCTTGGAGCTCTTTGATGGCTTCTTCTGTGGCACGGTATTCGTTGATCAGGGACATGGAGACTACCTTATTTGGGCGCGAGTGGCGGGGTTACAGTGCCGCAATAATAGTCAGGCAGTTTCAGCAAGTAAACATTAAAGAGGGCTTTTGTTTAATTTGTTTAAAGTGTCGGCTCGAAAAAAAGCCGTGCAGTTAAATACGGTGATGGGCGTCTCACAGATATTCACAAACTCAGTCACGGACTATTTGCAACTAGGCCTGCGACAGAACCCGGCAGTCAGTTTTTTTCAGGGTGTTAGTGAGCTTGGCGGTGCCTGGAGACGATTGAGGCGTAACGGATACTGCAGTTTTGCCGCGTAATGGCTAGAATGGCGGCCTTTGCGAAGTTCTGGAGTTTCCCCCTCATGCGCACTTTTCGGTTGGTGATTTCTTGCCCGGACCGCGTTGGCATTGTCGCCAAAGTCAGTAACTTTCTGGCCTCCCATAACGGCTGGATCACCGAAGCGAGCCACCACTCGGACAACCTCAGTGGCTGGTTCTTCATGCGTCACGAGATTCGTGCCGACTCGTTGCCCTTCGGCATCGAGGCATTGCGCGAGGCGTTCAAGCCAATCGCCGAAGAGTTCTCGATGGACTGGCGCATCACCGACACCGCACAGAAGAAGCGTGTGGTGTTGATGGCCAGCCGTGAGTCCCATTGCCTGGCGGACCTGCTTCACCGCTGGCACAGCGATGAGCTCGATTGCGAGATCTCCTGCGTGATCTCCAACCATGACGACCTGCGCAGCATGGTCGAGTGGCACGGCATTCCTTATTACCACGTACCGGTCAACCCGCAGGACAAGCAACCGGCGTTCGCCGAGGTTTCACGCCTGGTCAAGCACCACGATGCTGAAGTGGTGGTCCTGGCGCGCTACATGCAAATCCTGCCGCCCTCCCTGTGCAGCGAGTACGCGCACAAGGTGATCAACATCCACCACAGCTTCCTGCCGTCCTTCGTCGGTGCCAAACCCTACCACCAGGCGTCGCTGCGTGGGGTCAAGTTGATCGGTGCGACCTGTCACTACGTGACTGAAGAACTGGATGCCGGTCCGATCATCGAGCAGGACGTGGTGCGCGTCAGCCACAGCGACAGCATTGAAGACATGGTGCGTTTCGGCCGTGACGTCGAGAAGATGGTCCTAGCCCGTGGCCTGCGTTATCACCTGGAAGACCGGGTTCTGGTGCATGGCAACAAGACCGTGGTGTTCTGATTGAAAGGGGGGGCCGGGCGTTGCACGTCAGGCCCCCCGCATCGTCGTAGCGAGGTCGGGCCGATGAACGATCCACTGGATAAAGCCACATCCAAGGCTCCCGCCACCTTGGGCGAGGGTTGTCTGAGCCGCTACGACCCCGACGATATGGGGCCGCAGGACGGCACCGAGTTTCCCGGAGCCGCCGAGCTGTGGGAGCAACTGCAGCAAGATCAAAACCCCGAAACCGAGGCACCGACCAAGCCTGCCTGATGGGCGAGCAGTGCTTTGGGATACAGCGACAAGACCCTAATTGCCGGCCCGCCCGTTTCCAGAAAACAGGCGCGCCGGCTTTTTTGTGGGCGTTTGCCAGCGAGAGCCTAGGCCCTCGCTGGCAATAGGTCAGATGCGGAAGGTGCCTACCAGGTGCTTCAGGCGCGCGGCCTGCTGCTCCAGGTCAGAACAGGCGCGCAGGGTCGACTGCAGGTTTTCCACGCCTTCCTGATTGAGGGTGTTGATCTCGGTAATGTCCATGTTGATCGACTCCACCACCGAGGTCTGCTCTTCGGTGGCAGTGGCGACCGACTGGTTCATGCCGTCGATCTCGCCAATCCGCTGGGTCACACTGTTCAGGCGTTCGCCGGCCAGGTTGGCGATCTCCACGCTGTCCTGGCTGTGGCGCTGGCTTTCACTCATGGTGCCGACCGACTCGCGGGCTCCCACTTGCAGCTCCTCGATCATGGTCTGCACCTGTTGCGCCGACTCCTGAGTGCGGTGCGCCAGGTTGCGAACCTCATCGGCCACCACCGCAAAGCCTCGACCCGCTTCACCGGCGCGTGCCGCTTCAATGGCGGCGTTGAGGGCCAGCAGGTTGGTTTGCTGGGAGATGCTGGTGATGACTTCGAGGATCTGCCCGATGTTCACGGTCTTGCTGTTGAGGGTCTCGATGTTGGTGCTGGAGGCGCTGATCATCTTCGACAGCTGATTCATCGCCTGGATGCTGCGATCCACCACTTGCTGGCCGTCTTCGGCCAGGTTGCGTGCGTCGCTGGCCTGTTGCGAGGCTTGAGCGGCATTGCGTGCGATTTCCTGGGCGGCAGCGCCCAGTTCATTGATGGCCGCGGCGACGCTATTGGTGCGGCTGGCCTGCTCATCGGAGTTGAGCATCGACGAGTTGGAGGCGCTGACCACGCGCAGGGCCACTTCGTTGACGTGCTCGGTGGCCGAGGACACTTCGCGGATCGAACCATGGATGCGTTCGACAAAGCGGTTGAAGGCGTTGCCGAGGATGCCGAATTCGTCCTGGTTCTGGATGGTCAGGCGCCGGGTCAGGTCGCCTTCGCCGTCGGCGATGTCTTGCATGGCGCGGGTCATGACGTGCAGCGGTTGCATCAGGACCCGGATCAGCATGCCCAGCAGGAAAATGGTGATGGCCACGGCGATCACGGTGGCGATCAGGGCTGAGGCACGGAATTCGCTGAGCATGGCGTAGGCCTTGTCCTTATCGACGGACAGACCGATGTACCAGTTGACCGAGGAAAGGCCCTTGATCTGGGTGAAGGTGACAATTCGGGTTTTGCCATCAGCCGTGATTTCGCTGAGTTCAGTGCTGATGCGCGGAGTGTCCTGGGGGTAGATGTCCTTGAGGTTCTTCATCACCAGGTTTTTGTCGGGGTGCACCAGGACCTTGCCGTCGGCGCTGACCAGGAACGCGTAGCCCATCCCGTCAAAATCCAGGGCATTGATACTGTCTGCAATCACCTGCAGGCTCAGATCGCCGCCGACCACGCCGATGCGCTGGCCACCCTTGAGCACACTGTCGACGATGGAAATCACCAACTGCCCGGACGCCAGGTCGATGTAGGGCTCGGTCAGGGCCGAGCCGCTGGTGCTTTCGGCGCTCTTGTACCAGGGGCGGGCACGTGGGTCATAACCGTCGGGCATCTTGCTGTCGGGACGGATAATAAAGCTGCCATCGTTGTTGCCCAGGTAAGCGCCCATGAAGGTTGAGGTCACGGCCTTCTGTTCGAGCAGCAGGCTGACGTTGGCCTTGTCCGAGTTGATTGCCACCGATTGCGAGAGGTTTTCGATCAGCAGGGCACGGCCGGCAAGCCAGGTCTGGATGTTTTTGGCGGTGACGTCGCCCATCTCCTGGAGGTAGTTATCCAGGTCCCTGCGGATGGCATTGCGTTGCAGGTAGTCGTTGTAGAGCGTGAATAGCGCGAAGGCAGCTATGACGATCAGGGAGGCGGCAAGCAGGATTTTATGGCTGAAGCGCAGGTTTTTGTTCATGGCTCGAGGGTCCGCTAAGGTCTTGTGATCCGGGCGTGCTCATATAAAAGCGCGCAAAATAGACGGAGTTGAAAGTAAGCTGATACTTCCATCCCTCCCTAGGGAACTATCCGACATTAATTTCAGATGTGTCTGGTATCTCGTTTATTCATATCGACCGTGTACGGCTAAAGATTAACCAGGGGTGACAAAATGCCTGACTCATCGCAACTCGTTATCGGCGCTGATCTTTCCGGGCAGCCGATCGCCCAGGCCATGCGTCTGGCCAACCGTCACGGTTTGGTGGCCGGTGCCACCGGCACGGGCAAGACCGTAACCCTGCAACGCCTTGCAGAAGCCTTCAGCGATGCCGGGGTTGCCGTGTTCGCCGCTGATATCAAAGGCGATCTGTGTGGCTTGGGGGCTGCCGGCAACCCTCAGGGGAAGGTGGCCGAGCGAATCGCCGGGATGCCTTGGCTGAACCATAAGCCTCAGGCTTATCCGGTGACGCTGTGGGATATCCACGGGCAATCCGGTCATCCATTGCGCACCACCTTGAGTGAAATGGGCCCGCTGCTGCTGGGAAGCCTGCTGGAGCTGACCGACAGCCAGCAATCGGCACTCTATGCAGCCTTCAAGGTCGCGGACCGTGAAGGGCTGTTGCTGCTGGACCTGAAAGACCTCAAGGCGCTGCTCAATCACCTGCGGGAAAATCCGCAGTTGCTGGGTGACGATGCCGCCTTGATGACCACCGGCTCCAGCCAGGCCCTGTTGCGGCGCCTGGCAACCCTGGAGCAGCAAGGGGCCGAAGCGCTGTTTGGCGAACCGGCCTTGCAGCTCGAAGATATTCTGCAACCGGCCAGCGACGGCCGCGGGCGTATTCACCTGCTCGACGCCAGTCGCCTGGTGCATGAGGCGCCCAAGGTCTACGCGACCTTTCTGTTGTGGCTGCTGGCGGAACTGTTCGAACAGTTGCCGGAGCGCGGTGATGGTGAAAAGCCGCTGCTGGCGCTGTTTTTCGATGAGGCGCACCTGCTGTTCGCGGGGACGCCCAAGGCGCTGCAGGATCGACTGGAGCAGGTGGTGCGGCTGATTCGCTCCAAAGGTGTGGGGGTGTATTTCGTCACGCAATCGCCAGGGGATTTGCCTGACAGCGTGCTGGCACAGTTGGGGTTGCGGATTCAGCATGGCTTGCGCGCATTCACCGCCAAGGAACAGAAATCCCTGCGCGCGGTGGCCGAGGGCTTTCGGCCCAACCCGGCGTTCGATGCGTTGTCAGTGCTGACCGAACTGGGCATCGGTGAAGCCCTGGTGGGCACCTTGCAGGATAAAGGCACGCCGGCCATGGTCGAGCGCGTGCTGGTCGCGCCGCCGCAATCACGCATCGGGCCGCTGACTGAAGCCGAGCGGGCAGCCTTGATTGCTGGTTCGCCATTGCTTGGGCGCTATGACAAACCCATTGATCGCGAGTCGGCGTATGAAGTGCTGATGGGGCGCAAGGACCTCGCGCCAAGGGCCGACACGGCGCCGGACAAGCCGGTTGCGCAAGAGCCGAGCCTTACCGATCGGGCTGGGGAGTTTCTCGGCACTGCGGCCGGCCAGGCGCTGAAATCAGCCATGCGCCAGGCCGCCAACCAGTTGGGACGGCAATTGGTGCGTGGCTTGATGGGCTCGCTACTGGGCGGCAGCAAGCGTCGCTGATCCGCCGCGGGCGGCTCAGGTTCGCGGTTTGGCGTGACTGGCCAGGCGTTCCAGGGCGGCCCGCAAGTTGGGGTCGCTGATGCCATTGGCCGTTGCCTGGATGGTTTCAGCGGCATTGCTCGACAGGTCCATGGTGTGGCCGGCGGCGCCTTGCGGAACGGTGGGCGGCTGCACCTTGAACAGGATTCGCGTCAGGCTGGCGAATTCGTTGAATTCTAGCAGCTGGCGTTGCAGTCGCTTCTGTTGATAGCGCAGGCGGGTTGCCCAGTGACCGTCGGTGACAATTAATAGCAAGCTGCCCTCGCGCCACGAGGCGACATGACAATGCTCGCGTGCTGCCGGCTGCAATTGGCTTTCCACCAGGCGTTGCAGATGGGCCAGGCGCTGGGCGTGGCCGAATATGGCTTTGAGAGGCTTGGCTTCGCGAAGGAGAACGGCGGGGGCTCTGGCCGTGTGTGGGCGAAATGCCATGATCAGAAACCTGAAGTTACAGAGCGGCCATGGTAGCAGAAAGCGTCCAGGTCTCCGCGCTCATCTCCGTGCGCCGGAGATTGCCTATTAAATCAATGGGTAACTTCGTACTTGTCTGGGTTGAAAGTCGGCGAAAAGGCCTTATTGTAAGTGAGCCCCGTCATAGCGCTGTACTAGCATCGTGGAATAACGCCACTTTCCTCGCCATCGTTTCCGGGTAGAATACTCGTTCGCATGCGGCCATAAGGGCTGCTCGGGCGACTCACGGGGCCGCCCTCCATCCCTATGTGTGGAAGATCCTGCCGATATGTTTGCGCCTTTGTTAAAGAAACTTTTTGGAAGCAAGAACGAGCGTGAAGTCAAACGCATGCTCAAGACGGTACAGATCGTCAATGCCTTCGAAGAGCAAATGGTAGCCCTTTCGGACGATCAATTGCGTGCCAAGACCGAAGAGTTCAAGGCCCGCGTAGCCAAAGGTGAAACCCTCGACAAACTGCTTCCTGAAGCCTTCGCGGTCGCCCGTGAAGCCGGTAAGCGAGTCATGGGTATGCGCCACTTCGACGTACAGTTGATCGGCGGCATGACCTTGCACGAAGGCAAGATCGCCGAGATGCGCACCGGTGAAGGCAAGACCCTGGTGGCAACCCTGGGCGTCTACCTCAACGCGTTGTCCGGCAAGGGCGTACACGTGGTGACGGTGAACGACTACCTGGCCCGTCGTGACGCCAACTGGATGCGTCCGCTCTATGAATTCCTCGGCCTGAGCGTTGGCGTGGTCACGCCTTTCCAGCCGCCGGAAGAGAAGCGCGCAGCCTATGCCGCCGACATCACCTACGGCACCAACAACGAATTCGGTTTCGACTACCTGCGCGACAACATGGCTTTCAGCATGGAAGACAAGTTCCAGCGCGAGCTCAATTTTGCCGTAATCGACGAAGTCGACTCGATCCTGATCGACGAAGCCCGTACCCCCCTGATCATTTCCGGTCAGGCCGAAGACAGCTCCAAGCTTTATATCGAGATCAACAAGTTGATCCCGCAGTTGGAACTGCATGTCGAAGAAGTGGAAGGCGAAGTCACCAAGGCCGGTCACTACACCATCGACGAGAAGACCCGCCAGGTCGAACTCAACGAAGCTGGTCACCAGTTCATCGAAGAGATGCTGACCCGTGTCGGCCTGCTGGCTGAAGGCGAAAGCCTGTACTCGGCACACAATCTGGGCCTGCTGACCCACGTCTATGCCGGCCTGCGTGCGCACAAGCTGTTCCATCGCAACATCGAATACATCGTGCAAGACGGTCAAGTGGTCCTGGTCGACGAACACACCGGTCGTACCATGCCGGGTCGTCGTCTGTCCGAAGGCCTGCACCAGGCCATCGAAGCCAAGGAAAACCTGAACATCCAGGCCGAAAGCCAGACCCTGGCCTCGACCACGTTCCAGAACTACTTCCGTCTGTACAACAAACTGTCCGGCATGACCGGTACAGCCGACACCGAAGCGTTCGAATTCCACCAGATCTACGGTCTGTCGGTGATGGTCATCCCGCCGAACAAGCCGCTGGCGCGTAAAGACTACAACGACCTGGTGTTCCTCACCGCCGAAGAGAAGTACGCGGCGATCGTGGCGGACATCAAGGAGTGCATGATCTCCGGGCGTCCGGTACTGGTCGGTACGGCGACCATCGAGACTTCCGAGCACATGTCCAATCTGCTCAACCAGGAAGGCATCGAGCACAAGGTCCTGAACGCCAAGTTCCACGAAAAAGAAGCAGAAATCATCGCCCAGGCCGGTCGCCCAGGCGCCCTGACCATTGCCACCAACATGGCCGGTCGTGGTACCGACATCCTGTTGGGCGGTAACTGGGAAGTGGAAGTCGCCTCCCTGGAAAACCCGACCCCTGAGCAGATCGCCCAGATCAAGGCCGATTGGCAGAAGCGCCACCAGCAAGTACTCGAGTCGGGTGGTCTGCAGGTGATCGCCTCCGAGCGTCACGAATCGCGCCGGATCGACAACCAGTTGCGTGGTCGTGCCGGTCGTCAGGGTGACGCCGGTTCCAGCCGTTTCTACCTGTCCCTGGAAGACAGCCTGATGCGCATCTTCGCCTCCGACCGGGTGAAGAACTTCATGAAAGCCCTCGGCATGCAGCCTGGCGAAGCGATCGAGCACCGCATGGTGACCAACGCGATCGAGAAGGCGCAGCGCAAGGTAGAAGGCCGCAACTTCGATATCCGCAAGCAACTGCTGGAGTTCGACGACGTCAACAACGAGCAGCGTAAAGTGATCTATCACATGCGCAACACGCTGCTGGCCGCGGACAACATCGGCGAGACCATTTCCGACTTCCGCCAGGACGTGCTCAGCGCCACCGTCAGCGCCCACATTCCACCACAGTCGCTGCCTGAGCAGTGGGACGTGGCGGGCCTGGAAGCCGAAATTGAAAGCGGTTTCGGGGTGAAACTGCCGATCCAGCAATGGCTCGACGAAGACGATCACCTGTACGAAGAAACCCTGCGCGAGAAGCTCCTGAACGAGTTGGTCGCGGCGTACAACGAGAAAGAAGACCAGGCTGGCGCAGAAGCCCTGCGCAGCTTCGAGAAGCAGATCGTTCTGCGCGTCCTGGATGACCTGTGGAAAGACCACCTGTCGACCATGGATCACCTGCGTCACGGTATCCACCTGCGCGGCTACGCCCAGAAGAACCCGAAGCAGGAATACAAGCGCGAGTCCTTTACCCTGTTCTCCGAGCTGCTGGATTCCATCAAGCGCGACTCGATCCGTGTGTTGTCGCACGTTCAGGTTCGCCGCGAAGATCCGGTCGAAGAAGAAGTCCGCCTGCGCCAGGAAGCCGAGGCACTGGCTGCGCGCATGCAGTTCGAGCACCCTGAAGCACCTGGCCTGGATCAGCCCGAAGCCCTGGAAGAGGGCGTCGACGTCGATGTAGCCCTGGCCTCGGCCCCGGTTCGCAATGATCAGAAGCTGGGCCGCAACGAACTGTGCTACTGCGGTTCGGGCAAGAAGTACAAACACTGTCACGGCCAGATCAACTAAGATTTCCGCCGGACACTGAAATACCCGCGCCGCGACCGGCATCAGCCGTCGCGGCGTTTTTCCATTTGAAACACTGTCTTTCGCGACGACGGTGCTGACATCACATTAAGAGGAGCGCATTCATGGCTGTTGGTCTTGGTCCTTTGCCAACGTTGCACCCGGTTGCCGGTTTTGAGCTTGGCATCGCTTCGGCTGGCATCAAGCGCCCGGGGCGCAAGGATGTCGTGGTCATGCGCTGTGCCGAAGGCTCCACGGTTGCAGGCGTGTTCACCCTGAATGCCTTTTGCGCGGCGCCGGTAATCCTGGCCAAGCAGCGGGTACAGGGCCCAGTGCGTTATCTGCTGACCAACACCGGCAATGCCAACGCAGGTACGGGTGAGCCGGGCCTGGCTGCAGCCACCCGCACCTGCGCCAAGCTGGCCGAGTTGACTGGTGTCGATGCCAGCGCCGTGCTGCCTTACTCCACCGGGGTAATCGGCGAGCCGCTGCCCGTGGAGAAGATCGAAGGTGCGCTGCAGGCCGCCCTCGACGATCTGTCGGTCGATAACTGGGCCGCCGCCGCGACCGGGATCATGACCACCGACACCCTGCCCAAGGGCGCCAGCCGCCAGTTCCAGCACGATGGCGTGACCATCACCGTGACCGGCATCAGCAAGGGCGCCGGCATGATTCGGCCGAACATGGCGACCATGCTTGGCTACATCGCCACCGACGCCAAGGTTTCCCGCGAAGTGCTGCAGAACCTGCTGCTGGACGGCGCCAACAAGTCGTTCAACCGCATCACCATCGATGGCGATACCTCGACCAACGACTGCTGCATGCTGATCGCCACCGGCCAGGCCAACCTGCCGCAAATCGACCAGGCCAGCGGCCCGCTGTTCGCCGCGCTGAAGCAGGCGGTGTTCGAGGTGTGCATGGACGTGGCGCAGGCCATCGTGCGCGACGGCGAAGGCGCGACCAAGTTCGTCACCGTAGAAGTCAATGGCGGTGGCAACCATCAGGAATGCCTGGACGTCGGCTACACCGTCGCCCACTCGCCACTGATCAAGACCGCGCTGTTCGCTTCCGATCCCAACTGGGGGCGGATCCTGGCCGCTGTCGGTCGCGCCGGTGTGCCGGATCTGGATGTGAGCAAGATCGATGTGTTCCTGGGTGAGGTGTGCATCGCCAGCCGCGGTGCGCGTGCCGCCAGCTACACCGAAGCCCAGGGCGCCGCGGTCATGCAGCAGGAAGAAATCACCATCCGTATCGAACTGGGTCGTGGCCAGTGCAGCGAAACCATCTGGACCACCGACCTGTCCCACGAGTACGTGAAGATCAACGCCGAATACCGCACCTGAGGCCGGTGCCCGTGGCGGCAGGCTGTTTCTGGATCCCATGGGCCAGGGGCGGTTTGCCGACGCGGGCAAGCCCGCTGTCCCTCGCATCACACAAGGTGTCAGACCATGAGCTTCCACCTGATCATCGGCGACAAACGCTATTCTTCCTGGTCCTTGCGCGGGGCCTTGGCGCTGGAGCTGGCCGCCGTCCCCTACAGCGAAGAACTGATCAAACTCAACCAGCCCGACACCCGCGAACGCCTGCTCAAGCATTCGGCGACCGGCAAGGTCCCTTTGCTGAAGACCGAACACGGCACGATTGCCGACTCGTTGGCGATTGCCGAATACCTGGCTGAACGCTTTCCCGAGGCCCGTCTATGGCCGCGTGATACGGCCGCTCGTGCCCAGGCGCGTTCGGCGTGTGCGCAGATGCACAGCGGCTTCTTCGGCCTGCGGGGCAACCTGCCTTTCGACCTGGCACGTGACGCGCCACTGTCGCCAATGCCGCCGGAGGCACAGGCGGATATCGAGCGGATGCTGGCGTTATGGGCCGAGTGCCGTGCCGCGGCAACCGAGCCCGGGCCTTTTCTGTTTGGCCCTGCGACGCTCGCGGATGCATTTTTTGCACCGGTCGCCGTGCGCTTGCGGACCTATCAGGTTCCATTGCCGGCGGTTGATGCGGCCTATGTCGAGGCAATCTATCAATGGCCGGCCTTCAAGGTCTGGCAGCAAGCCGGTTTAGAGGAAATAGTGCGGTGAAACGAGTACATGTGGCCGCGGCCGTTATCCGCGATGTCAGCGGCAAGATCCTGATTGCCCGGCGTGCCGACACCCAGCATCAGGGCGGTCTGTGGGAATTCCCGGGTGGCAAGGTCGAGGCCGGTGAGGCGGTGGAAGTGGCGCTGGCCCGTGAGCTGCTGGAAGAGCTGGGGATTGTGCTGCAGGCAGCGCGACCCCTGATCAAGGTGCAGCACGATTATCCGGACAAGCAGGTGCTGCTGGATGTGTGGGAAGTATCGGCGTTCAGCGGTGAAGCCCATGGTGCGGAAGGGCAACCTCTGGCCTGGGTCAGTTCGCGAGAACTGGCGAACTACGAGTTTCCGGCAGCCAACCAGCCGATCGTGGCGGCCGCTCGCTTGCCTGCCGAGTACCTGATCACCCCTGAAGGCCTGGAAACCCCGGCGCTGCTGCGGGGCATGCAAAAGGCCATCGCCGGTGGCATCAAGTTGGTCCAGCTGCGCGCGCCCAACGGCTACGACCCGCAATACCGCGACCTGGCGGTGGATGCGGTCGGCCTGTGTGCAGGCAAGGCGCAGTTGATGCTCAAGGGGCCGTTCGAGTGGCTGGGAGATTTCCCTTCGGCAGGCTGGCACATCACCTCGGCACAACTGCGCAAGCATGCCAGCGCCGGGCGACCATTTCCCAAGGACCGCTGGCTAGCGGCCTCCTGCCACAATGCCGAGGAGTTGTCCCTGGCGCAGCAGATGGATGTGGATTTCGTCACCTTGTCGCCCGTCCAGCCCACCCAGACTCATCCCGAGGCCCAGCCTCTGGGATGGGAGCAGGCCAGTCAACTGATCAGCGGTTTCAACAAGCCGGTGTACCTGCTGGGCGGGGTCGGACCGGCCGAGTGCCAGCAGGCATGGGCCGCCGGAGCCCAGGGCGTGGCGGGGATTCGCGCGTTCTGGCCGGATTGAAACGCGCCCGTTGCCCGGAAGCCGCCCTCGACCGAATCATTCCGGGGGCGGTTGGCCGATCAGGCGGAGGGCTTTTCCGCGGCCTGCCACAGGATTTCAGCGATGCCCTGGCGCTTGGCAATCAGGCGCGCAGCGACAAACAGTAAGTCCGACAGGCGATTGATGTACGCCAGGCCAACGCCTTCCAGGGGCTCCAGCGCATTGAGCTGTTGGCAGCGGCGCTCGGCAGTGCGCGCCAGGCTGCGGCAGACATGGGCCTGGGCAATCAACGCCGAGCCGCCAGGCAGAATGAAGTTCTCCAGGGGCCCAAGCTCCTCGTTCCAGAGGTCGATGGCCGCTTCCAGGCGCTCGACTTCCGCTGTATTCAGCGCCTGATACACCGGCATCGCCAGCTCGCCACCCAAATCGAACAGCCGGTGCTGACACGGCGTCAGCACCTCGATGACCTGCTTCAAGCCAGGGTGCTCGGCACTGTGTTCGGCCAATCCGGCCAGCAGCAGGCCCAACTGGCTGTTGAGGGTGTCGACTTCGCCGATGGCTTCGACCCGGGGATGATCCTTGGGCACCCGGCGGCCATCGCCAAGCCCGGTCTCGCCTTTGTCGCCGGTGCGGGTGTAAATCTTCGACAGGCGAAAGCCCATGGTTATCTCTCCAGTTCCAGTTGTCCGGGGTTGGGCAGTTGGGCGCCGGCCAGCGGCAGGCGCAGCGTGAAGCAAGTGCCCTGGCCCTGGGTCGAGTGCACTTCCATCTGCCCCTTGTGGTTGTTGGTGATGATGAAATACGAAACTGACAGCCCAAGGCCGGTACCCTGGCCGATTTCCTTGGTGGTGAAGAAGGGCTCGAACGTGCGTTTGCGCACGTTTTCGCTCATGCCGATGCCGTTGTCCTCGACCTGTATTTCCGCCCAGGGCGGGTTCAGGCGCGTGCGCAGGATAATCCGCCCCGGCTCACTGTCGTCTTCGCGCAGGTGAATGGCCTGGGCGGCGTTTTTCAGCAGATTGAGCAGGACCTGTTCCAATTCGTTGGCGGTGCCGGGCACCGGGCCCAGTTGCGGGTCGAACTGACGGACGATGGCCTGGCCCTTGAAGTCGAAGCCTATGGTCAGGTCGAAGTCGTTGCCGGCAATTTCCACCGCCTGATCGATCAGCGCCGGCAGGTCGCAGGGAGCCATCTGCCGGTTGCTGCGACGGCTGAAGCTGAGCATGTGGGTAACGATTTTCGCTGCCCGTGCCCCGGCTTGCTGGATGCCGTCGAGCAGTTGCGGCACTTCACGGCTTTGCAGGTAGCGGTTGACGGTCTCCAGTTCGACGCCGACCTGCTCGGCGTGTTCCAGGTTTTTCGGCAGCTCGGGGGACAGGCGGCGACGGATGTTCTGCACGTTGTGCAGGATCGCGCCCAACGGGTTATTGATTTCATGGGCCATGCCGGCGGCCAGGCCACCGACCGAGAGCATTTTTTCCGACTGCACCATCATTTCTTCCAGGGACAGGCGCTGGGTGATGTCATCGATGCGGATCACCACCCCACGCCCGGCACCGCCCATCAAGGGGTAAAAGGTCAGGGCGTAGTGCTTGGCCTCGTCGTCCTTGAACCAGGTGACCCGTTCGACCTTGGTCACGGTGTGCTGCTCCACGGTTTCCTTGAGTTGCGGCAGGAACGGCTTGAGCGGCTCGAAGGCGAGGAAGATCGGCTGGTTCAGCGCCTCGTCCAGGCGCGTGCCGGAAAGGGCGCTGGCTTCCTGGTTCCACTGGGTGACGTAAAGCTGTTCGTCGAGGGCGATCAGGGCCGAGGGCATGGAGTCGATGATGCTGTTCAGGTAGTTCTGGAAGCCGGTGAGCTTCTTCTCGATCTTGCTTCGTACCTGGACTTCCAGCTCCAGCTTGCGATTGGTGTGGCGAGTTTCTTCCGCCAGCCCCTGGGCCTGGTCATAGGCCGCCTGGGAGTCATCGCGAGCACGCTTGAGCTGCTGCTCGCGAGCTTCGATGCGCGACAGCATGGTGTTGAAGGCTTCAGCCAGGCTGCCGATTTCATCGTGGTTGCCGCGCCCGGCCCGCAGGGCGTAGTTCTCCTCGCGGGTGACCTGCCGCGACAGCTCTTCAAGCTGATGAATGGGTTGGGTGATCAGGCGCTTGATCTGTCGGGCAATGACCAGCCACAACAGCACACTGAAGATCAGGATCCCCAGGCTGGCGGTAAGGGTGCCGGTGTAGAAGGCCATCGGCAGTTCGCTAGTGGCCACCAGCAGCAAGTGCCCGGGAGCCTGGCCGGGGCGGGGCAGGGTAATCACCTGGTTGCTGCGAAATTCGGTGAGTTGCCAGGCTTCTATATGGCGATAGCGTTCTGGCAGCTTGAGCCGCTCGCCGTGTTGCAACTGCGCCAGGCGCGCGCCTTTGCCGTCGTAGACCGCCGCGGCCCGTAACGGCGAATAGCTGTTGAGTTCATTGAGCAGGCGTTCGGCGCTTTGTGGCGAATCCAGCGCCTCGGTGGCGAGTGTCGGGTTGGAGATCAGCCGGCCGATGGTCTGCAGGGCCTGGGGTGCCATGCTTTCCTGGGAGATCCAGTAGGCGGCGCTGATAAATGTCAGGTTGGCGACCAGCAGGACCGTGGTCAGCAGGACAAGCAGGGCTGCCAGCAGCTTTTGGCCGACCGGCAGGTTTTCAAGGCGCTGGCGCAATGGCATCAGGGAACGTCGCTAAGGATGAGCAAGTGGGCAGCGTAGCCGCTGCTCAGTCGCTGGGCAATCCGCGCTGTTGCAGGAGTTCGATCAGGCGTTGCTGCAATTGGAAAAGGTGGGGCAGGGTCAACTGATGCCTGGTTGCCACCTTGCAGGCGTACCCCAGCAGGTAGCTGATTTCGGTGCGGCGCTGGCTGGTCACGTCTTGATGCATCGATGAGTAATTGGCGGCTGTGGCCTGGATCACCCGTTCGACTTCCTGTTGCAGGTCCTGTGCGGCGGCGGGCTGTCCACAACATTCCAGCAGTTCGCCAAGTTCGGCGCAGAGGGTGGCGACTTCGCATTGGTGTTGTTGCAGGCCGCCGTTGCGACAATCGTGGAGCACCGTCAGCGGGTTGATCGCGCAATTGAGGGCCAGCTTGCGCCACAGCCGGGTCAGGATATCGGCGCTCCATTCGTGAGGAATGCCGCTATGGGTCAGGTCATCCAGCCAGGGCGGCGCGACCGGGTGACTTACGTCCCCCAGCCAGGTGTAGCCATGGCCGGCAAACACCACTCGCCAGTCACCGTCGCGAAAGGCGCCTTCGGTGCTCGAGGCAAAAATGCACCGAGCCTGCGGGACCTGGGCAGCCACCGCGTCCTGGCTGCCCAGGCCGTTCTGCAGCAGGATCAGTTCAGCGTCGGCGCTCAGGCGTGGCGCCAGGTGAGCGACGGCCTGCGCGGCGTCGTATGCCTTGCACGCCACCAGCAACCGCTTGATAGGTGTGGGCGTATCCAGGGTTTCAGCCGCGATCGCCTGGACGCAGGCCTGGCCATGCTCCACCAGGGTCAGCCCGCCGGCCGCCTGGTAGGCCTGCAGGCGCGCCTGGTCCCGCAGGATCAGCCTGACCGGCAAGCCGGCCCGGGCCAGTCGCGCAGCCCACAGCGTGCCGAGGCTGCCGGCGCCGAGTACATGCCAGGTGGTGCTCATCAGCTTTCTGCTCTGTTTGGCGAACACATGAGTGGCTCGCGGTGAAGGAGGGAAAAGACCCGTTATAATGAGCGCGGATTTTAACCGCAAGCCAGGCGCGCTCCATTTTTATCGAGCTGCGCCCCTTTTTTTATTGGAGAGACTACATGCCGTCGTTTGACGTGGTATCCGAACTGGACAAACACGAACTCACCAACGCGGTGGAAAACGCCGTCAAGGAACTGGACCGTCGTTATGACTTGAAGGGCAAGGGCAGCTTCGAGTTCAAGGAAAAGGACCTGACCGTCAACCTGACCGCCGAAGCCGACTTCCAGCTGGAAGCGATGATCGAGATCCTCAAGCTGGCGCTGGTCAAACGCAAAATCGACGTGCAGTGCCTTGAAGTCAAGGATGCCTATGCATCGGGCAAATTGATGAAGCAGGACGCGGTCCTCAAGGAGGGTATCGATAAAGAGCTGGCGAAGAAGATCGTCGCTCATATCAAGGATGCAAAATTGAAGGTTCAGGCTGCAATCCAGGGCGAGCAGGTGCGGGTCACCGGCAAGAAGCGCGACGATCTGCAGGAAGCCATCGCCGCCCTGCGCGCCAAAGAGTTCGGCATGCCACTGCAATTCAACAACTTCCGCGACTGATCGGCTGCTTCGGGAACCTCCAGGCCTTATTGGCGTCCGAGGCCGGAGCAAGGGCAGCAACGATTGAGCGTGTGGGCTTGGTTGTTCTGCCACTCAGTCATGCAAGCCGGAACCCCGGAAATCTGGAGATATAGATGGATTTGAACGCTGAAGTGGACAACCTGGTCAAGGCCTCCCAAGCCTGGATCCCGATGATCATGGAGTACGGCAGCCGCGTGTTGCTGGCAGTCATTACCCTGGCCGTGGGCTGGTGGTTGATCAACAAGCTGACCCACAAGGTTGGCAAATTGCTGGCATTGCGCAATGCCGACCTGGCGTTGCAGGGGTTTATCAGCAGCCTGGCGAATATCATTCTCAAGGTCCTGCTGATTGTCAGCGTGGCCTCGATGATTGGTGTCGAGACCACGTCCTTTGTGGCGGCGATCGGTGCCGCAGGCCTGGCCATCGGCCTGGCGTTGCAGGGCAGCCTGGCCAACTTTGCTGGCGGCGTGCTGATTTTGCTGTTCCGTCCTTTCCGCATCGGCGACTGGATCGAAGCCCAGGGCATCAGCGGTACGGTCGACAGCATCCAGATCTTCCATACCGTGCTGCGTACCGGTGATAACAAGACGGTCATCGTGCCTAACGGCAATCTGTCCAACGGCATCATCACCAACTACAACCGTCAACCGACCCGCAAAGTGGTGTTTGATGTCGGGGTGGATTACGACGCCGATTTGCAGAAGGCCCGCGAGGTGTTGCTGGAGCTGGCCAAGGACGAACGAGTCCTGGCCGACCCGGCACCGGTGGCTGTGGTGTCCACCTTGGGTGATAGCGCTATTACCTTGTCGTTGCGGGTATGGGTGAAGACTGCGGACTATTGGGATGTGATGTTCCGCTTTAACGAGTTGTCCCGTGATCGATTGCGGGCGGCCGGGATCGATATCCCGTTTCCGCAGCGAGTCATTCGAGTCGTTCAGGAAGCTGCACCGCAATAAGACAGTTTTATTACTTGTCTGATCAGTCAAGTATCTGCAATAAACTCAAGGGGCGTTACGCCCCTTGATTGTTTCTGGCGTACTGTAATCAGAGGTTAATAACTTTGGGGCTACGTTTGCCTCGCAACTTTAGCCGCCGCACCAGTCATAACTTTGTTAGCTGCCTATTTAGTAGTTTGGTTGTTTGTTATGCGCCGGCATAAAAAAACCGCCCACCTGAATCAGGTGGGCGGTTTTTTGTTTAGAGCAGGGCTCTAGCGCTATCGAATAGCCGCTGAATTACAAGATGCTCAGCGGGTACTCGACGATCAGACGCAGGTCGTTCAGGTTGTCGTAGTTACCGGCACGGTAGTCGGCGTTGCTACCACGGTAAATGGCGTTACGCAGACGGAACGAGAGGTCCTTGGCTGGGCCTTCTTGAAGCACGTACTTGGCTTCCAGGTCCCACTCGTGCTCGGTGCCATCGCTGGAGTCGGCAACAGTAACGTTGCTACCACGGATGTAGCGAGTCATGAAGCTCAGGCCAGGAACGCCGAACGACGCCATGTTGATGTCGTAGCGAGCCTGCCAGGATTTCTCGTCTTCACCCACGAAGTCGGAGATCTGCACGGAGTTGGCTACGTACACAGTACCGCCGCCGTCAACACCGTAGTTGTAGCCGGTCTTGCCGCTGGACTGCTGGTAGGCCACGGTGAATTTGTGAGCTTCGATGCTGTAGGCAGCTGCAAGGCTCCAGACTTTGTTGTCCAGATCGCCGGCCAGTTTCTTGCCGTCGTCTTTGCTGCGGTAGGCGTTGAGGTCGAAGTTCAGCGATTGTTTTTCGCTCAGTGGCAACGTGTAGTTCACGTTGAAGTACTGCTTCTTCCAGTAGTCTTCAACGTCGGACGCATGGACCGCGAAGATGAAGTTCTCAAGGCCGGAGTAGGTAGCGCCTGCGATGTTGGCTGCAGTCAGACCTGGTTTGTAGGTCCCGTCAACGGTGTTGCGGCCGTTGATGCTGTCACGAGCCATGCCGGTTTGGCCGCTCATGGCGGTGAAGCGACCTGCGGTCAGCTCCAGGCCTTTGATTTCGTTGCTGGTCAGCAAAGTGCCGGTCGCGATTTCAGGCAACAGACGGCCGTCATCGGTGGTGAATACCGGGCTGGATACAACCTGGTTGCCGTACTTGAGCACAGTGTTCGACAAACGCAGTTTGACGGCTGCTGCTGCTTTGGATTGGGTGTTTTCTGGTTCGCCGGCACCGTTGGTACCGAACAGACCGTTACCTGCACGGCCTGCGCCGCCATCAAGCTTGACGCTGCCCATTGCCATTGCGTCCACGCCGACACCTACGGTGCCTTGAGTGAAGCCGGACTGATAGTTGAGCAATTCGCTGATGCCAGTGTCCTGGCGATAGCCGCTGATGCCGTCATCGCTGGTGGTATTGGTACCGTTAGCGCGACGATCGTTACCTACGCCGCTTTTGAAATCGCGGTTCATGTACATCATGCGAGTTTTCGCAGTCAGGGTGCTGTCTTCGATGAAGCCCTTGGCTTCGTCCTGAGAAGACGCGATTGCGAACTGCGAGGTGCCTGCTGAAACAGCCAGGGCGATCATGCTCCACTTCATCACGCGCATCGTGATTTGCTCCTTTGGTTTTTAGAAGAGTACTGCCGTCCCACCTGATTTATTATCTGGGCGGCTCTTTCTTTTTGTGTCGGCGCAAACTTATATCACGCTGACAATGTTGGCGATACTTGCGTATCTATCCTTTCGGCTTCTTTACGAGCCTGTCGCAAATTGCTCGATCCATGTCGCAATTTCGTAGTCCAACTGTATTCGGACTGACAACTAAAGCGTCGTTTTTGAAAGCCGTATTGACGTAAGAAAGACCTTCGTCGTGGGCAATCAAAACAGCATGGGGCGACCCTGCCACTATTATTATTGGCCTATAAGCGGCTCTCTTTTGCAGAGCCTCTTTTAGGCGATGTGGGGGTGAATGCAACAAGCGTGCTCAAATCAGCAAAAGCTCGGTTTTTTTTTGAACCTTCGTCCCAGACCTGTAAAAACCTCATAAAACCTGCGTTTTAAGGTCCTTTGGTTCGGGCTTGACTCAGCTTCTTGGGTTGTGTTGCTCCCTGCGAGAAAATCGCGAGACCATCAAAAACGTTACCGGTTCACCCCGTTTGTGAGTAAACGGCGGATGCGTGACGCACTAAGAGTAGACGCACTGTGCGGTTTTGGTGCAAAACTTCATGACTGCTGTGTCGAATTCATACAGTTGCGCTGTTGCAGACGCTGCAATGGCCGAGCGGGCGCGTGGCGTGAGTGAAGTCAGGCCTATCGGTCGGCGCTTCGATGGTGCGTTGGCGCTGAAAATGTTCCGCCTTGGGGCGGTGGGTTTTCTTTTGCAAGGTGTGTGGCGCAGCCTGTAGTTCAGGGCGGATGGCGATGAACCCGAAGGCATTCGCGGGTATGCTGCATCCTTTCGCCAGGCAGGCCGCCAGCCCTGTCGGGCACCAAGCTTAAATTTGATGAACTGAGCGGGAGTGCGCGCGGTGTTCGCTTTAGATCCACGGCTTCAACAAGACACATTACCTATCGGCGACTTCCCGTTGTGCCGGTTGCTGTTGTCCAACGACTCGAATTATCCCTGGTTCATTCTGGTTCCACGTCGCGCCGACATCAGCGAGTTGTTTCAGTTAGATGGCGCTGATCAACAACAACTGTGGCGCGAAACCACCGCGCTCGCCGAGTTGCTCAAAGACTCGTTCGATGCCGACAAGTTGAATGTGGCAACCCTGGGTAATGTAGTCAGCCAACTGCATATGCACGTCATTGTGCGGCGGCGTGACGATGCTGCCTGGCCAGCCCCGGTATGGGGCAAGCACCCGGCGCGGCCTTACACGGCCGAGCAGGTGGCGACTATTCGTGAGCGCTTGCGCCTGGTGCTGGCCGATGACTTCACGTTTCTGGAGGCCTGACTCATGAGCCTTGAAGAGCGGGTAATGGAGTTGGAAAGCCGATTGGCGTTTCAGGATGACACCATCCAGACCCTGAGCGATGTGTTGGTGGCGCAACAGCGCGTGGTCGAGCGCCTGCAATTGCAGATGGCGGCCTTGCTCAAGCGCCAGGCGGAAATGGCCGGTCAATTCGAAACGTTCGAGGAGGAGGCTCCACCGCCGCATTACTGATTCAGGGCCGTGTATTGGCCGGGCAATAAAAAACCGCGTTGCAGCGAGGCTGCAACGCGGTTTTTTTATCGGCTGAATCAGCGACGCGGCAGAGCGGCGATCACATCTTCGGCTTGCAGGCCTTTATCACGGTTCATCACCGAAAACTCCACGCGCTGGCCTTCGACCAGGACGCGATGGCCTTCTCCGCGAATAGCGCGGAAGTGCACGAAAATATCATCCCCGGAATCGCGGGAAATAAAGCCGAAGCCCTTGGACGTGTTGAACCATTTGACGGTGCCCGTATCGCGATTGGTCATGTCATAGGTTTGGGAGGAGGCAGCGGCCGGTGACGACTTGTAGAAGCTGACCGCCAGGTGCAGAACCACGGCAATTACCGCCGTCAGCAGGCTGAACAGTACGGCAGGTTGGCCGCCGATGACCGGCATTGGAGCGAGCAGGGTGAGTGTCTGCAGGACCACGGCCAGAACCAGCAGCGCGCTGACCAGGTTTTGCAGTTGGTGACGTGGACCTCTGTTCCAGTAAGGGATAACCGGAGCCAGAGTGAGGTTGAGCAGGCCGAAAAAGGCCAGGTATACAGCATCAGGTTGTTGCAGGTAGGGAATGGCCTCAGACCGCAGGCTGGGGATAAAGGACAGCAGCAGAGCCGCAGCGCCCGTTAGCAGGTGGACGATTTTCAACATTTTAATTAACTCACGTTAAGACGGATCGCAAGGAAGAGCTGATGACGCACGGTTCGCTTCTGAACAATGGGAGGCGTTGGGCACGTACGTGATATCAGCCTATGCGTTGTGGCCGAAAAAATAGGCAACAACGACACGGTGCCTATTTAACAGTAAAGCCCTTGCCTTCTCAAATCAGCTGCGGTGTCTGTGGGGGCGGGCAGGGCGGCGGCGGGGAGCGCAAGTCTTTGCAGTATCGTGCAAAGCCTTGATTTAGAGAGCTGGCGCCCGCATTTTCAATAAGCACCGTTTTTCCGTCGTGCCATCGCGGGCTTTCGCAGCCGAGTCATGGCACGGCGCAGCTTGCGGGACAATTGACCGCAGGCCTCAAGGGAAATCCGCTCAGCGAGGGTGATTGACTCTTGCTAGAGTGGTTCGGCACCTGGTTTGGTGAATTCAACCTGTCAACGGAGATAAACATGGCAATCGACATCGGTATCAGCGAAGAAGACCGCAAATCCATCGTGGATGGCCTCTCCCGCCTGCTTTCAGATACATACGTGCTTTATCTGAAGACTCATAACTTTCACTGGAACGTCACCGGTCCACAGTTTCGTACCCTGCACCTGATGTTCGAGGAGCAGTACAACGAGCTGGCCCTGGCAGTCGACCTGATCGCCGAGCGCATTCGCGCACTGGGCTTCCCGGCGCCTGGCGCCTACTCGATCTATGCCCGTCTGTCTTCAATCAAGGAAGAAGAGGGCGTGCCGAGTGCCGAAGAGATGATCAAGCAACTGGTTGCCGGTCAGGAAGCCGTGACCCGTACCGCGCGCGGCATTTTCCCGTTGCTGGACAAGGTCAGTGACGAACCTACCGCGGACTTGCTCACCCAGCGCATGCAGGTTCATGAAAAAACCGCGTGGATGCTGCGCTCCCTGCTCGATAACCGCTAACCGCCGGGGACGAGTGGTGCCGTTTGGCGTCACTCGTCGTCGCGCTGCCTTTATAGGCTGCCCTTTGGCCGATGCTCAGCAATGACTGCGGTGCGGTCTGTCACTGGGCCGCTGCCACTCTGGGCACTGTGAACCTTGCTCTGTGCCCGGATACGGCTGCACAGGGCCGATTTAATGGATATAATCACGCCCTTTGTTCCGTAGCCCGGGCTTTGGCGTGGGCTCTGACTGCAGTTCAAGCTCCATTCTGATTGTCGAGACGTCCCATGCCCATGTACGACTACCAATGTGCCTCCTGCGGTCATCAGCTGGAAGCCATTCAAAAGATCAGTGCCGATCCACTGGTCGACTGCCCTGCCTGCCAGGCGCCTGAATTGAAGAAAATGCTGTCCATGCCAGGCTTTCGCCTCAGTGGCACCGGCTGGTACGAGACCGACTTCAAGACCGGCACCAAGAAGAATCTGGCCGGCGGCGACAAAGCTGACTAAGTTGAACGACACGCGCGAGCTCTTGCACTATCCGGCACCTTAGAGGTGCGCAAGGCCTCCCACCGAATTTCGAATTACGAGAAGTGAAACCACTACCATGATGCGCAGCCATTATTGCGGCCAACTGAACGAAAGCCTGGAAGGTCAGGAAATTACTCTTTGCGGGTGGGTCCACCGTCGTCGTGACCATGGCGGGGTGATTTTCCTCGATATCCGTGATCGTGAAGGTCTGGCCCAAGTGGTATTCGATCCGGATCGCGCTGACACCTTTGCTGCTGCCGACCGTGTGCGCAGTGAATACGTAGTCAAGATCACCGGTAAGGTGCGCCTGCGTCCAGCCGGTGCCGGCAACGCCAACATGGCGTCGGGCATGATCGAAGTGCTGGGCTACGAGCTGGAAGTCTTGAACGAAGCGGAAACCCCGCCGTTCCCGCTCAACGAGTTCTCCGACGTCGGCGAAGAAACCCGCCTGCGTTATCGCTTCATCGACCTGCGTCGCCCGGAAATGCTCGAAAAACTGCGTCTGCGCTCGCGCATGACCACCAGCATCCGTCGCTACCTGGATGAAAACGGGTTCCTGGATGTCGAAACCCCGATCCTGACCCGTGCCACTCCTGAAGGCGCACGTGACTATCTGGTGCCGAGCCGCACCCACGCCGGCAGCTTCTTCGCCCTGCCGCAATCGCCACAGCTGTTCAAGCAACTGCTGATGGTGGCTGGTTTCGACCGCTACTATCAGATCGCCAAGTGCTTCCGCGACGAAGACCTGCGTGCCGACCGTCAGCCTGAATTCACCCAGATCGACATCGAAACCAGCTTCCTCGATGAAAAAGACATCATGGGCCTCACCGAAGGCATGATCCGCAACCTGTTCAAGGAAGTGCTGGGTCTGGAATTCGGCGAATTCCCGCACATGACCTGGGACGAGGCCATGCGTCGTTACGGTTCCGACAAGCCGGACCTGCGTAACCCGCTGGAACTGGTAGACGTTGCCGATCAGCTCAAGGACGTCGAGTTCAAGGTGTTCAGCGGCCCGGCCAATGACCCGAAAAGCCGTATTGCCGCCCTGCGCGTACCGGGTGGTGCGAGCATGCCGCGCAGCAAGATCGACGACTACACCAAGTTTGTTGGCATCTATGGTGCCAAGGGCCTGGCTTACATCAAGGTCAACGAGCGCGCCAAAGGCGTCGAAGGCCTGCAGTCGCCAATCGTCAAGAACATCCCTGAAGCCAACCTCAACGTGATCCTGGATCGCGTTGGCGCGGTCGATGGCGACATCGTGTTCTTCGGTGCCGACAAGTCGAAGATCGTCAGCGAGGCCCTGGGTGCATTGCGGATCAAGGTTGGTAACGATCTGAACCTGCTGACCAGCGAGTGGGCGCCGATGTGGGTCGTTGACTTCCCGATGTTCGAAGAGAACGACGACGGCAGCTTCACCGCCCTGCACCACCCGTTCACCGCACCCAAGTGCACCCCGGAAGAGCTCGAAGCCAACCCGGCGACCGCTCTGTCCCGTGCCTACGACATGGTTCTGAACGGCACCGAGCTGGGTGGCGGTTCGATCCGTATCCACCGCAAAGAGATGCAGCAATCGGTCTTCCGCCTGCTGGGTATCAGCGAAGCGGAACAGGAAGAGAAATTCGGCTTCCTGCTCGACGCCCTGAAATACGGCGCGCCGCCACATGGTGGCCTGGCTTTCGGTCTGGACCGCCTGGTCATGCTGATGACCGGCGCCCAGTCGATCCGTGAAGTGATCGCCTTCCCGAAAACCCAGAGCGCCGCCTGCGTCATGACGCAGGCCCCGGGCCTGGTAGACGCCAAGGCCTTGCGCGAGCTGCACATTCGTCTGCGCGAACAGCCCAAGGCTGAGTAAGCTGACCTGATAAGGCGCATCTTCGGGTGCGCCTTTTTCTATTGGGTCTGGATTTTGTTGTTCGCGTGCTGCAAGGGCGTCGCGGGCAAGGTTTCAAAGAGAATTTGGAGCAAGTTATGGCAGGTCATTCCAAGTGGGCGAACATCAAGCACCGCAAAGAGCGTCAGGATGCCAAGAAAGGCAAGATTTTCACCAAGTGGATTCGTGAGCTGACTGTCGCTGCCCGTCAGGGTGGTGGGGACCCGGGCTCCAACCCGCGTCTGCGGCTGGCCCTGGACAAGGCCCTTGGCGCGAACATGAGCCGTGACATCATCGATCGCGCGGTGGCTCGTGGTGCCGGCGCGGCCGATACCGACGACATGGTCGAACTGACCTACGAAGGTTACGGCCCGGGCGGCGTTGCGGTGATGGTCGAATGCATGACCGACAACCGCAACCGCACCGCAGCAGCCGTGCGTCACGCGTTCAGCAAGTGTGGTGGCAACCTGGGCACCGACGGTTCGGTGGCCTACCTGTTCGAACGCAAGGGGCAGATTTCCTTTGCGCCGGGTGTCGATGAAGACGCTCTGATCGAGGCCGCCATGGAAGCCGACGCCGATGACGTGGTGAGCAACGAGGACGGTTCTGTCGACGTGTTCACCTCCTTCGCCGGTTTCTACGCGGTGCGCAATTCGTTGGAGGCCGCCGGATTCAAGGCCGCCGATGCGGAAATCGTCATGTTGCCGACCACCAGTGCCGAACTGGATCTGGAAGGCGCGGAAAAGGTCCTCAAGCTGATCGATATGCTTGAAGACCTGGATGACGTGCAGAACGTCTATTCCAACGCTGATATTCCTGAGTCGGTGGCAGAGCAGCTCGGCTGATCCATCTGCAATACTCATGAAGCCGGAGGTGCAATGCCGTGATGATCGAACGGTGCTGTACTTCCGGCTTCTGCCTTTTAGCGGTTCCGGCTTCGGTCGGCGGGCAACTTCTTTCCAGCAGCAGGCGTTATGACTCTTATTCTTGGCATCGACCCCGGTTCGCGCATCACCGGTTATGGCGTGGTCCGTGATACCGGGCGTGGCTGCGTGTACGTCGCCTCCGGTTGCATCCGAACCGGTGGCGGCGAGCTGCATGAGCGTTTGCAGATCGTTTATCGCGGTGTGCGCGAGGTCATACAGACCTATGGCCCGGTGACCATGGGCATCGAAAAGGTGTTTATGGCGCGCAACGCCGACTCGGCTTTGAAGCTGGGCCAGGCCCGTGGCGCGGCGATTGTCGCGGGGGCCGAGGAAAGCCTGGAGATCGCCGAATACACCGCGACCCAGGTCAAGCAGGCGGTGGCCGGCACTGGCGGCGCCAATAAAGAGCAGGTGCAGATGATGGTCATGCACTTGCTCAAACTCACCAGCAAGCCGCAGATCGACGCCTCGGACGCCCTGGCAATTGCCATCTGCCATGCTCATACCCGCTCCAGTCTGTTGCCCCATGGCTTGGGTACGGCACGCAGTCGTGGCGGTCGCCTGCGTCTCTGATAGCATCTGCGCAGTCTATTCAGGAGTGGAGCCTGGTGCGCCTGTCTGCCCGGCCGCCATGCTCGCTCGGTTATTCGCCAGTCATTGAATCTGGCCAGTCTTTAAGGATCTGAAACGTGATTGGACGCTTGCGCGGCAATTTGGCTGAAAAACAGCCGCCGCATCTGATTCTTGATGTAAACGGTCTGGGTTATGAGGTTGAAGTGCCCATGACCACGCTTTATCGCCTGCCGTCGGTCGGCGAACCCCTGACCTTGCACACCCATTTGGTCGTGCGCGAAGACGCGCAGTTACTCTACGGCTTCAGCACCAAGCGCGAGCGAGACTTTTTTCGCGAGTTGATCCGTCTCAATGGTGTCGGGCCGAAACTGGCCTTGGCCTTGATGTCCAGTCTGGAAGTCGATGAGCTGGTGCGTTGCGTGCAAGCCCAGGACACTTCGGCGCTGACCAAGGTGCCGGGGGTGGGCAAGAAGACCGCCGAGCGCCTGCTGGTTGAGCTCAAGGACCGCTTCAAGGCCTGGGAAACCGTACCGAGCATGTTTGCCCTGGTGCCCAACCAGCCGGACGGGCCGGCGCCAGTGGCCAGTGCCGAGACCGATGCGGTCAGTGCGCTGATTTCCCTGGGTTACAAACCCCAGGAAGCGAGCAAGGCGGTATCCGCCATCAAGGAAAAAGGTTTGAGTAGCGAAGACATGATCCGCCGCGCCCTGAAGGGAATGATTTAAGTGATTGAAGCTGATCGTCTGATCGCCGCCACGGGCCCCCGTGACCGCGAAGAAGTCCAGGATCGTGCGATTCGTCCCGTCAGCCTGGCCGAGTACATCGGCCAGCCGACCGTGCGCGAGCAGATGGAGCTGTTTATCCAGGCGGCCCGTGGGCGTAATGAGTCGCTGGACCACACCCTGATCTTTGGCCCGCCGGGCCTGGGCAAGACCACCCTGGCCAATATCATCGCCCAGGAAATGGGCGTGTCGATCAAGAGCACCTCGGGCCCGGTGCTGGAGCGACCGGGAGACCTGGCGGCGCTGCTGACCAATCTGGAACCCCATGACGTGCTGTTTATCGACGAGATCCACCGGCTTTCGCCCATCGTCGAGGAAGTACTGTATCCGGCGATGGAGGATTTCCAGCTCGATATCATGATTGGCGAGGGCCCGGCCGCGCGCTCGATCAAGCTCGACCTGCCACCGTTCACCCTGGTGGGCGCCACCACCCGTGCGGGGATGCTGACCAACCCGTTGCGTGACCGCTTTGGTATCGTCCAGCGCCTGGAGTTCTACAGCACCGCCGACCTGGCAACCATTGTCGGCCGCTCCGCGACGATTCTGGGGTTGCCCCTGGACCCGGACGGTGCGTTCGAGATCGCCCGCCGTGCCCGGGGCACGCCGCGGATCGCTAACCGCCTGCTGCGTCGGGTGCGCGATTACGCCGAAGTCCGGGCCAAGGGCCATATCACCAAGCCGATTGCCGATCTTGCACTGAACCTGCTGGACGTCGATGAGCGTGGCTTCGACCACCAGGACCGACGTCTACTGCTGACCATGATCGAGAAGTTCGATGGCGGGCCGGTGGGGGTAGACAGTCTGGCGGCAGCGATCAGCGAGGAACGGCACACCATCGAGGACGTGCTCGAGCCATACCTGATCCAGCAGGGCTACATCATGCGTACGCCACGTGGGCGCGTGGTGACTCGGCATGCCTATTTGCACTTCGGTCTTAACATTCCGTCACGATTGGGGGAGATGCCTGTGGTAGACGAATTCCTCGATGCCGTAGACGATTAAAAACTCGTCCTGTGTCGATTTATTCGAGGTTTGTGCTGTCCTAGGGGCAGGCATGACCGTTCTTTCGCAAGAAAGGCGCAGGAGAATGAAAAACAGTTGCCTGGCCGGATTGGCAACCTGAGGAGTAAGCACTAGAGTATGCGCGCGCAAAACGGGCTTGAGTCGTTCGCACATCGTTGTCGCGTTTATTACGAGGACACCGATGCCGGCGGCATCGTGTATTACGTTAATTACCTTAAGTTTATGGAGCGGGCTCGAACCGAGCGGCTACGTGATCTGGGCTTCGCCCAATCGCAGCTGGCAGGGGAGAACCTGTTGTTCGTCGTGCATTCCAGCGAAGCGCGCTACCACGCGCCGGCGCGACTGGATGACGAACTTCTGGTAAGTGCACAAGTAATCGAATTGAACCGGGTCAGCCTGCGCTTTAAACAGCAGGTCAGGCGGGCTACGGATAATGCGCTGCTCTGTGAAGGGCAGTTTTTGGTGGCCTGTGTGCGCGCCGATAGTTTGAAACCCCGGGCCATTCCCGAAGCTCTACGTGCGGCCTTTGCCGACGTGAGCGGCGCGGGTACACACTCAGAGCAGGAGATAAAGCGTGGAAGCTAACGTCGTCGACCATTCCTCCATGTGGAGCTTGGTCAGCAATGCCAGCGTCGTGGTGCAGTTGGTAATGCTGATTCTGGTGGCCGCATCGGTGACCTCATGGGTCATGATTTTTCAGCGCAGCAATATGCTGCGTGCCGGTCGACGTGCCCTGGAGAGCTTTGAAGAGCGCTTCTGGTCGGGTATCGACCTGTCCAAACTCTATCGCCAGGCTGGCAGCAACCCGGACCCGGATTCGGGTGTGGAGCAGATCTTCCGTGCCGGCTTCAAAGAGTTCTCCCGCCTGCGCCAGCAGCCCGGTGTTGACCCGGAAGCGGTGATGGAAGGCGTCGCCCGTGCCATGCGCGTGGCCATTTCCCGCGAAGAAGAAAAGCTCGAGACCGGCCTGCCGTTCCTGGCGACCGTTGGCTCCGTGAGCCCGTACATCGGCTTGTTCGGTACGGTGTGGGGGATCATGAACTCCTTCCGTGGCCTGGCTACCGCCCAGCAAGCGACCCTGGCCACTGTGGCCCCGGGTATCGCCGAAGCCCTGGTTGCTACCGCAATCGGCCTGTTCGCGGCGATTCCGGCAGTTATCGCCTACAACCGCTTTGCCGCGCGCAGCGAAACCCTGACCAGCCGCTACTACACCTTCGCCGATGAGTTCCAGGCGATCCTGCACCGTAAAGTGCACACCAGCGAAGAATAAGCAGGTAATTTCCAATGGCTTTAATCGCTCGAGCTCGCAAAAAGCGCAAGCCGGTTGCCGAGATGAACGTGGTGCCCTACATCGACGTGATGTTGGTGCTGCTCGTCATCTTCATGGTGACCGCGCCGATGCTCAATCAGGGGGTGAAGGTTGATCTGCCCAAGGTTTCCAGCGAAGCCTTGCCGCAAGACAACAACACCCAAGTCCTGACCATTTCGATCAAGGCTGACAAGACCTATTACTGGAACCTTGGCAGCGAAGTCGATACCGACAAGCAGCAGGACAAGGCGATGACCTTGCCGCAAATGACCGACGCGGTGACCAAGATCATCCGTGCCGGCAATGAAGGCGGCAAGCACACCCAGGTGTTCATTCGCGGCGACAAGACCGTCGACTATGGTGCCGTGATGGGGGCCATGGGCGGATTGCAGAAAGCCGGGGTCGGTAACGTTGGCTTGATTACCGAGGCGCCCTGATGCACCAACAGCGAGAGCCGTCCGCCTCGGAAAGCTACTTCTGGCCGAGTGTCTGGGCAGTAGGCCTGCACATTCTGGTATTTGGCATGCTGTTCGTCAGCTTTGCCTTTACGCCTGAGTTGCCACCGGCCAAGCCGATTGTCCAGGCGACCCTGTATCAGCTGAAATCGAAAAGTCAGGCAACCACCCAGACCAATCAGAAGATTGCGGGTGAGGCGAAGAAATCCGCCGCGCGTCAGACCGAAGTCGAGCAGATGGAGCAGAAGAAGGTCGAGCAGGAAGCGGTGAAGGCTGCGGAACAAAAGAAAGAAGAAGCGGCTCAAAAAGCCGAAGAAGCCAAGAAAGCGGACGAGTCGAAGAAAGCGGACGAGGCAAAAAAGGCTGATGAAGCCAAGAAAGCCGACGAAGCGAAGAAGACTGCGGAAGCCAAAAAAGCTGAAGAGAAACAATTGGCTGATATAGCCAAGAAGAAATCCGAAGAAGAAGCCAAGAAAGCCGCTGAAGAAGAGGCCAAGAAAAAGGCCGCTGAAGAAGCGAAGAAAAAGATAGTCGAAGACGCGAAGAAAAAAGCCGCGGAAGACGCCAAGAAGAAAGCTGAAGCTGACGAGGCGAAGAAAAAAGTCGCCGAAGACGCGAAGAAGAAAGCTGCCGCCGATGCTGCGAAGAAAAAATCGCAGGAAGCCGCGCGTAAATCAGCCGAAGAGAAAAAGGCCCAGGCCTTGGCTGACTTGCTTTCCGACACGCCGCAGCGCCAGCAGGCCTTGGCCGATGAGCAGGGCGATGAAGTCGCGGGCAGTTTCGACGATCTGATTCGTGCTCGGGCGGCAGAAGGGTGGGCTCGTCCTCCTTCGGCACGCAAGGGTATGACGGTTGTGCTTCAAATCGGCATGTTGCCTGACGGTACGGTGACCACGGTCAGCGTATCCAAGTCCAGTGGTGACGGTCCGTTCGACGCTTCGGCGGTGGCGGCAGTCAAGAACATTGGGCGTTTGACAGAAATGCAGGGAATGAAACCGAGCGATTTCGCTCCCTATCGTTCATTCAAGATGACATTCACACCTGAGGATCTAGCCTTGTGAGAAACCTTCTTCGAGGAATGCTTGTCGTTATTTGCTGTATGGCAGGGATAGCGGCAGCGGATGAAAAGAACATTCTGGTCACTAGCGGTAGTGACCGGGCCACCCCTATCGCCGTAGTTCCTTTCGGCTGGCAGGGTGGCAGCGTGCTGCCGGACGACATGGCGGAAATCATCGGTAACGACCTGCGCAACTCGGGTTACTACTCGCCGATTCCAAAACAGAACATGATCGGCCTGCCGACTCAGGCCAGCGAAGTCATCTACCGTGACTGGAAGGCTCTGGGCGCCCAGTACATCATGGTCGGCAGCATTGTTCCGGCGGGCGGTCGCCTGCAGGTGCAATACGCCCTGTTCAACGTCGCCACCGAGCAGCAAGTGCTGACCGGCAGTGTGTCGGGCAGCATCGATCAACTGCGCGACATGTCCCACTACATCGCCGACCAGTCGTTCGAAAAGCTCACCGGTATCAAGGGTGCCTTCTCGACGCGCATGCTGTATGTGACGGCTGAGCGGTTTTCCGAGAAAAACACCCGTTACACCCTGCAACGTTCGGACTACGACGGTGCACGTGCGGTGACTCTGCTGCAATCCCGTGAGCCGATCCTGTCGCCACGCTTTGCTCCGGATGGCAAACGCATCGCTTATGTGTCGTTCGAACAGAAGCGTCCACGCATCTTTGTCCAGCACATCGACACCGGCCGCCGCGAGCAGATCACCAACTTTGAAGGCCTGAACGGTGCTCCTGCCTGGTCTCCAGATGGTCAGCGCCTGGCTTTCGTACTGTCCAAGGACGGTAACCCGGATATTTATGTGATGAACCTGGGTTCGCGTCAGATCTCCCGTGTCACCAGTGGCCCGGGTATCAACACCGAACCTTTCTGGGGTAAAGATGGGTCGACCATCTACTTCACCTCGGACCGTGGCGGCAAGCCACAGATCTACAAAACCAGCGCCAGCGGCGGTGGTGCAGAGCGTGTGACCTTTATTGGTAACTACAACGCCAACCCGAAATTGTCGGCGGATGAAAAGACGCTGGTAATGATTCACCGGCAGGACGGCTTCACAAACTTCAAGGTTGCGGCTCAGGATTTGCAGCGCGGAAGCGTAAAAATCCTTACAGATAGCACACTTGATGAGTCGCCTACTGTTGCGCCCAACGGCACCATGGTAATCTACGCCACCCGCCAGCAGGGCCGGGGAGTCTTGATGCTCGTGTCCATTAATGGACGCGTAAGGCTCCCGCTTCCTACCGCACAAGGCGAAGTCAGAGAACCTTCCTGGTCCCCTTACCTGAACTGACGCGGCGCTACACGTTTTACTTAACACACTGGGGTTCATTAGGAGTTTCACGATGGAAATGCTGAAGTTTGGTAAGTTTGCTGCGCTGGCTCTGGCCATGGCTGTAGCTGTAGGTTGCTCCTCCAAAGGCGGCGACAACGCTGGCGAAGGCGCTGTTGATCCAAACGCTGGTTACGGCGCTAACACTGGTGCAGTTGACGGCTCCCTGAGCGAAGAAGCTGCTCTGCGCGCAATCACCACCTTCTACTTCGAATACGACAGCTCGGACCTGAAGCCAGAAGCCATGCGCGCTCTGGACGTTCACGCCAAAGACCTGAAAGCAAACGGCGCTCGCGTTGTTCTGGAAGGCAACACCGACGAACGTGGTACTCGTGAGTACAACATGGCACTGGGCGAGCGTCGTGCGAAAGCCGTTCAGCGCTACCTGGTACTGCAAGGTGTTTCCCCAGCTCAGCTGGAACTGGTTTCCTACGGCGAAGAGCGTCCAGTTGCTACCGGCAACGACGAGCAGTCCTGGGCTCAAAACCGTCGCGTCGAACTGCGTAAGTAATTCGTCATGCGAACGTGCCGTCGTGCTGTAACTATTTTGGCTCTCAGCCTCGCGCCGCTTGCGGCGTGGGCTGCGGTTCCTGTGGTCGATAACAACTCAGGCTATAACAATAGCGGGGGCAGTTATCCGCCAGCGGGTTATGGTACGAACGGCGCCTATGCCGGGGGAGGGGTTTCGACCCCTGTCTCGGCACAGGGCGAGCTGTTCCAGCAACTGCAGCAAATGCAGGAGCAAATCGCACGGCAACAAGGTGTGATTGAAGTATTGCAAAATGATGTTTCGCGCATGAAGCAGGAAAACCTGGAGCGATACCAGGATCTTGATCGGCGCATTGGATCTGGCGCTGCACCTGCCGCCACTCCTGATAATTCTTCTTCCGGTGGTGATAGTGCCGCCGGTGCGGCTGCCGGGGCTGCCACACAAGCCCCTGCGGCCAGCAGTGAGCCGGGTGATCCGGCCAAGGAAAAGCTGTATTACGATGCAGCTTTCGACCTGATCAAAGCCAAGGATTTCGACAAGGCCAGCCAGGCTTTTGGCGCTTTCCTGCGTAAATACCCGAACAGCCAATACGCGGGTAATGCCCAGTACTGGTTGGGCGAAGTGAACCTGGCCAAGGGCGACCTGCAAGGCGCAGGTCAGGCATTTGCCAAGGTATCCCAGCTGTACCCCAAGCACGCCAAGGTGCCGGACTCGCTGTATAAACTGGCTGACGTAGAGCGCCGCCTGGGTCACACCGACCGGGTCAAGGGCATTCTGCAGCAGGTGGTTGCGCAATATCCCGGGACTTCCGCTGCTCAATTGGCACAGCGCGATTTGCAACGCATGTAGTCATGGCTTGACCGTTTTGAAGAAACCCGCGCTTGCCGCGGGTTTTTTCGTTAGAATCCATGCCCTTTTTATGAAACACGCTTCCTGGGGCTCACGCGTTGGCGGAGTTTCTTGAAGTGCCTGACGGAGGCGGACAGCCTGTTTAGCTGTTACGCCCGTGGCGACTATGCAAGACACATTGAGAATCACCGAAGTTTTCTACTCGTTGCAGGGTGAAACTCGGACTGCCGGGCTGCCCACAGTATTTGTGCGCCTGACCGGTTGCCCGTTGCGTTGCCAGTACTGTGACAGTGCCTATGCCTTCAGCGGTGGCACCCTGCGGACGCTGGACAGCATCCTCGAGCAGGTTGCCGAGTTCCGTCCGCGTTATGTCTGTGTCACCGGTGGCGAGCCGCTGGCGCAACCTAACGCCATTCCCTTGCTCAAGCAGTTGTGCGACGCCGGTTACGAGGTCTCCCTCGAAACCAGTGGTGCGCTGGATATTTCTGCGGTCGACCCGCGAGTCAGCCGGGTGCTTGATCTGAAGACCCCCGGGTCGGAAGAGGTTCGGCGCAATCGCTACGAAAATATCGACCTGCTGACACCTAACGATCAGGTCAAGTTTGTCATCTGTTCCCGTGAAGACTATGACTGGGCTGTGTCCAAGCTGATCCAGTACGGCCTTGAGCGGCGTGCAGGAGAGGTGTTGTTCTCCCCCAGCCACCATGACCTGAACGCACGCGACCTGGCTGACTGGGTGGTGGCGGACAACCTGCCTGTGCGTCTGCAACTGCAGTTGCACAAATACCTTTGGAACGACGAGCCGGGGCGCTGATATGACCGAGCAAGCAGATAACACTTCCTCCACGCTAAAGCGCGCGGTAATCCTCCTGTCCGGTGGCCTGGACTCGGCCACGGTGGTGGCCATGGCCCGTGCCGAGGGCTACAGCTGCTACACCATGAGCTTCGACTACGGCCAGCGACATCGCGCTGAGCTGCAGGCCGCCGAGCGTGTGGCTCGCGACCTGGGAGTGGTTGAACACAAGGTCATCGGCCTGAATCTGAATGGCATCGGTGGTTCGGCCTTGACCGACAGCGCGATCGCCGTGCCGGAAGCCCCAAGTGAAGGCATTCCGATCACTTATGTGCCTGCGCGTAATACCGTGTTTCTTTCCCTGGCGCTGGGCTGGGCGGAAGTATTGGGCGCGCGCGACATTTTCATCGGCGTCAACGCTGTGGATTATTCCGGTTACCCGGATTGCCGTCCCGAGTTCGTCGAAGCTTTCGAGCGCATGGCCAACCTCGCGACCAAGGCTGGTGTGGAGGGGCAGGGCTTTCGCATCCAGGCGCCCCTGCAGAACCTGAGCAAGGCCGAAATCGTCAAGGCGGGGGTCAAGCTGGGGGTCGACTACGGGCTGACCGTTTCCTGCTATCAGGCCGACGATCAAGGCTACGCCTGCGGCAAATGTGACAGCTGCCGGCTGCGCGCAGAAGGCTTTTCCGCAGCCGGGATTACTGACCCAACACCTTATTTCTGATTTATTTCAAATAAAGTGTTGAATTCCCGTTAGAAATCAGTATTATACGCGCCACCACACAGCGGGTCGTTAGCTCAGTTGGTAGAGCAGTTGGCTTTTAACCAATTGGTCGTAGGTTCGAATCCCACACGACCCACCATTTTTAGCGGTTTAGAAAATCCGGAAGGCCCACGTAAGTGAGGATTTCCGGGTTTTTTTTTGCTCGTAATTCGGTGGGTCGGGGTCAGCCTTTCCGGGCACAGCCTCGTGCTGTTTTCCCTGCTTGGACCGGTATCTCAGGTCGCCGATGAATTGATTGGGCGAATCGACATCAAGTCCCGATGGCTGAAGAGGTGTAGCAGGCTAGCGTCCGATTTTTTTGCAGCCTTACGGTCCTCAATCTACCGCTGTGCATGACAAGGCCCTATCTTTGCCCTCTTGGTACATTAACTGCGCTTTATCGCCGCTCATTATCCGAAGTTCGCCGCCTCAACGGCCAATGTATGCAATTTGATACTAATCAGTTCAATGCCATCAATATGATTCGATGATTGAGTTTGTTTGCTATCGATTTAGATTGAGTAATTATTTTTTACATGTGTTGGTTTTTTGTGTGGATTTGTCTGTATATAATTTTTCGTTTTCTGTGCAATGGGGCTAATAGTGTGATTGACATGATGTTGAGCCAGATGAATTCAAAGGTTGGATGAGTGCAAATGAGTTGCATTCCTAATATCCGCGACTTGGATGAGTGTCGAAACATCCAGCAAGGCACTGTGTTTATTATCGCCTCAGGCGCATCTGCCAAGGATTTTCATCCTGAGGATTTTGCTCACGTCCCGATGATTACCATGAATGGGGCGATTTCAAAGTTTGTTGGCACTGGAGTCAAACCGTTCTTCTATACCTGTACCGATAGGGACTTCTCCAATCAGCAGCCCGAGTTGTTTTCCCAGGCGATGTTGATTAGTGAGCGGGTTGCTTTGTGGGAGGAGCATTTGCGGGCCTCTTCCATTACTCCAAGTGGGGAGGTGTTTTTGCTGAGTAAAGCCCCCAAACTTTCCTGGACAGAGTTAATGGGCGAAGACAAAGAGTTGATAAGGAACCGCAATTTTCTCAGTCGCCGCAATCGCCGAATTGGCTTCAGTAAAAATCTGAAGCGGGGTTTCTTTGATGCTCGCACAGTGGCTTATCTGGCACTGCAAATTGCTTATCACGCGGGTTTCACCAAAGCAGTCATGGTGGGAGTCGATCTCAATCAATCAGCAAGACGATTTTACGAAGACAGGACTACGGATCTTTCTCCCTGTGGACTGGATCAACATTTTTTCACCCGAATTTTGCCTTCCTTCGAGATAGTTTCCGAGAAAGTGATGGGGGATCGGTTTCAGGTCTACAACTTATCCAACGCCTCACGCATACCTTCGGATGTAATACCTCAGATAAGCCTGAATGAACTTGGCCACATTATCTAATAGGGCTCCGAACAGGGTGTGACGATCGCACGCTCAGTAATCACCCATGTTTTTCCTTCTTAATAGGCGCCGACGGTTCCTGGCGCTCTTGGGCGAGCACTGAGTGCCGAGGGCGTTGCACAGGCAATGTGCACGACCTCCCACCGCTCAGAATCATCTTTTACATCAAGGGGATATTCTGTAGCCTTGCCCGGCTTCACCGCTGTCCGTGCCTGATAAATACTCACTCTCCCGGCGGGACCCGAGTGGTCCGGAGCCGGGTGTATACTCGACTTTCGCGCGAATGCGCCTGCAGGTCTTGCGAACATGACGCAGATTTCCGAACGCCTTCTGGTTCAAGCCCACCTCGATGCCAAGCAGCCCAAGCCGCTCAGTGCTGATGAGGAGGCCTGCTACCGTGCTGCTATTGCCGCCGAGCTCAAGGCTCAGGACGCGGTGCTGGTGGCGCACTTCTATTGTGATCCGGTGATTCAGGCCCTGGCCGAAGAAACTGGCGGCTGTGTTTCCGACTCCCTGGAGATGGCTCGCTTCGGCAATGCTCACCCGGCCAAGACGGTGGTGGTGGCCGGAGTCAAGTTCATGGGGGAAACCGCAAAGATCCTCAATCCGGAAAAGCGGGTGCTGATGCCGACCCTCGAGGCGACCTGCTCCCTGGACCTGGGCTGCCCGGTGGAAGAGTTCTCGGCGTTCTGCGATCAACACCCGGAGCGCACCGTGGTGGTGTATGCCAATACCTCGGCGGCGGTCAAAGCCCGTGCTGACTGGGTGGTGACTTCCAGCTGCGCCCTGGAAATCGTCGAAAGCCTGATGGATAACGGCGAAACCATTATCTGGGGCCCGGATAAACACCTGGGTACTTATATCCAGCGCCAGACCGGAGCCGACATGCTGCTCTGGGACGGTGCGTGCATCGTCCATGAAGAGTTCAAGTCCAAACAACTCGAAGACATGAAGGCTTTGTATCCAGATGCGGCGATTTTGGTGCACCCGGAATCCCCGACCTCAGTGATAGAGCTGGCCGATGCGGTGGGTTCCACCAGTCAGCTGATTGCCGCGGCCCAACGCCTGCCGAACAAGACCCTGATCGTGGCGACCGATCGCGGGATTTTCTACAAAATGCAGCAGCTGTGTCCGGACAAGGTTTTCATCGAGGCGCCTACGGCCGGTAACGGCGCGGCGTGCCGCAGTTGCGCGCACTGCCCATGGATGGCCATGAATACCCTGGAGCGCACCCTGCAATGCCTGCGTACGGGCAGTAACGAGATCTTCGTCGACCCGGCCTTGATCCCCCACGCGATTCGCCCGCTCAAGCGCATGCTGGACTTCACCCAGGCCGCGCGGATGAAGCTGGCGGGCAATGCCTGATCTGTTTTGCCGGTCAAACAAAAACGCCCCGAACTGTCGGGGCGTTTTTATGTGTGGTGAATTACTTTTTCTTCTTGGGAATGCGTACCAACTGGCTGCTGGAGTACATGTCATGCCAACTGCGCTTTTGTTTGTCGATCAGTACCCAGAAGAACCCCAGGCCAAGGCATAACCACGAGGCGATCGAGACGATGAAGCGCAGCAGCGCCTGCCACAGACTGATGCTGCTGCCATCGGCGTTCTGTACGCGAATGCCCCAGACCTGCATGCCCAGGGTCTGGCCGGAGTAGGTCCAGAACTTGGCGAAGAAGCCGAACAACACAAATAGCAACACAGTGGAGTACAGCGGGTCCCCATCCAGGGCGCCGGCTTCGGTCAAAGCACGCATTTTGGCTCCGCCGATGATCTGCATCTGGATCATTTTGTAGATGCCGCCGGTGACGATCAGCAGTGCGGTGCACAGCAGGAAATCATAGAACATCGCTGCCAGGCGGCGGCCCAGGCCGACGGCAGGGAAGTCGCCTTGGGGGCTTAGCAGGTGTTTGGACATGGCACGGCTCTCGTCTGGGCAGAAAAGAAGCCATTTTACGGAATTGCACGCACAAAAAAGCCTCTGATGTCAGCATCAGAGGCTTTTTCGTTACAGACGATTAAGCTTCGGCTTGAACTTCGTCAGCCTGCATGCCTTTTTGGCCCTGCACGGCGATGAAGGTCACTTTCTGGCCTTCTTTCAAGCTCTTGAAGCCGTTGCCCTGAATGGCGCGGAAATGCACGAACAGATCCGGACCGCTTTCTGGAGTGATAAAACCAAAACCTTTCTCGTCGTTAAACCACTTGACGGTACCGCTCTGACGTTGGGACATTTCTTATTTCCTTTGACACAAAAATTAATGACAGTCTCTTTCTCAAGAAAGAGTACTGGGCTGGGTTGCAGGAAAGTAAGAGACGTCGAACGGGTTGTAGCAAACTTGTTGGCTACTGCCCAGGTCACGGTTCCAAGCGACCCATGCAAACACAGTGGAGAAACTCTACGCCAACTACGGGAGTAAAAACAAGCCCTGCGAAATCCCCCGGTTTTACTCGGCCTTGACCTATTGGTTGGACCTGTCTGGGCGTGCTTAGACGATAGAGTTATTCAATTGTTATAAGCCAAGTTCAATATCGAAAACGTGCACTGTTTTATGGCGGTTGCGTTACAGATTAGTGCACTTCTAACGCAACCGCGTTACTTATAGAAACAGTTGTTCAACCACGATAGTAGCGTTGTGGGACAAATGGCATTTTGCTTACAAGCATAGGCACCTTTTTCCCACGAACAATTGCCCAAACTGGCGTATCGAGTGTGTTGTAACGGCTGTCGATGTAACCCATGGCCAAAGGCCCACCCAAGGTCGGACCGAAACCGCCACTGCAGACACTACCGATGATGTCGCCTGCGTCATTGACGATTTCCGCACCTTCACGCACCGGCGTGCGCTCCTGCGGCAGCAGGCCGACGCGTTTGCGGCTGACGCCGTTCTGCTGCTGGGCGAACACCTGCTCGGCACCCGGGAAGCCACCTGCTCGGGCGCCGTCGGCGCGTCGAACCTTGGAGATGGCCCACAGCAGGCTTGCCTCGATGGGCGTGGTCTCGCTGTTCATGTCGTGGCCATACAGGCACAGGCCCGCCTCCAGGCGCAGCGAATCACGGGCACCCAGGCCGATGGCCGCCACTTCCGGTTCTGCCAGTAGTGCGCGGGCCAGGGCTTCGGCGTTGGAGGCGGGGACCGAAATCTCGAATCCGTCCTCGCCGGTGTAGCCCGAACGGCTGACAAAGCAGTCGACGCCGCTGACGGTCACTGGCTTGAACTGCATGAATGTCATCTGTGCGACTTCCGGGGCCAGGCGTGCCAGCACCGTGACTGCGGCCGGGCCTTGCAGGGCGAGCAGGGCGCGCTCCTCGAACAACGGCTCGATGCTGCATTGATCGCCGATGTGCTGGCGCAGGTGGGCCAGGTCCTGGTCCTTGCAGGCGGCGTTGACCACCAGGAACAGCTGGTCGTTGCCCAGGTTGGCGACCATCAGGTCGTCGAGGATACCGCCTTGGTCATTGGTGAACATCGCATAGCGCTGCATGCCGACCGGCAGGTCGATGATGTCGACCGGTACCAGGGTTTCCAGGGCTTTCGCCGCATTGGCGCCGCTCAGGCGGATCTGGCCCATGTGCGACACGTCGAACAACCCGGCCTGTTCACGGGTGTGCTGGTGTTCCTTCATCACTCCCAATGGGTATTGCACCGGCATGTCGTAGCCGGCGAAGGGCACCATGCGCGCGCCGAGTTCGAGGTGCAGGGCGTGCAGTGGGGTGTGCAGCAGGTGTTCGGTGGACATATTGAGCTCCTGAAAAATCTGCGCAAGCGATCGAGACCGCTTCAGCATTCGATAATGTTGACGGCCAAACCGCCGCGGGCGGTTTCCTTGTATTTGCTTTTCATATCGGCGCCGGTCTGGCGCATGGTGCGGATGACCTTGTCGAGGGACACGAAGTGCTGGCCATCGCCGCGCAGGGCCATGCGCACGGCGTTGATGGCTTTCACCGAACCCATGGCGTTGCGTTCGATGCACGGCACCTGTACCAGCCCGCCAATGGGGTCGCAGGTCAGGCCGAGGTTGTGTTCCATGCCGATCTCGGCGGCGTTTTCGACCTGGGACACCGTGCCGCCCAACACTTCGCACAGCGCACCGGCGGCCATCGAACAGGCCACGCCGACCTCGCCCTGGCACCCTACTTCGGCGCCGGAGATCGAGGCGTTTTCCTTGTACAGAATGCCGATGGCGGCGGCAGTGAGCAGAAAACGCACCACGCCGTCTTCATTCGCGCCCGGGATAAAGCGCATGTAGTAATGCAGCACGGCCGGAATAATCCCGGCGGCGCCGTTGGTGGGCGCCGTCACGACGCGCCCGCCGTTGGCGTTTTCTTCGTTGACCGCCAGGGCATACAGGTTGACCCAATCGAGCACCGACAACGGATCGCGCAGCGCCGACTCAGGGTGCTTGCACAGTTGCCGGTGCAAGGCCGCCGCCCGGCGCTTGACCTTGAGCCCGCCGGGCAAAATCCCTTCGTTGCGACAGCCGGCGTCCACGCAGTCCTGCATCACTTGCCAGATTTGCAGCAGGCCGGCGCGGGTTTGCGCTTCCGGGCGCCAGGCACTTTCATTGGTCAGCATCAGCGCGCTGATGGACAGCCCGTAGGTGCTGCAATGGCTGAGCAGGTCCTTGGCGCTCTTGAAGGGGAAGGTCAGGGGCGTGGCGTCTTCGACAATCCGGTCGGCGCCGGCCGCGTCTTCATCCACCACGAAACCGCCACCGACCGAGTAGTACTCGCGGCTGCGGATCTGGATGCCGGCGGCATCGAAGGCGCGAAAGATCATGCCGTTGGGGTGGTAGGCCAGCGGCTTGCGGATCATGGCCAGGTGTTCTTTCTCATTGAATGCAATGAGGTGTTCGCCCAGCAGGTTGAGGCGTCCGCTGCTGCGGATGTCGTGCAGGCGAGTGGCAATGGTCTCGGTATTCACGGTGTCCGGGTGTTCACCTTCCAGGCCCAGCAGCACCGCCTTGTCGCTGCCATGGCCCTTGCCGGTGGCGCCGAGCGAACCGTACAGCTCGACCTTGACGCTGGTGGTGGCCGCCAGCAGGCCCTCGCGGCGCAGCCCTTCGACGAAGCGCGCAGCCGCGCGCATCGGACCGACGGTGTGGGAGCTGGAGGGGCCGATGCCAATCTTGAACAGGTCGAACACGCTCAGGGACATGGTGGCTCTCCGGTTTCTTGTTATAGGAGCGGCGGCAAGCTTCAAGCCACAAGCTGCAAGAAAGAGCCGGTCGGCCTTTAACGTGCAGCTTGAAACTTGCCGCTTGCAACTGCTTTAAGCGTAAAGCTCGATCGACGGGCAGGCGCACACCAGGTTGCGATCGCCAAATACGTTGTCGACCCGGCCTACCGGTGGCCAGTACTTGCTTTCGATCAGGGACGCGACCGGGTACACCGCCTGTTCGCGGCTGTAGGGATGAGTCCACTCGCCGACGATTTCCGCCGCGGTGTGCGGGGCGTTTTTCAGCGGGTTGTCGTCCTTGTCCAGGGTGCCGTTTTCCACGGCGCGGATCTCTTCGCGAATACGGATCATGGCGTCGCAGAAGCGGTCCAGCTCTTCCTTGGACTCACTTTCGGTCGGCTCGATCATCAGGGTGCCGGCCACCGGGAACGACATGGTCGGTGCGTGGAAGCCAAAGTCGATCAGGCGCTTGGCCACGTCATCGACGCTGATGCCGCTGCTGTCCTTCAGCGGACGCAGGTCGAGGATGCATTCGTGGGCCACCAGGCCATTGCTGCCGGTGTAGAGCACCGGGTAGTGCTCTTCCAGGCGCCGGGAAATGTAGTTGGCATTCAGGATCGCCAACTGCGAGGCGCGCTTGAGGCCGGCGCCACCCATCATGCGGATGTACATCCAGGTGATCGGCAGGATGCTCGCGCTGCCGAACGGTGCCGCGCACACCGCGCCCTCCTTGCGCTCCATGGCCGCGTGGCCAGGCAGGAAGGGCACCAGGTGGGATTTGACGCCGATCGGACCCACGCCCGGGCCGCCACCACCGTGGGGGATGCAGAAGGTCTTGTGCAGGTTCAGGTGGGAAACGTCGCCGCCGAACTTGCCCGGGGCGCAGAGGCCGACCATGGCGTTCATGTTGGCGCCGTCGATGTACACCTGGCCGCCGTGGTCATGAATGATGCCGCAGATTTCGCGGATGCCTTCTTCGAACACGCCGTGGGTCGAGGGGTAGGTGATCATCAGTGCCGCGAGGTGTTCGCGGTGCTCGATGGCCTTGGCCCGCAGGTCTTCGATATCGACGTTGCCCCGGGCATCGCAGGCGGTGACCACCACGCGCATGCCGGCCATGTTGGCGGTGGCCGGGTTGGTGCCGTGGGCCGAGGATGGAATCAGGCAGATGTCGCGGCGCTCGTCGCCACGGCTCTGGTGGTAGGCACGAATGGCCAGCAGGCCGGCGTATTCGCCCTGGGAGCCGGCGTTCGGCTGCAGGGACACCGCGTCGTAGCCGGTGGCGGCGCAGAGCATGGCCTCCAGCTCGGTGGTCAGTTGCTGGTAGCCGGCGCTTTGCTCGGCCGGAGCGAATGGGTGCAGGGCGCCGAATTCGGCCCAGGTCACCGGGATCATTTCGCTGGCGGCGTTGAGTTTCATGGTGCACGAACCCAGCGGGATCATGGTGCGGTCCAGTGCCAGGTCCTTGTCGGCCAGCTTGCGCAGGTAGCGCATCAGCTCGGTTTCCGAGTGGTAACGGTTGAAAACCGGGTGGCTGAGGATGGGCGACTGGCGTACCAGGGTGGCGGGGAGGGTGCTGGTCACCGAAGCGGCAAGGGCGGCGAAGTCCGGCAGCGCCTGGCCGTTGGACAGCAGTCTCCACAGGGTTTCAACGTCGGCCTGGCTGGTGGTTTCATCCAGGGACAGGCCCAGGCGTTGCTCATCCACGATCCGCAGGTTGATGCGCTGGGCGCGAGCCTTGTCGTGCAGGGCGGCGGTATGCGCGCCGGTGGCCAGGGTCAGGGTGTCGAAGAAATGCTGCTGCTCGACGGTCACCCCCAGCGCGCCCAGGCCTTGGGCCAGGATCGCGGTCAGGTGGTGGATGCGGTTGGCGATCTGGGTCAGGCCTTTCGGGCCGTGATACACGGCGTACATGCTGGCGATGTTGGCCAGCAGGACCTGGGCCGTGCAGATGTTGCTGGTGGCTTTCTCGCGGCGGATATGTTGCTCGCGGGTCTGCATGGCCAGGCGCAGCGCCGGCTTGCCGAAACGGTCCACCGACACGCCCACCAGGCGGCCGGGCATGTCGCGCTTGAACGCATCCTTGGTCGAGAAGTAGGCCGCGTGCGGGCCACCGAAACCCAGCGGCACACCAAAGCGCTGTGCGCTGCCGATGGCCACGTCGGCGCCGAATTCGCCCGGCGGGGTCAGCACGGTCAGGGCCAGCAAGTCGGCGGCCACGGCCACCAGGGCATTGGCGGCGTGGAAGCGTTCGGTCAGCTCGCGGTAGTCGAACACATCGCCATTGCTCGCCGGGTATTGCAGCAGGGCACCGAAGAAGGCGCTGACGTCGCTCAGTTCGCGCTCATCGCCCACCACCACGTCGATGCCCAGGGGTTCGGCACGGGTGCGCAGAACGTCCAGGGTTTGCGGATGGCAATGCACGGAGGCGAAGAAGGCGTGGCTGCCTTTGTTTTTGCTCAGGCGTTTGCAGAAGGTCATGGCTTCGGCGGCAGCGGTGGCTTCGTCGAGCAGGGAGGCGTTGGCGATCGGCAGCCCGGAGAGGTCGCTGATCAGGGTCTGGAAATTCAGCAGGGCTTCCAGGCGACCCTGGGAGATTTCCGGCTGATAGGGCGTGTAGGCGGTGTACCAGGCCGGGTTTTCCAGGAGGTTGCGCAGGATCGGCGATGGCGTGTGACAGCTGTAGTAGCCCTGGCCGATGTAGGTCTTGAACAGCTCGTTCCTGGCGGCGATGGCTTTGATCGAGGCCAGGGCATCGGCTTCGCTTTGCCCGGCGCCGAGTTCGAGCACGCTGGTGCCCTTGATGCTCTCGGGGATGACGCTGGCGCTCAGGGCTTCCAGGGAATCGAAACCCAGGCTGTTGAGCATGGCTTGCTCGTCATCCTGGCGCGGGCCGATATGACGGGCGATGAATTCGTTGGCGGTGCTGAGATTGATAGTCATGGCGGCTCCTCAGGCTTCGGCGTTGGCTTTGATCAGGCGGTCGTAGGCGTCCTGGTCCAGCAACTGGCCGACGGCGGCGGCATCGGCGGGAATAAAGCGGAAGAACCAGCCTGCGCCTTGCGGGTCTTCGTTGACCAGCTCCGGGCTGCTGTCCAGAGCCGGGTTGGTCTCGACCACTTGCCCGTCCAGTGGCATGTACACGCCGCTGGCGGCTTTTACCGATTCCACGGTGGCGGCTTCGGCGCCTTTGTCGTAGCTCTGCAGCTCCGGCAGTTGCACGAATACCACGTCGCCCAGGGCGTTTTGCGCGAAAGGCGTAATGCCTACGGTGACGCTGCCATCAGCTTCGGTACGCAGCCATTCGTGATCTTCAGTAAAACGCAACTCGCTCATGGAAACTCCTCAGGGGCCAGACTCGTCTGGTGGACGCGATTGAATGCTCATGCAATGCAGAGCGAATGGCTAAACCCATAGCAAAAACGCGGCCAATGTTTTTTATTCGTTAAAAATCAATGGCTTGTAGGATTCTGAAGAAGAGGGCGCTGCAATCTCTGTAGCGAAATCGCTACAGCTGGGGCGATTGAAAAAACACTTTGAGGATCAAAGCCTTGGGCAGCACTGATTGTAGACGGTTGTAGCGAAATCGTTCCGCTGTAGCGCTTTCAGTACAGGTGGAGGTCGTTTTCAGCGGTTTGGCCTGAGGGCTCAGGCTTTGCCGGGAATGCCGTACTTGCGCAGGCGGTGGGCGATGGCCGTGTGGGAAGTCTGCAAGCGGTTGGCCAGTTGTCGGGTCGAGGGGTAATTGAGGTAGAGACCTTCGAGCAGGCTCTTCTCGAATGCTTCGACCGCCTGTTCCAGGCTGCCGACCTCGGAATCGCCCTGGCGCGCCACGGAGGTGCCGGCGATGTCCAGGTCGCCAATGTCCACCAGGTTGCTGTCGCAGATGGCCGCGGCGCGGAAGATCACGTTCTGCAACTGGCGCACGTTGCCCGGCCAGCGGTTGCCCAGCAGGGCCGGGTAGGTGCCGGGGGCCAGGCGGCAGACCGGGCGCTGGATCTGCGCACAGGCCTGCTGCATGAAGTAGCGCGCCAGCAGCAGGATGTCCTGGCCGCGTTCGCGCAGCGGCGGGACTTCGACATTGAGCACGTTCAGGCGATAGAACAGGTCCTCGCGGAAGGTGCCTTCGCTGACCATTTTTTCCAGGTCGCGGTGGGTGGCGCTGAGGATCCGCACATTGACCTTGACCTCGCGATCGCCCCCGACCCGGCGGAAGCTGCCGTCGTTCAGGAAGCGCAGCAACTTGGCCTGCAGGTAAGGCGACATTTCGCCGATTTCGTCGAGAAACACCGTGCCCTGGTTGGCCAGTTCCATCAGACCCGGCTTGCCGCCGCGCTGGGCCCCGGTGAACGCGCCGGGGGCGTAACCGAAGAGTTCGCTTTCGGCGAGGTTCTCCGGCAGCGCCGCGCAGTTCAGGGCCAGGAAGGGAGCGCCATGGCGTGCGCTGATGGCATGGCAGGCGCGGGCCACCAGCTCCTTGCCGGTGCCGGTTTCGCCCTGGATCAGCAGTGGCGCATCCAGTGCCGCCACCCGTTGGGCCCGGGCCTTGAGGGTGCGGATGGCGGGTGATTCCCCGAGCAGGGCATCAAAACCTTCGGCATGGTCGTGGTGCAGGGCCGACAGGCGCTCGCCGATCCGGTTCGGCTGATACAAGGTCAGCAGCGCGCCGGCGTCGGTGATGGGCGTCGCGTCCAGCAGCAGGGTCTGGCCATTCAAGGTGATTTCCCGCAGGGGCAGGCGAAAGCCTTGTTCCAGCAGGCTGTCGAGCAGCGCCGGGTCGGCGAACAGCTCGGCGACGCTTTCGCCGGCCGGCTCACGGCCATACAGGGCAATCAGCGCCGGGTTGGCCAGCAGCACCTTGCCCGCGCTGTCCAGGGCCAGCACCGGGTCGGTCATGGCCGCCAGCAGGGCATCGAGCTGCAAGTGGCGACGCTGGCCGGGGAGGATATCGACCACGGTCACCGCCTGTACCCCACGCACGTTGAACAGTGCATCGCGCAGCTCTTCGAGCACCTGCGGGCTGAGGGTCGGGGCATCGATGTACACGTTGGGTGGAACCATCTCCACCGCATCCAGGTTGAGATTGCGCCCGCCGAGCAGGGCCAGGACTTCCTGGGTGATGCCGACGCGGTCGATAAAGCTGACGTGGATACGCATGGGGAGGCTGACGGTTCTGCGAAGCGGAGGGTGGCCAGTATGCCTTGGGGGAGGGCCAAGGTGAAATGCGCGCGGCGTGAACAGGGTGGCGAGGGCAGTGCGTCCCTCACCACGGGGAGGGGGTTACGCCAGGTGTTCGGGTTTCACCGGGTCACCAGGCTTGACCTCCAGTTGCTTGCGTACGTCTTCGAACATTTCGTCGTAGTACTTGTGCATCGAGCCGATGCTGGCGGTCTTGGGCATCCCGTATTGCTGGGCGATGCGAGTGGCATGGCGGGCGAAGTCGAAGGCCAGGTCCTTGGCCAGGAAGAACTGTTCCTTCAGGGGCTTGTCCTCGATGGTGCCATGCAGGGTGAAGAGCATGCCCTTGCCTTCCTTGGGGTCCTGGGTGACCTCGTAGTCGATGCACAGGTTGTAGCTGTAGTCGTCCTTGTTCAGCGCGTGGCGCTCGATATGCAGGTGACCGGGCTCGAACGTGGCCATGGGCGTCTCTCCTTCAAGGCATTGAAGTAGGGGCAGACACAGGGCCCGCCCCGAAGTTCTTGTGACAGGCGATTTACTGGTAACTGATACCCGGCTTGGCCGTGCTGATGCGGGTGCCGGCCTTGCCCTGGACGATCGCCTCGATGTCCGAGAGTGAACCGATCACCGCGACTTTGCCAGTGTTGCGGGCGAACTCGCAGGCAGCCTGGACCTTGGGCCCCATGGAGCCGGCGGCGAAGCCCAGCTTCTCGATTTCATCCGGGTGGGCCTGGGCGATGGCTTTCTGGGTCGGCTTGCCGAAGTCGATAAAGGCCGCGTTGACGTCGGTGGCAATCACCAGCAGATCGCTTTCCAGCTGTTCGGCCAGCAGCGCCGAGCACAGGTCCTTGTCGATCACCGCCTCGATGCCCCGTAGTTTGCCGTCCTCGCCGTACATGGTGGGGATCCCGCCACCGCCGGCACAGATCACGATGCTGCTCTTTTCCAGCAGCCACTTGATCGGGCGAATCTCGAAGATGCGCTTGGGTTTCGGGCTGGCCACCACGCGGCGGAAGTTGTCGCCGTCGGGGGCGATGGCCCAGCCTTTTTCGGCGGCGAGTTTTTCCGCTTCGGCTTTGCTGTACACCGGGCCGATGGGCTTTGTCGGGTTCTTGAACGCCGGGTCCTTGGGGTCGACTTCGACCTGGGTCAGCAAGGTGGCGAAGGGGACTTCGAAGTCCAGCAGGTTGCCCAGTTCCTGTTCGATGATGTAGCCGATCATGCCTTCGGTTTCGGCGCCGAGCACATCCAGCGGGTAGGGCGAAACCTGGGTATAGGCCGCCGCCTGCAGCGACAGCAGGCCCACTTGCGGACCATTGCCGTGGGCGATCACCAACTGGTTGCCGGGGTGGATCTTGGCAATCTGTTCGGTGGCGATGCGGATGTTGGCGCGTTGATTGTCCGCGGTCATGGGTTCACCACGGCGGAGCAGGGCGTTACCGCCCAGTGCAACGACGATACGCATAGTGCAGTCCTTCTGAAGTCTCTGCCGCCGCCGGTCAGTCGGCGGCGGCAGAGAGGGAGGTTAGATATCCGCCAGTGCCGAGACCAGGATCGCCTTGATGGTGTGCATGCGGTTTTCCGCCTGTTCGAAGGCAATGTTGGCCGGGGATTCGAAGACGTCCTCCGTCACTTCCACGCCATTGGCCAGGTTCGGATACCGCGCGGCGATGTCCTTGCCGACCTTGGTTTCACTGTTGTGGAACGCCGGCAGGCAGTGCATGAACTTCACGCGGGGGTTGCCCGAGGCTTTCATCATCTTGGCGTTGACCTGGTACGGCAGCAATTGCTCGATGCGCTCGTCCCAGGCTTCGACCGGCTCACCCATGGACACCCAGATATCGGTGTGGATGAAGTCCACGCCCTTGACCGCTTCTTTCGGGTCTTCGGTGATGGTGATGCGCGCCCCGCTTTCCTCGGCGAAGGCCTGGCACTGGTCGATGAAGTCCTGGTGCGGCCACAGTGCTTTTGGCGCGCCGATGCGCACATCCATGCCCAGCTTGGCGCCGATCATCAGCAACGAGTTGCCCATGTTGTAGCGGGCGTCGCCCAGGTAGGCATAGCTGATGTCGTGCAGCGGTTTGTCACTGTGCTCACGCATGGTCAGGGTGTCAGCGATCATTTGCGTCGGGTGGAATTCGGCGGTCAGGCCGTTGAATACCGGTACGCCGGCGAACTTCGCCAGTTCTTCGACGATCTCTTGTTCAAAGCCGCGGTACTCGATGGCATCGAACATCCGCCCCAGGACCCGGGCGGTGTCTTTCATGCTTTCCTTGTGACCGATCTGCGACGACACCGGGTCGATATAGGTGACGTGGGCGCCCTGGTCGTGGGCCGCCACTTCGAACGCGCAGCGGGTGCGGGTCGAGGTTTTTTCGAAGATCAGCGCGATGTTCTTGCCTTTGAGGTGCGGCTGCTCGGTGCCGGTGTACTTGGCGCGCTTGAGGTCGCGGGACAGGTCGAGCAGGTAATGCAGCTCACGGTTGGTGTGGTGCATCAGCGACAGCAAGCTGCGGTTGCGCATGTTGAAAGCCATGATGGATCTCCTTGGGTTTCGGTCGTCCACTTGCCGCGCCCTCGGTTCGGGCGGCGGCAAGCATGGAAGAAAAATCAGTAGTCGATAGGGTCGCGGATGATCGGGCAGGTCATGCAGTGGCCGCCGCCACGGCCACGGCCGAGTTCGCCGGCGCTGATGGTGATCACTTCGACACCGGCCTTGCGCAGCAGGGTGTTGGTGTAGGTGTTGCGGTCGTAACCGATCACCACACCCGGTTCCAGGGCCACCACGTTGTTGCCGTCGTCCCACTGCTCGCGTTCGGCGGCGAAGCTGTTGCCGCCGGTTTCCACTACACGCAGGGCCTTGAGGTTGAGGGCGGCGGCCACGGTGTCGAGGAAGCTGGTTTTTTCCTGCTGGATATCGATGCCGCCCGGCTTGCTTTCATCAGGGCGCAGGGTGAAGGCGACGATCTGGTTCACCACTTCCGGGAAGATGGTCACCAGGTCGCGGTCGCAGAAGCTGAACACGGTGTCCAGGTGCATGGCTGCGCGTGATTTCGGCAGGCCGGCGACGATCACCCGTTCCACGGCCTTGTGCTTGAACAGGTTCAGCGCGAGTTGGCCGATGGCCTGGCGCGAGGAACGCTCGCCCATGCCGATCAGGACCACGCCATTGCCGATCGGCATCACGTCGCCGCCTTCCAGGGTGGCGTTGCCGTGTTCCTGGTCCGGATCGCCGTACCAGACCTGGAAGTCGGCATTGGTGAACTCGGGGTGGAATTTGTAGATGGCGCTGGCCAGCAGGGTTTCCTGGCGTCGCGCCGGCCAGTACATCGGGTTCAGGGTCACGCCACCGTAGATCCAGCAGGTGGTGTCACGGGTGAACTGGGTGTTGGGCAGCGGCGGCAGGATAAAGCTGGAATGGCCAAGGAAGTCGCGGAACATTTCGATGGTCTTGCCGCCGAAGCTGCTCGGCAGGTCATCGGCGGAAACCCCGCCGATCAGGAACTCGGCCACCTTGCGCGGCTCCAGGCTGCGCAGCCAAGAGCTGACTTCATTGACCAGGCCGAGGCCGACCTGGTTGGCGGTGATCTTGCGTTCCAGGATCCAGTCCAGGGCTTCGGGGATGGCGACGATATCGGTCAACAGGTTGTGCATTTCCAGCACGTCGATATCGCGCTCGCGCATCTTGGTCACGAAGTCGAAGTGGTCGCGCTTGGCTTGGGCGACCCACAGCACATCGTCAAACAGCAGTTCGTCGCAGTTGTTCGGGGTCAGCCGCTGATGGGCCAGGCCTGGGGAGCAAACCATGACTTTGCGCAGTTTGCCGGCTTCGGAATGTACGCCGTACTTAGCTTTTACCGTGGTCATTACAGTGTTCCTCCAGTGACATAACATCCAATGTTACGAGCGGGTCTTACAGAGTCAGGAAGCCGTCGTAGAGTCCGTAGGCCGCCACCAGGGCGCCCAGGACCACCGCGGCGAAAATCAGCTTCTCGACGTTGGTGAAAATCGGTTTGCCCAGTTCCAGCTTGGCCTTGGCGAACAGGATCGCGCCGGGGGCATAGAGCAGGGCGGACAGCAGCAGGTATTTGACGCCGCCGGCATAGAGCAGCCAGATCGCATAAATCAGGGCGATTGCGCCGATGAACAGGTCTTTCTTGCGCTCGGCCAGGGCCTGTTCGTAGCTCTCGCCACGCACCGCCAGCAGCACCGCGTAGGCCGCGGACCACAGGTAAGGCACCAGGATCATCGAGGTCGCGAGGTAGATCAGCGACAGGTAGGTACTGGCCGAAAACAGGGTGATGATCAGGAACACCTGAACCATGGCATTGGTCAGCCACAGCGCATTGACCGGCACGTGGTTGGCGTTTTCCTTGCGCAGGAACTCCGGCATGGTGTGGTCCTTGGCCGCCGCGAACATGATCTCCGCACACAGCAGCACCCACGACAGCAATGCCCCCAGCAGCGAGATGATCAGGCCGACGCTGATCAGCACCGCGCCCCAGTGGCCGACCACATGCTCCAGCACGGCGGCCATCGACGGGTTCTGCAGCTTGGCCAGTTCCGGTTGGGTCATGATCCCCAGGGACAGCACGTTCACCAGGACCAGGAACAGCAGCACGGTGATAAAGCCGATCACTGTGGCCTTGCCCACGTCCGAGCGTTTTTCCGCCCGCGACGAGAAGATGCTCGCGCCCTCGATGCCGATAAACACCCAGACGGTGACCAGCATCATGTTGCGCACCTGGTTCATCACGCTGCCCAGGTCCGGGTTTTTCACGCCCCAGATGTCAGCGGTGAAGATATCCAGGCGGAAGGCGAAGATCGCGATCAGCACAAACAGCAGCAATGGCACGACTTTGGCGACCGTGGTCACCAGGTTGATGAACGCGGCTTCCTTGATCCCGCGCAGCACCAGAAAGTGCACGGCCCACAGCAGCACCGAGGCGCCGATCACCGCGGCGGGGGTATTGCCCTCGCCAAAGATCGGGAAGAAGTAGCCCAGGGTGCTGAACAGCAACACGAAGTAGCCGACGTTGCCCAGCCAGGCGCTGATCCAGTAGCCCCAGGCCGAGGAGAAACCCATGTAATCGCCGAAACCGGCCTTGGCGTAGGCGTAGACCCCGCCGTCCAGGTCCGGCTTGCGGTTGGCCAGGGTCTGGAACACAAAAGCCAGGGTCAACATCCCCACCGCGGTAATGGCCCAACCAATAAGAACTGCACCGACGTCGGCACTGGCGGCCATGTTTTGCGGTAATGAGAAGATCCCGCCGCCAATCATCGAGCCGACTACCAGGGCGACTAGCGCACCTAATCGTAGTTTTCCGGGAGTGTCAGACATTGCATGACTCCAATGCAGGAGAAGAGAGTTGTCAGCGTAGGGCTGATATCATTTTGAATAGCTGACTTAGATCAGTTCATTGCTACATTCCATTGTTAATGAATGACTTAAGGAACATTTCCATATGATCATTGGGCGTCTGGAAAGCGCTTTCCAGAGCCCTCAAGCTGCGTGAACAACAAGACTTCTCATCGGCGACGAGGGTTCAAGCTAGTTCGTTTTGCCGAATGTGCAAATCATGTAACGGTCTTGAAACAGGTCATAATGATGGCACTTAGTACATGTGCTCGATAAAAGCGCCGGTTATTCAGCGCGTTCCACGAGTTGCGATGCCATTTATAGAAAAATCGATGGTTAATTGACTTACCAGGTAATACGTAAATCTGTAGAAGTTATTTAATTGCGTGTAGCGTGAACGCCGGATGGACTCATGAATACAGAGGTAGGGATGGCACAACCGGCGCAAAAGCTTCGACTCGGTGCGCTTATCGCCCTGGTGGTGGGGTCGATGATCGGCGGCGGGATTTTCTCGTTGCCGCAGAACATGGCGGCGCGTGCCGATGCCGGGGCGATCCTGATCGGCTGGGCGATCACCGCCGTGGGCATGCTGACCCTGGCCTTCGTCTTCCAGACCCTGGCCAACCGCAAGCCGGAGCTGGATTCCGGGGTCTACGCCTACGCCAAGGCCGGGTTTGGCGATTACATGGGCTTCTCTTCGGCCTGGGGCTACTGGATCAGTGCCTGGATGGGCAACGTCGGCTACTTCGTGCTGTTGTTCAGCACCCTGGGCTACTTCTTTCCGGTGTTCGGCCAGGGCAACACCCCCATCGCCATTGGCTGTGCCTCGGTGCTGCTGTGGGCGGTGCACTTTCTGGTGCTGCGGGGGATCAAGGAGGCGGCGTTCATCAACCAACTGACCACCGTGGCCAAGATCCTGCCGATCCTGATGTTTATCGTGATCGCCGCCGTGGCGTTCAAGGCCGACGTGTTCACCCGCGATATCTGGGGCCGCAGCAACCCCAATTTCGGCAGCGTGATGGATCAGGTGCGCAGCATGATGCTGGTCACGGTGTTCGTGTTCATCGGCATCGAGGGCGCCAGTGTCTACTCGGCTAAGGCGCAGAAACGCTCCGACGTCGGCCGGGCCACGGTGATCGGTTTTCTCGGGGTGCTGGCGTTGCTGGTGCTGGTCAACGTGCTGTCCCTGGGGATCATGACCCAGCCGGAACTGGCGCAGTTGCAGAATCCGTCCCTGGCGGCGGTGCTGGAGCATATCGTCGGGCCCTGGGGCGCGTTGCTGATCAGCATCGGCCTGGCGGTCTCGCTGTTGGGCGCGTTGCTGTCGTGGGCCCTGTTGTGCGCGGAGATCCTCTACGCCACTGCCCGCGACCGGACCATGCCGGCCTTCCTGAAAAAGGAAAACGCCAACCACGTCCCGGTCAACGCGCTGTGGCTGACCAACTGCATGATCCAGATTTTCCTGGTGATCACACTGGTCTCAGCCGGCACCTACACCAGCCTGATCTACCTCGCCTCGTCGATGATCCTGGTGCCGTACCTGTGGTCGGCGGCCTATGCGGTGCTGCTCAGCGGCCGTGGTGAAACCTACGAGCAGGCCTCGGCGCAGCGCATGAAGGACCTGTTTATCGGGGTCGTGGCCCTGACCTACGCGATCTGGCTGCTGTATGCCGGCGGCCTGAAGTACCTGCTGCTGTCGGCGTTGCTCTATGCGCCGGGGGTGGTGCTGTTCGCCAAGGCCAAACGCGAGCAGGGCGAACCGCTGTTCACCCACTTCGAGAAGCTGATCTTCGCCGCCGTGATCATGGGCGCGGCACTGGCGGCCTATGGCCTGTACAGCGGCCTGCTAAGGCTTTGAATTCCCCCGCCCAGCGCCCTGTGGCAAGGGCGCTGGCGGTCTGTGGACCGGCCATCACCATTTCGCCCGATGGGACCCCAGTTCAGTGGCCGGGAGGGCCCACTGCAACGGCGAGCCGTTGATATGCAACGGCACTTGCAGGCGATGGGCCGGACCCCAGGGGGTCTGTTCCACCAGCACGCCCTGGTCCTCGGCTGTTTCTCCGCGCAGCGGCTGCTCGCTGGGGCCTGCGCTGTGCTCCACCAGCAACTGAGCGGTACGGGCCAGGGACAGGCGCGAACTGCTGCCGGCGCCGGTCTGCAGGCGCTGGTCCAGGGCGCGAATCGCCCTGGCGGCCATCAGGTAGCCGGTGGCGTGGTCCAGAGCCTGGACTGGCAGGGGCACGGGCTGGTCGGCGTGTTTCCAGGTCATGCCGGCGTCGGCAATCCCGCAGCTCATCTGTACCAGGCTGTCGAAACCCCGGCGGTTCTGCCAGGGGCCGCTCCAGCCGTAGGCGTTCAGGCAGACATCGATCAGCCCCGGGGCCAGGGTCTGGCGTTGCGCCACGCCATAACCGAGGCGTTCCAGGGCGTCGGCGCGGTAACCGTGGAGCAGGATATCGGCCTCGCCGAGCAGGTGTTCGAAGGTACGGCGGTCGGCCGGGTCATGCAGGTCCAGGCGTGCGCAACGCTTGCCCAGGGTGACCTCCGGGACCACTCCAGGCTCGTTCCAGTGCGGCGGGTCGATACGCAGCACATCGGCCCCCAGCCCGGCGAGAAAGCGGCTGGCGATCGGCCCGGCCAGGACCCGGGTCAGGTCCAATACCTTGATCCCGGCCAGCGGCTGGGCCGGGGTTCCCGACCAGGTTGCGAGCGCAGTCGGCGGATTCGCCATCACGGCCACCAAGGGCTCGGCCTGTACTGCCTGCCCCTGGGGGTGGGCCTGCCATTGCGCCCAACTGCGCATCTGCGCCGCACAACCGCCAGCGTCGACCACCGCCTGTTCCAGTTCGGTTTTGCCCCACTGCGCCACCTTGGCCGCCATGGTGCTGCGGTCGCTGACCCGGCCCAGCACCTGTTCGGCAGCTGCCCGGTGATGGGGCGCATTGGTGTGCAGGCGGATCCAGCCGTCCTGGGTCGGGTAGTCTCCGGCAACCGGGTCCCACAGCGGTGGCACGTTCCAGCCGATCGGGCGCAGTGACGTGGCGAACCAGAACGACGCCAGGCGCCGGTCGACCCGCAGCGCCGGCAGGCGCCCGGTCTGCCGGAGCAGCAACTCGGCCACGGCCTGGCCGGCGCTGGCGATGCTGGCGCTGGCCAGGTCGGTCACGGCAAAGGCCGAGGGCAGGGCCCCGGTTTCGCTGAAGTCGATGGACGACTGGGAGAGCCCCAGCGCAGCTTGAATGGACGTGAGAATGTCGGTCATGGCAGGCCCTCCAGAGCAGGAGGTGCATTGCACCCCGAAACCGCTGCGGCTGTCGAGAACCCGCTGGCAGAGCCGGCGGTTCCCTCATGACCCACAGCGGTCGCTAGTGCCTGGGGCGGCTCACCGCCCGTCTGGTTACACCCGGAACTGATCCATCAATTTCATCTGGTGGGTCGCCAACGCGTTCAACTGGCTGCTGACCTTCGCCGACTCGGTGGCCTGCTCGGTCAGGGTTTCGGTCACGCTGCGAATCGCCGAGACATTGCGGTTGACCTCTTCGGCCACGGCGCTTTGCTGTTCGGCGGCGCTGGCGATCTGCAGGTTCATGTCGCTGATGACCGTCACCGCATCGCTGATCTTGCCCAAGGCCTGCACGGCCTGCTGGATCTGGCCGGCATTGTTGTGGGCCTGGGTCTGGCTCGAATGCATGGTCGCGACCACGCCACGGGTGCCGTTCTGGATGCGTTCGATCACCTGGCGGATTTCTTCCACCGAGTCCTGGGTGCGTTTGGCCAGGTTGCGCACCTCGTCGGCGACCACCGCGAACCCGCGTCCGCTTTCCCCGGCGCGGGCAGCTTCGATGGCGGCGTTGAGGGCCAGCAGGTTGGTCTGCTCGGCAATGCTGCGGATCACTTCCAGCACCGAGCCGATCTGTTCGCTGTTGACCGCCAGGGCTTCGACCTCGGTCACCGCCTTGCTCACTTCCTCGGCCAGGGTGCTGATATCACGGGTGCTGCGCTCAATGATGGACATGCCTTCCCGGGCCGACTGGTCGGCGCCGCGTGCCGCATTGGCTGCGTTGGAAGCGCTGTTGGCAACGTCGTGAGCGGTGGCGCTCATTTCGTTGGACGCGGTGGCCACCTGGTCGATTTCACGGAACTGCACCTGCATGCCTTCGCTGGTCTGGCGGGCGATTGCTGAAGACTGGTCGGCGGTGCCACGGGCGTCGGTGATGCTCTGTTTGATCTGGGCAATGGTCGGTTGCAGCTTGTCGAGGAAACGGTTGAACCCGTTCACCAGTTCGCCCAACTCGTCCTGTTTGCTGTAGTGCAGGCGCTGGGTCAGGTCACCGTCGCCGCTGGCGATGGCCTTGAGCATCTGCGCCACGCTGTTGATCGGCCGGGTCACGCCCGAGGCGCTGAGCCAGATCAGCAGCAGGCCCAGCAGGCCGGCGCCGGTGGCCACCAGCAGGGCCTTGAGGGTGCCGCTGGCCTGGGCGTCATCGAGCACGGCCTGAAGCTTTATCGAGTCAGCCAGCAGCACCTGCCGTGGCAGGTCGATGGCCACGCCCCAGGGCTTGGCGTCGGCGATTGGGCTTACCGGGTACAGGCTGCGGATCAGGTCGCCCTGTTGCAGGGTTTGCGGGCTGTTGCGGTTCAGCAGCTGGAGCACGTCCTTGCCCTCGGCGCCGAGGGTGTCGCCAATGTTCTTGCCGACTTTGCTCGCGTCCGAGCTGTAGGCCGCCAGGACCCCGCTGCCGGAGACGATCAGCATATGCCCGGCACCGTTGAACAGTTCACGCTGAGCGTCACCGGCAGCGGCTTGCAGGGAGTCCAGGGCGATGTCGACGCCGATCACCCCCAGCACCTTGCCGTCGATGATCAACGGCAGGGAGATGGTGGTCATCAGCATCAACTTGCCGCCGACGGTATCGGCGTAGGGGTCCAACAGGCAGGTGCGCTTGCCGTCGCGCGGGCAGGTGTACCAACTGTTGTAGGGTGTACCGCTGAGGCTGAGGGTGGTTTTGCTCAGGTCTTCGTTGGTCATCACCGTGTTCAGCCCGGTACCGCCGGCGCGGCTCCAGTAGCTGGCGAAGCGCCCGTGTTCGTTGGAGCCCCGGGCCAGGTCATTGGCGAACTCGCTGTCCTTGCCGTCGAGGGCGTCGGGCTCGAAGGCCAGCCAGATGCCCAGCACCTTGGCATTGCGCTCGAAGGCGGTCTTCAGGCTCTGGTTCAGTTCTTCACGCAGCGCCGAGGCTTCGAGGGCGCGTTTGCCGGCCATGGCCCGCAGGTCCTTGACCTGGTCGGCCAGGGCGGTCACTGCCAGCAGGCTGTCGCCGAAACTCCGTTGCAGCCTGACCGCCTGTTCGCCCGCCCTGGATTGCAACAGGTTCTGCACGCTGCCCGTGAGCATCTGGGTGCTGGAGGTGCTGACCAACTGGTTGTTCTGGTTGGTCTGGTAGAGGTTCATGCCAACGATCAATCCGACCACGCCCAGCAGGCACAGTCCGGACAACAGCACGATTTTCAGGCGGATGGAGAGAGAGTCGAGCATGGGGCGATCTCGCGAAGGGACAGGTGATGAGCCTTGAGTCGGATGACTCATGGCGCCAAGTCCATTCAGCGCTATGCCCGGAACATCGGCTTGCGTGGCGTTTGCGTGAGACGCAGCCGACGAGCGGTCACCTGCTGCTAGGAAACCTGAGGCACGGCCTCTGGCCGCGACCAGATCCACAGGTTGCCCAGGATCATGCCGCCGATGGCCAGGTACATCGTCCAGTGATGGTTGAGCAGGGCCAGCATCAGTCCGGCGCACAGCAGCATGCTCAGGGTGGCGCTGACCTTGGCCCGGCGGCTGACGATCTTGCCGTTGCGCCAGTTACTGAGGATGGGGCCGAACAGGCGATGGTTTTCCAGCCAGGCGCTGAGGCGTGGCGAGCTTTTGGTGGCGGCCCAGGCGGCCAGCAGGATGAATTCGGTGGTCGGCAGGCCAGGCACGACGATGGCGATCAGGCCGATGGCCAGGCTGGTGTAGGCCAGCAGGCCGAAGAGCAGGCGCGAGAGCTTCGAGGTGGGTCGGGAGGAGCGGGTCATGGGTTCGCTGGTGAGTGACGAGCAGAGGCTTAATCCTGGGTCGGTTTTCTGAAAAAAGCCATCGCCGGCAAGCTGGCGGCGGCTCAAGCCAGGTACCCAAGTCGCTGTAAGGGGGCAAGCCAGCCCTTGTCGGGCCTGGCCTGCCCAGGTTGCGTCAGGCCAGTTCCGGGGCGCTGGCGTAAGCCTGTTCGAGCAGCACGGTGAAGCGGTTGAAGGCATCCAGGGCGCCTTTTTCCGCCGCGGCTTCTTCTTCGGCGTTGAACGCCAGGCTGTCGAGGGTCTTGACGAAGCTCTTCCAGCCTTCGGCGCGACCGCCGGCCGGTTCGCCCAGGTGGCGGGCACCGAAGGTCTCGCTCAGGCCCAGGCCTACGGCGCGCTTGATCAGGAACGCGGCGCCGAGCTTGGAGCCTTCGGAAACGAAGATCCAGCCCAGGGCTTCGGCCTGGCTCGGGTTGCTCACCGCGCCGGCTACCGGTGCCGGGACGTCGGTGTCGAGGTCGGCCAGGTCGGCCTTGGCCGCTTCGGCGCGGCAGCGGGCCGCGAGGTCGGGGACGATTTTGTTCAGTTCGGCATCGTTGTACAGGTCCACCAGTTCCGACTGGAACAGGTACTGCGCAACCACGAAGCGAGCGAAGTTACCCTGGGTTTCAAACGGCGCGTGGGCCTTGACCAGGGCGTCGAGCTTGGTGTGCGGCTCGTGGGTGATCTGGTTCAGGCGTTGCGAGCGCAGGTGATGAGGCTGGGTAGAATCCTGGGCGGTCATGAAAATGTCCTTGAGAATGAGATGCACTTAAGTGACTAGACGAACAAGAAGACGTGACACAGTAAAAAAACCTCACTGCCCCAGAAAAAAAAGGGCAGCGAGGCGCTGGGTGGATCAGATATCCCACACCAGGTTGACCGAGACGTTGCGCCCGGGGGCGGTCAGGCGGTCGAGGTTGGCCGGGTTGAGCATGCCGGCTTCGCCGACCCCGTCGTAGCCGCGCACGTCGTCCCAGTTCCAGTATTTCTTGTCGGTCAGGTTGTACAGGCCGGCATTGACGGTGACGTCGTCGGTGACCTTGTAGAAGCCGGTCAGGTCGAGAATGCCGAAGCCCGGGGTCTTGAACTGGCTGCTGCTGGTCAAGCCGTCCGGGGCCTTGAACGCGGTGTCATCGACCCGATCCTTGCGCTTGACCAGGGTCCAGCTGAGCAGGGTGCCGTAGTTGTCCTGGTCGTAGCCCAGGCCAAACACGCCCTTGAGCGGGTTGACGCTGTTGAGCGGTTCGCCGTTGTCGGCGTTGCGGCCATAGGCGTACGCCAGCGAGCCCTGGGTGTAGAGCCCCTGAGGAGCGCCCAGGGCGTCCAGGTTCAGGCGGCCTTTGACTTCCGCGCCCTTGATGGTGGCGTGCTTGATGTTGGCGGTGAGGAACTTGATTTCGTTGTAGCCCGGGGCAATGGCGTCTTCGTTGATGAAGTCGCGGTACTTGTTATAGAACACCGCCACATCGAAGTTGCCGTGCTCGAAGTTGCCGCGCAGGCCGGTTTCCCAGCTTTGGCTTTTCTCCGGCTTCAGGTTCGGGTTCGGGGTGACCGAGTAGCCGATGCCCGGGTTCTCGAAGCGCCCGTACAAGGCCTTGGCGCTCGGGGTGCGGAAGCCTTCGGCGTACTGGCCGTACCAGGTGTACTGCTCGGTCAGGGCGTAGGTCAGGCCGAATTTGGGCGACAGCCGGTGCCAGGTTTTTTCCTTGGCGTCGATTTCGCTGGCACTGCCGCCGGCAGCGACGATGGTATTGATGAACTGATCGGTCACGTGGGGTTTGAGCTGGGTGTAGTCGTAGCGCAGGCTCGGCAGGAAGGTCCAGTCGTTCCAGTGGATCTGGTCCTGGACGAACACACCGTAGGTGTTGATGGTCGGGTCCGGGAAGTCACTGGATTTGACCAGGCTGTCGGACGGCATCAGGCTCGGCCCGCCGATGACCGGGCAGTTGGTGGCCACGTTGAGGCAGACGGCGGTGCCGGAACGGTAACCGGTGACTTTCTGTTGCTTGATGTTGGTGCCGTAGGTCAGCAGGTGCTCGGTATCGGCAATGCTGAAGGCCTTGTCCAGCTGGGCGTCGAAGACCCACTGTTTTTCCTGGTACAGGGTGTCGCGGGTGCGGGCCACGCGGCGCCCGGACTGGTAGATCTCATCGGCATGCTGGTCGGTCTTGGCGATCTGGTAGTTCAGGCTCCACTTGATCTTGTCCACCAGCAGGGTGTCGAGGGCAAAGCTGTGCTCCAGGCCGAAACGCTCGCGGGTGACGGTGTCGTTGGCGGTGCGGGCGCGATACAGGTTGCTGCCCATGCCGTTGAAGAACAAGCCGCCGACCACGCTGCGCTGGTTGCTGTCACGGTCGTCCTTGTACTTTTCGTAGGTCAGGCCCAGGCGCGAGTCGTCGTTGTAGTTCCAGCCCAACTTGGCCAGCACGTTGGTGGTGCGCACGGTTTCCGGGTTGGCTTCGGTGCGTTTCAGGCCGGTGCCGCCGGTGCTGCCGTAGGACTCGGTTTCACGGCCGTTGCGCTGGCTCAGGTGCAGCAAGCCGTCGAACTCACCGCTGCGCCCGGCAAAGGTACCGGAGGTCAGCCAGCTGTTGTTGGAAGAGCTGTAGCCGGTTTTCAGGCGTGCGCCCAGGTCCTGGCCGGGTTTGATGATGTCGTCCGGGTCGAGGGTGAAATAGCTCACCGCGCCGCCGATGGCATTGCTGCCGTAGAGCGCCGAGGCCGGGCCGCGGAGGATTTCCACGCGCTTGATGATTTCCGGGTCGACGTAGTTGCGCTGAGTTTCGGCGTAGGGGCCGTTGAAGAAGCTGCTGGGCACTTCGACCCCATCAACCTGGGTCAGGATCCGGTCGCCGTCGATGCCGCGGATGTTGTAGCCGCTGATGCCGCCGCCGCGCTTGCCTGCGCCGCCGACCGACACCCCGGGTTCGTAGCGCGTCAGCTCCTTGATGTTATTCACGTTCTGCCGGTCGAGCTGGGTGCGGTCCTGCACTGTCACCGTGCTCGGCACCGAACTCACGTCCTGTTCCTGGCGGGTTGCGCTGATGGTCATCTGCTGCAGGTTGACCACGTCGGCGCCGCTGCGCTTTTCCAGGACGATGGTGTTGTTCCCCAGTTTTCGATAGTTCAGATTGGTGCCTGCCAGCAGCCGGTCCAGGGCTTTTTCCGGCGGCAGCGAGCCGCGTACCCCAGGGGAGGCCACACCGGCGCCCAGTTCTGCGGGCAGCCCCACCTGCCAGCCGGTGACCGCGGTAAAGGCATTGAGCGCCGAGACCAGGGGTTGCTGGGCAATGGCGAAGTGATAATTGCCCATGCTCGAGCTGGACTGCGCCGGGGCATCGGCGGCCATGACGGGCGTGGCCTGGGCGCCGGCCAGCAGGATCGCGGCGGTCAGCAACGACAGGGTGCAATTTTGCAGGCGGGCAGAGGGAACAGGGGATCGGCTGTTGAGGCGAGAGGACATCGAAAGCGCTCCGGGTCGCACGAATCTTATAGGTGCAGATCAGCATTAAAAATGCGAATCAATTGCATTGGCTATAACGAGACGTACGACCCACGGCTATCGAGTAAAAATAATTATTCTCAGTTGATGATCACCAGCGCCGGGAACTCCGAGAGCCGCGCCGAGGTGATGTGGGCCAGGGAGCGCACCACATTCAGGGGCTGGTCGAGGCGGTAGTTGCCGGTCACGGCCACATCGGCCAGGCGCGGGTTGTTGTTGACGATCCAGCCCGGGTAATAGCGCCGCAGTTCGGCCAGGACCTGGCTCATCGGGCAGTTTTCGAACACCAGGCGACCCTGGACCCAGGCCAGCTCCTTGTCCGCATCGAGCTTGGCCGGGCGTTCGAAGCCCTGGGGGCCGACGCGCACGCTTTCCCCGGCGGACAGGCGAATGCGCTGGTCGGCATGGGTCGCCCGCAAGTCGATAGCGCCGCGCTGCACCTGAACCTGGGCAATGCCGTCCAGGTAGCGCACGGCAAAGGTGGTATCGCGCACGCTGGCCCGGACCGGGCCGGCCTCCAGCTCCAGGGGCAGGCCGCGATTGGCCGGGATCTCGAAATAAGCTTCGCCCTGATACAGCCGGGCCACGCGCTGCTGATCGTCGATGTCGCTGGAAAACGCCGAGTTGGTATTGAGCAGCACCTTGGAGCCGTCTTCCAGTTGCAGGCGCTGGCGTTCGCCGACCTGGGTCAGGTGGTCGGCCTGCAGGCGCAAGGGCAGATTGCTGAAGCTGAACAGCCCGAGCACCAGTACCGCGGCCGTGGCCAGGGGTTTCCAGTGGGGGCGCAGGCGGGCCAGGCGTGACACCCTGGGCGGGGCGTTATTGAGGGTGACGGCGGATTGCGCCACGTGCGGGCCGTTCCAGATCGCCTGGGCTTTCTCGAAGGCCTGGGCATTGAGCGGGGAGGCCGCCAGCCATTGCTGGAATTGTCGGGTTTGCTCGGCACTGGGATGGTCCAGCACGATCAGCCAGTCCAGCGCCTGATCCATGGCCAGCTCCTGTGGAGAGGCGCCCGAGGGGGCAGGCGGCTCGGCGCGGTGAATATCCGTCACGGGTGTTCCTCGGCTGTGTCTGTGCACAGCTGTTTTTTCAAGAGAGAGCGAAAACCGGGCAAGGTTAGCAAACCCCCGGGGCTGACGCAGTCGTTCCGATCATCCGCTCGGAACCTGTTCACGATCCGCTGTGCTTGGTTTATGCGGCATTAAAAATGGCTGAGTATCGCTCGCAGGATCGTCAACAGGTTCTGAGACTCACTGTGAGTCCAGGCGTTCGGCGACGCCGATGCAGATGGCCATGATCAGTTTCAATTCCTTTTGCACCGTGCTCAGGGACACCCGCAGTTCTTCGGCGATCTCCTGATAACTGTGACCGTGCAGGCGGCTGAGGATAAAAATCCGCTGCTGGCGCGGGCTGAGCTGATTGAGGCTGAGGTTCAGACGCTCAAGCAGTTGTTCGGCATGGGCCGCATCTTCTGCGCTGCTGGTGGGGGCGGCGACGTTCTCCACCACCTCCATCGGCACGTCTTCGAGCAGGGTCCGGCCCTGAATGCGGCGCGCGCGCAAGTGGTCCAGAGCCAGGTTGCGCGCGGTCTGGAACACAAAGGGTTCGAGGTGATCGATGGCCCGTTCGTTGAGGGCACGGGTCACACGAAGGTAGGTTTCCTGCAGCAGGTCCTCGGCGGTGCTGTGGTTATCGACCATCCGCTCCAGCGTGCGCAGCAGAGAAATTCGTTGAGTGAGGAAGACATTGTTGAAGCGCGATTGACTCACAGCGAGGCCTGATCCATTTTTTGCAGTTGATGATAATGCTTATCATCTACGTGCTTGGTCAAGCCCTGGGTGAGTTTCAGACTCACCTTATAGCCCCACGCTCGCTCCCCACTCTAGATTCCCGCAGTCAGGCGACAGCCCGAGATCAGGAACTCAGTAACAGGGAGTTATGCATGGCCAGCCAAGCCGATCTGTGCTTCACCTTCAGCATTGGTAACGAGTCCTTTGACGTTGTTGAGTTCACGTTGCATGAAGCGTTGTCCGAGACCTTTCATCTTTGCGTCGAGCTGACTAGCGCCAACCCGGCCATCGACTTCGGGCAGGTGCTGGATCGACCGGCGTTGCTGACGCTTTGGCATGGCGAAACTCCCGTGCGCTATGTGCATGGCGCCGTGTCCTCCTTTGTTCAACGCGACAGCGGCTTCAGGCGCACGCGCTATTCGGCGGTGGTCGAGCCGCGCTTGGCGCGGTTGAAGCTCAGCTCGGACTGGCGCATTTTCCAGACCCTTACCGTGCCGCAGATTACCGAGG
>NZ_ATLP01000077.1:0-15932 GCF_000416215.1 Pseudomonas sp. CF161
CCTTGGCGCAGCCCTTTGTCCAGCACCGGCGCCTGCCGCCCACGGGCCTCCACCAGAAACTCGCCCACCTGCTCGGCCTGCCCTTGCACCTGGACCCGATGCCCGGCCTCGGTGGACTGCACGCCCAGCACCCGGCCCTCGATCAGTTGCACCCCGGCCTCACGCAGGGCCTCGCGCAGGCCGCGGTCGAACGCCGGGCGGTCCAGCAGGTATTCGATGTTCTGCGCATGCTCTTCGCCATTCCACGCCACCCGCCGCTGGGACGGTTGCAGGGCCTGGGCCAGCGCCTGTTCCAGGCCGGCGCCGCGCAAGGCTTCAAGGACCCGTACCGAAACCCCTTCCAGGGCCGGAAAGCGCCGCCAGTCGCTGATCAGGGTCACCGGATAACCGAGGCGCCGCAGCCCCAGGGCCACCGCTGCCCCGGCCGGCCCCGCACCGAGAATCAGGATGGCGTGCATGGCAATGGCCGACGTTCCGGGCCCTGGTAGTGGGCGTTGTCCTGCAGCCACTGCAGGACCTGGGCCTTGTCGGCGTCCGGGTGGCCGCCCAGGTAAGCGCCGATATGCCCGCTCAAGGCCGCGCACCCCAGGCTGGCGCCGGATTGCCCCGGGCTGCTGCCGCGCACGCAGGCGGCGAAATCGGCCTGGGCGCTGTTCAGCCACGACCATTGCTGCGCGCTGCACCGCGCATCGCCGGTGACGCGCAACACCCCGGGGTAACTGGCTGGAAACACCGCCTCGCCCTGGGCCGGGCTGGACGCGCACAGCAGCACGCCACGGGCCTCGGCGGCGGCGCAGGCCTGACGCAGCAGTTCACGATCCTGGCGCAGGCCCAGGCTGAGGTTGATCAACCGCACGTCCTGCTCCAGCAGCCAGTACAGCGCGGCGCTGACTTGCGCGGCGCTGGTGACCCCGCGCTGATCGAAGACCTGAGCCACATACAGCCGCGCGCCGGGTGCGCGCAGGCCGATGGCTTCGATCACCGCACTGCCGTGGCCCAGGGCATCCTCCTGCAATGGGTCGGCGCCGACCCCATCCGCTTGCAGGAAGAACCGCCGCCCGCCCGCCACCCGCTGATGCGCGGCATGGCCGCTGTCGATCACGCCGATGCGCAGCTCAGGTTTCATGAACCACCTCCACTGTGCGCAGTACCCCGTCCTGCAAGGTAAAACGCAGATCGGCATCGGCCAGGGTCGAAGGCCGGTGACTGATCAGGATCCGCGTGCGACCGGCGAACAAGCGGTCGATGGCCTCGATCACCTCCCGTTCAGTGGCTTCGTCCACCGCCGAGGTGGCTTCGTCCAGCACCAGAATCATCGGATCCTGAAGCAGGGCCCGGGCAATGGCGATGCGCTGTTTCTGCCCGCCGGACAGTTGCTGGCCGCGCTCGCCCAGGGGGCTGTCCAGGCCTTCGGGCAGGGAATCGATCAGCCCCTGCAATTGCGCCAGCCGCGCCACCGCGGCCACCGCCTCACGGCTGGCATCGGGCACGCTGTAGGCCAGGTTGTCCGCCAGGCTGCCGCGAAACAGCACGATGTCCTGGCTGACCACCGCCACCCGCCGGCGCAGCTGTGTCAGGTCCAGTTGGCGCAGGTCGACACCGCCCAGCAGCACCTGCCCGGATTGCGGATCGTGGTGGCGCTGCAACAGGTCGACCAGGGTGCTTTTGCCCGCCCCCGAGGTGCCGCTGAGCGCCACCTTGCGCCCGTAGGGAATCCGCGCCTCGATGCCCTGCAGGGTCACGCCGCGCCCCGGGTGGCTGAAGTGCACATTCTGCAAATGCAGCTCGCCCTGCTCCGGCACCGGCAGCGGCGCCTCGGGGTTGCTGACGCCCGGTTCTTCGCCGCGCAGTTCCATGACCCGGCCCAGGCTCACGGTCATGCGCTGGATCGCCACGTACAGGCCAAGCAGGCTCTGCACCGGCCCCACCGCCATGCCCAGGTAAGTAGAGAAAGCGATCAGCGCCCCCAGTTGCCAGGTGCCCTGCACCACCCAGTAGCCGCCAATCAAAAAGGCACAGGCCCGGGACAATGAGGTCAGGGTGCCGGGCACCGCCTGGGTGAAGAACTCGGTGACTTGCAGCTTCAGCAACTGCTGCATGTAGCCCTTGCCGAGGCTGTCCAGGCGCCGTGCCTCGCGCTGCTGCTGGCCGGCGCTCTGGATGAACTTCATCACCGGCAGGGTCTCGACCATGAACGAGGACATGTCCGCCGAACGCTCGCGCAACTGGCGCACATCGCGCTCGACCTTGCGCCGCATCCAGCGCAGCCACAGCACGTCCAGCGGGATCAGCACCAGGGCCAGCAGCGACAGTTTCCAGGACAGGGTCAGGAGCATGGCCAGGGCCACCACCAGGCCGATCACGCTGGAGACCGCCGAGAACAGCGAGTCCACGGCAAAGCGCTGGATCTCGGCCACATCGCCGTCCAGGCGCGACATCAGGTCACCGATCCGGCGCTGCCCGTAAAAACCCGGCGACAGCCGTTGCAGGTGCCGATAGAGGTCGTCGCGCAGGGCGAACAGAATGCGCCCGGACAGCCGCGTGTGCAGGTAGCGATTGATCCCGGACAGCGCCGTGCCCAGCAGGCCGGCGCCGATCATCAGCACGGCGATCAGCACCAGCATGGAAAAATCACGGGCCAGCAAGCCGTCGTCGATCAGCAGCTTGGTCAACCAGGGCTGCACCAGCACCAGCGACGAGGCACAGGCCGAGAGCCCGAGCAGGCCGGCGATGGCCAGGCGATGGGGCCGGACAAAGCCATACAACCACTGCAACGCGCCCTGCAACGCCTCGGGATTGGGGCTGTCCACCAGCCGGCCGATCAGGCGCCGCATCAACTGCGCAACTGCTTGAGCTTGCGGTACAGCGTCGCGCGGCTGATGCCCAGGGCGTCGGCCGCCGCCGAGACATTGCCCTGGTGGCTGTCCAGGGAACTGCGGATCAGTTCCAGCTCGTTCTCGCGGATGCTCCCGGCCTGGGGCCGTTCGCTGGCGTTGAGTTCATCGAGCATGCTGTCCGGCAGATGCTCCAGGGTCAGGGCGCTCTCACCCTCTTCACGCATGGCCAGGGCCGTGCGCAGGACCATCTCCAACTGGCGGATGTTGCCCGGCCAGTGGTACGCCTCGAGCAGTTGCCGCAGGTCGTCGGCCAAGGTCACGCCAGGGCTGCCGAGCTTGCCGAGCAAAACGCCCAGCAGCGCGCCGAAATCCTCGCGCTCGCGCAGGGCCGGGAGCATCACGCTGATGCCGTTGACCCGGTAGAACAGGTCTTCGCGAAAGTGTTTGTCCTCCACCAGGCGCTTGAGGTCGCGGTGGGTGGCGCAGATCAGCGCGACGTCGATGTCCTGCTCTTCACCTGCACCCAGGGGCGCCACCTTGCGGTCCTGCAACACCCGCAGCAATCGCGCCTGCAAGGCCAGGGGCATGTCGCCGATTTCATCGAGAAACAAGGTGCCGCCGTGAGCCTGTTGCAGGCGGCCGATCATCCCGCCACGGCGCGAACCGGTGAAGGCGCCTTCGCGATAGCCGAACAGTTCCGACTCGATCAGGCCTTCGGGAATCGCCGCGCAGTTGACCGCGATAAAGGGTTTGTCGCTGCGGCTGCCGGCCAGGTGCAGGGCCCGGGCAATCACTTCCTTGCCGGTGCCGGTCTCGCCCAGCAACAACACCGGCAAGGCGTTGGCCAAGCCCTGGCGCGCCATGCGCAAGGCCCGGGCGTAACGCGGGTTACTGCCGGCCAGGTGCTCCAGCGGCGGTTGCGCGGGAGCGGCCTTGGGCACCGCCCGCGGCGCGCTGCTGAGGTTGAGCGAACGCTGGGGCGCGCGCAGGGTTTTGTAGAACAGCTCGCCCTTGGCGGTTTGCAGGCTGCCGACGCCGCCTTGCTGCAAGCGCGCGAGCAGTTGCAGGCCATCGACCCCGAGGAACTCCTCGCAGCGCCGCCCCACCAGGGCCGCACGCGGCGCATTGAGCAACTGGCAGGCCTGGGTGCTGACCGCCAGGATCTGCCCGCCCAGGCTCAGGGCCAGCAAGCCCTGCCAGGGCGATTCGAGGTACTGCCGCCGGCTGTGGAAGGCCAGGACGATCTGTTCCGGATAGGTGGCGTTGAACACCCGGCTTTCAATCTGGCTGACCGCCATGGCCAGCAGCGCAGTGCTGTCCTGGGCGCGCCCCAGCGGCCCTTCGCGGGTCAGGTCGAGCACGCCGAGGATCTCGCCCTGGGGGCAATGGATGGGCACCGAGGTGCAGGAAAAATCACTCAGGCGGTCCAGGTAGTGTTCACCGCAATCGATCAGGGTCGGCCGCGCTTCCACCAGGGCCGTGCCCAGGGCGTTGGTGCCACGGGCCGCCTCGCTCCAGCAAGCACCGAGGGTGATGTCCTGCAGGCCGCTGCCCTTGAGGCGGTCGGCACGCCCTTCGACCGCGAGGATGGTGGCGTCGGAGTTGGCGAGGATGATCAGCCCGTCCTTGCCCTGGCGCTCGGCCAGGTAGTCGATGGCCGGCATCGCGGCATCGAGCAACAAGCGGTTGCTGGACAGCAGCAGCTCGAGGCTGGCGCTGGATTCCAGGGCCAGCTCGTGCTGACCATTGAAGTGCACGCCATGGCTGAGGCTGCGCCGCCATGAGGCATCGATTTCCGCACGCAATACACCGTCGGGGACTTCGCCCTCCTGGTGCAGCTTCTCCCGGGCCAGCCGGGCTTCGTGTGGCAGTTCAGCGTTTCTTGTTTTTATAAGCGTCATCAAGCGCTCCGAATCGGTCCGCCCGGTACCTCTCCGATCCATTCCCTTGGGTTGCGAGAAGCACACAAGCCAAGGCAAATGTCTACACCCGGTTCAGATGGCAGTAAAGAAAAGTTTGGCCCGGCACCCCGGACACCCATTCCCTTCAAGCAAAACCTGCGCCATGGGTTGCGGCGCCGGGCCATCTTTACGTTAACGTCAAGCCAATGGCAAGCGCCGTTTGCCGTCGTCCACGGCCCAGCCCCGCGACGGCTCGGCGGGGCCAGGGCCACGGGCATCATCCTCCGCAGGCGGATCGCCCCGGGTCAGAGCGCCCAGGCCGCGCCGTCGACAAAAAAGGCCCGGGCATTGTCTTCCAGGCTTTCCAGGTGATAGCCGCCCTCCTGGACGATCAGGCACGGCAGGCCCAGGCTGCGGACCCGCTCACCCAGGGTGGCGAAACCGTCCCGGGTCACCGCCACTTTGCTTTGTGGGTCCAGCTCATAGATATCAAAGCCCAGGGAGAGCACCAGCACCTCGGCACCGAAACGCTGCACCGCGTCCAACGCCGTGTCCAGCTGGGCCAGGAAATCCCCTTCGCTGGCGCCGTGGGCCATCGGCAGGTTGAGGTTACAGCCCGCCCCCGGCCCCTCGCCGCGCTCGTCGGCAAACCCGGTCACCCCTGGGTAAAAGTTGGTCGGGTCGCCATGCACCGAGACATACAGCACGTCGTCGCGCTGGTAGAAAATCTCCTGGATGCCCTGGCCGTGGTGCATGTCGGTGTCGAGTACCGCGACCCGGGCGTATTTCTCCCGCAGCACCTGGGCCGCCACTGCCGCGTTGTTCAGGTAGCAGAAACCGCCCGCGGCTTCGGCCCGCGCGTGGTGGCCCGGCGGACGGCACAGGGCGTAGGCCGCCGGCTCGCCGGACGGCACTTTGCGCCGACCAGTAGGCTGCACGCCAGGTCGACTCACCCACCGGGCAACTGCCGTCGGCCAGGTAGCACGCGGCCTGGGCCAGGACCCCGCGCATGGCATTGGGCTCACGCACGAAGATGTTGGACATCACCTCATCGCCCCAGTCTTCGGGGATGTCCTTCCAGCCCTGGTGCGCATCCTGCAGAAACGCCAGGTACGGCGCGCCGTGTACCGCCAGCAACGGGGCCATCCCGGCATCCTGTGGCTGCTCGACGGCAAAACCCAGGGAGTGTGCGGCCTGCACCAGCAGCCGAGCACGCTCCGGCACCTCCTGGGGGATGCGCATCTGGCCGCGCGAGTAGTAGCTGCGTGGGTGGTGGAGCAACTGTTCGGGGTGGAAAAAACTGCGCATGACCTTCTCCTTATTCAACCTGGCCGGCACGGGCCAGCACGGCGTTGAGCAATACATCGGCGCCCTGGCGCACGTCCTGGGGCAGCACGTCTTCGGCTTCGTTGTGGCTCAGGCCGCCAACGCAGGGGATAAACACCATAGCCGTCGGGCAGTAACGCGCCAGCAGAATCGCGTCGTGACCCGCGCCGCTGACAATCGACTGCTGAGGGTAGCCCAAGCCATCCACCGCCTGCTGCACGTCGGCCACGCATTGGGCGTCGAAGGGCGTGGCCGGGCTGACCCAGTGCGGGCTGACGCTGACCCGCAGGCCGCGCTGGCGGGCAATGGCCTCCAGGCGTTCGCGCAATTGCTGTTCCATGGCGGCGATCTGCTGGTCCTGGTGATGGCGCAGGTCCACGGTGAACTGCACTGCACCCGGGATGGTGTTGCGCGACGACTTGGCAATGCTCAACTCGCCCACCGTGGTCAGGCCTTGGGGGGCGAATTCCGCCGCCAGGGTTTCGACCGCGAGGACCATCTGCGCGGCGCCATACAACGCGTCCTTGCGCAGCGGCATCGGCGTGGTCCCGGCGTGGGCCGCCATGCCTTCGACCTGCACGTCGAGCCAGCGAATCGCCTGGCCGCCGCTGACCACACCGATGCTCTTGGCGTTGTCTTCAAGGATCGGCCCCTGCTCGATATGGGCCTCGAAGTAGGCGTCCACCGGCCCGCCCAGCGGCCGCTGGCCGGCATACCCGGTGCGTTGCAAGGCCTCGGCGACGCTGATGCCGGCGGCATCGCGCACCGCCAGTGCGGCCTCCAGCGGCATGACCCCGGTGAACACCGCCGAGCCGAACATGGCCGGGGTGAAGCGCGCGCCCTCTTCGTTGGTCCACACCGCCACCTCCAGCGGCTTGCGGGTGCGGATCTGCAAATCGTCCAGGCGCCGCAGCACTTCCAGCCCGGCCAGCACGCCATAGACCCCATCGAACCGCCCGCCTTCGGGCTGGGTGTCGAGGTGGCTGCCGATCATCACCGGGGCCGCCTGCGGGTCGGTGCCGGGACGGCGGGCAAACAGGTTGCCGATCGGGTCGATACTCAGGGTCAGCCCGGCCTCGGTGCACCAGTGGGCAAACAGTTCGCGACCGGCCTGGTCCTCGGCGCTCAACGCCAGTCGGCAACTGCCGCCACGGGCCGTGGCGCCGATTTCAGCCATGGCCATCAAGCTGGCCCAGAGGCGTTCGCCATTGATTTTCAACATGGGTTTTTCTCCAGAATAAGTCAGGCGCTTGCGGCCATTTCCAGGCGCTGGGCTGCGGCATGCCGCCGGGCCAGGGCCAATACACAGATCAGCGACACCGCAGCAATCAGGCTGTAGAACAGCGCCATCGGCCACCATTGCCCGGCGAACTCATGGGCCAGCCAGGTGCCGATCAGCGGCGTCAGGCCACCGGCCAGGGCGCCGCACACCTGGTACGCCAGGGAAATCGCGGTGTAGCGCACCCGGGTCTCGAACATGCCGCTGACGTAACCGGCGATCACCGCATAGAAGGACGCCATGCACACCACCGCCAGCGCGATACCGAGGATGATCAGCGGCGCCTGGGCCGAGCTGACCAGCACAAACATCGGGTACGGCGAGGCCATGGCCAGCAGCGACACCAGGCACAGAAAGCGCGTGGCGCCGATTTTCTCGGCGGTCCAGGCCGCCAGCGGCTGGATGCAGAACTGAATGATCGCCACCACAAACAGGCATTCGAGAATCAGCGAACGCGGCAGCTCAAGCTGCTGGGTGGTGTAGGCGATCATGAAGGTGTTGGTGAAATACACCCCGGCGATCCCCAGGGTATTGGCCCCGATGCACAGCAACAGCGGGCGCCAGGCGGTCTGCAGCACCTCCATCACCGGCGCCTGCTCCTTGCGCACCGAAGTCCGCGCCTGTTCGCGGCTGGCGAGGAACTCCGGCGACTCGTTGACCCCCAGGCGAATCACCAACCCCACCAGCAGCAACAGCGCACTGGCCAGGAACGGCAGGCGCCAGCCCCAGCTCATCAGGGCCTCTTCGGGCAGGCGGGTGACGGCACTGAAGGCCAGCAGCGACAGGATCAAACCGGCCGGGCTGCCGAGCTGGGCAAAGGAGGCGAAGAAATTGCGTCGGCCCTTGGGCGCATGTTCGCCGGCCATCAGCACCGCGCCGCCCCATTCGCCACCCACGGCAATGCCCTGGACGATACGCAGCAGCACCAGTAGCACCGGCGCCAGCGCGCCGATCTGGGCATAGGTCGGCAACAGGCCGATGCACACGGTGACCACGCCCATCATCAGCAAGGTGATGACCAGAGACTTCTTGCGCCCGATGCGATCGCCGATATGGCCGAAGATGATCCCGCCCAGGGGCCGGGCGAAGAAGCCCACGGCGAAGGTGCCAAAGGCGGCCATGGTGCTGAACAGTTTGTCGTCGGAGGGGAAGAACAAGGCGCCGAACACCAGTGCGGCGGCGGTGGCGTAAATGTAAAAGTCGTACCACTCGATCATGGTGCCGATAAAGGCGGCGGCCGCGGCACGGCGTGGTTGAGCAGAAGCGGCAAGCTTCATGGGATCAGGCTCCTTTGCTATTTTTTTTGGCAGGAGAGAACGGTGAACACGCAGGCGCTCTGGCGGCGCTTGTCTGGAGGGGATTTATCGTCGCGGGGCTATAATTAGTCAATTTTCTATTTATTATGCTGATTATTATCCCTGCTTATTATCAAGCCCCTGCCCCTCCCAGAGCCTTCGCCCATGCCCGACCGCCTGCTCAATGACCGCCTGGACTGGAACCTGCTGCGCACCTTCCGAGTGATCGGCCAGGAACTGAGCATCAGCCGCGCCGCCGCCCGCCTGCACCTGACCCAACCGGCCGTGAGCCAGGCCCTCAAGCGTCTGGAAGAACAACTCGGACGCCAGTTGATCGCCCGCCGTGGGCCGCGCTTTGCCCTGACCGAGGTCGGCGAGCAGATCTTTCAACTGGCCGGGGAAATCTACGGCCAGATGTCCCAGGTCAGCGGCGTCCTCGAACAACCCGCCGACGAGGTGATCGGCAAGGTACGGCTGCTGATGATCAGCCGGATCTTTTCCGAGCGCTTCGATGACTTCCTTGCCGGTTTCCATCGCCTGCACCCACGGGTGGACCTGGAAATCGAAGTCATGCGCAGTTCGGACATCGTCAGCGCCCTGCAGGAAAAAACCGCGACCCTGGGCCTGAGCCTCAATCGCCGGCCACAGCCACGCCTGGAACAGCGGCTGTTCCTGCGCCAGCGTTATGCGTTTTTCTGCGGCAGGCACCACGCCCTGTTTGGCCAGCAAACCGTGGCCGAGGGCGACTTGCAGCGGGAGAACTTTGTCAGTTTCACCAGCGACCAGATCGGCGGCATGCTCTCGCCGCTGACCATCTTTCGCGATCAGCAAGGTTTCAGCGGGCGCATCGTCGCCTCGTCACCCAGCCTGGAAGAAGTGCGGCGCCTGGTGATTGCCGGCTTCGGCATCGGCTGCCTGCCGGAGCATGTGGTGGCGGCCGACGTCGAAGCCGGCCTGTTGTGGCGCCTGCCGCCCCACGAAGGCATCGCCGATGTCGACATCCACCTGCTGTGGAACCGCGAGCAACGCATGAGCCGCGCCGAGACCCTGTTTATCGACAGCCTGCAACAGAGCCTCGAACCTCAGTAACCCAGCGTCAGGTCGACCCGATTCAGCAGCGGTTCACCGGCCTGCAGGCGACGCAGGTTTTCCGCCACCTGTTCGGCGATGCAATCGTGGGACGCGGCCGAGGCCATGTGCGGGGTGATGGTCACGGCGGGCAGGGTCCACAGCCGATGCTGGGGCGGCAGCGGCTCCTCATCGAACACATCCAGCAACGCCCCGCGCAACTGCCCGCTGGCCAGGGCCTGCTCCAGGTCATCGGCATTCAGGTGCGCGCCACGCCCGCAGTTGACCAGCGCCGCCCCCGGCGCCAGGCGGGCGAAGGTGGCGTGACCGAGAATCCCGCGGGTTTCGGCGGTCAGCGGCAGCAGGTTGATCAGCAGTTCGACGCCGTCGAGAAATGGCGCTAAACCCGCCGCCCCGGCAAAACTCTCGACGCCCGGCAGCACCTTGGCGCTGCGCGCCCAACCGCGCACGCGGTAGCCGGCGGCGGCCAGGTCCAGGGCAATCGCGCTGCCCAGGGAACCCAGCCCCATGACCCCGACCCGATACTCGGCGGCGGCCCGTTGCAGTGGCCGTTGCCAACGCTGTTCGGGCTGTTGCCGCAGCACCTGGTCAAAGCCGCGGTGATAGTGGATGGCCGCCCAGCGCACGTACTCGGTCATGCCCTGGCGATGGCCCGGGTCGACCACCCGGCACACCGGCAAGTCCGGGCATTCGGGGTCGTGCTGCAGGTGGTCGATGCCCGCAGCCACCGAGTGAATCACCTGCACATTGGGCAAGGCCCGCAGGCTGCCGGCGGGCGGAAACCAGCAGGCGGCGATCTGCGCCTCGGCGGCCTGGGGGTCGTCGGCCAGCAGCACCTGGAGCTGCGGCGCACGGCGGGCGAAGGCCGCTTGCAGTTGTTCGAGCAACAGCCCATCACGGGATAACAGCACCACGCTACTCATGACAGGTAAGACTCGCGCTGGGACTCGATCAGGGTCAGGGCGGCGTGCCAGGCCAGCTCGATAATTTTGTCGGCTTCATCGCGGTCGAACTGCTCGGCGGTGTGGGCGCAGACCTCGGGCGATGGGTAATTCAACTCGCAGCCACCGGCCAGTGCCTGCACCTGGGCCTGGCAGGCACGCTCCAGGAAGTGGATCTCCTGAAACGCATGGGCCACCGTCGCGCCGCCCACCAGCAAGCCGTGGTTGCGCAGGATCATGGCCTTGTGCGGCCCCAGGTCGGCGATCAGGCGCTCGCGCTCATCCAGGGACAGGGCGATGCCTTCATAGGTGTGATAGGCCAGCCGCCGGTAGAACTTCAGCGCGTGCTGGCTGATCGGCAACAGGCCCTGCTTCTGCGCGGCGACTGCCATGCCGGCGGCGGTGTGGGTATGGATCACGCAGTTGAGGTCGGGGCGCGCCATGTGGATCGCCGAATGGATCACAAAACCTGCGGCATTGACCCGGTGCCCGGCGTAATCCGGGTCGACGATGCGGCCGTCCTGGTCGATACGCACCAGGTCGCTGGCACGCATGCGGTCGAAAATGACCCCGTAGCGATTGATCAGGAAGTGATGCTCGGGCCCGGGGATGCGCAGGGTGATGTGGGTGTCGATCAGGTCGGTCATGCGAAAGTGCGCGACCAGCCGGTACAGCGCCGCCAGCTCGCAACGGGCCTGCCATTCAATCGGGTTCATGTGTTCAGGTTTGCTCACGAATACACCTCTTTTCGAGCGGGGTGGGCGTCATTGCCGGCACGCAGCCGGGCCAGACCGCAGACGCCAATCAGGGACAGTGCCGAGAGCAGGCTGAAGTACACCGCCAGCGGCAGCCATTGTCCGGAAAACTTGCTCGCCAGCAGCGTGCCGATCAGCGGCGTGCTGCCACCGGCAATCGCGCAGCTGAGCTGGTAGGCGATGGAAATGCCCGAGTAGCGCAGGTGCACCGGGAAGGCCTGGGTCATGTAGCCGGCGATCACTGCGTACAGCGCGGAGAGGATCACCACCGCCACCGCGATGCCGAGGGTCATCAGGATGATGTTCTGCGTCCCCACCAGCACGAACATCGGGTACGGCGTGGCCATGCACAGCAGGGCCACCCATTTCAGGAAGCGGCCCTCGCCCATGCGTTCGGCGAGCAACGCCGACAACGGCTGCGACAGCAACTGGATCACCGTCACCAGGAACAGGCAGTCGAGAATGGTCGAGCGGGCAATGCCCTGGTACTGGGTGACGTAGGTGATCATGAAGGTGTTGGTGAAGAAGAACCCGGCCGAGCCGATGGTCACCGCCGCCGCGGCAAACAGGATCTGCCGCCAGCAGCTGCGCAGCACTTCCATCACCGGGTACTGGGCGGTTTCATGGTTGTCCCGGGCCTTGGCGAACTCCGGCGACTCATGGACCCCGGAACGGATCATCAGCCCAACCATCATCAGCACACCGCTGGCCAGGAACGGCAGGCGCCAGCCCCAATCGAGAAAATCCTGGGGCTCCAGGCTGGTCACCAGGCGAAAGGCAATCAACGCCAGCAACAGGCCCGCCGGGCTGCCCAGTTGGGCGAACGAGGCGTAGAAGGTCTTGCGCCTGGCCGGCGCATGTTCGCTGGCCATCAGCACCGCCCCGCCCCACTCGCCTCCGACCGAGATGCCCTGGATGATGCGCAGCACGATCAGGCTGATCGGTGCCCAGATACCGACGCTGGCATAGCTGGGCAGCAAGCCGATGCCGGTGGTGGCCAGGCCCATCAGGGCCATGGTCACCAGCAGCATCTTTTTGCGTCCGAGGCGGTCGCCCAGGTGCCCGAAGACCATGCCCGCCATGGGCCGCGCGATAAACCCCACGGCAAAGCTGCCAAACGCGGCCAAGGTGCTCATCACCGGGTCGGTGCTGGGAAAGAACACTTGCCCGAGGACCAGGGCCGCCGCCGTGGCGTAGATGTAGAAATCGTAGAACTCGATGGTGGTGCCAATAAAGGCAGCCGCCGCGGCTCGACGCGGCTGAGGGGTGGTGTGCATGCAAGGACCCTGTAGTTGTAGTTTTTTGGGCAGGTACTGAAGAACTAATCCGGGTGGCGCTCTGTGGCGCTTGTGGGCTTTATCGCCGCCGTGCCAGGATTAGTCAATTTTCAAATCCTTATCTTTACTATTAGCCTGGCTACTACCTGGAGGGTCGATGCCCACTGCCAACCCTGCGCCCAACCCTTGGGTCGGTCGCCGTTTTCTCAACGATCGGCTGGACTGGAATCTGCTGCGCACCTACCTGGTCATCGGTCAGGAAGGCAGCATGAGCCGCGCCGCTGCGCGCCTGCACATCACCCAGTCCGCCGTGAGCCAGGCCCTCAAGCGCCTGGAGGAGCAGCTCGAGTGTGTCTTGATTGCGCGCAGTGGACGGCGCTTTGAGTTGACGGAAACCGGCGAGGAAGTACTGCGCATTGCGGCCGATATCTACGGCGATATCTCGCGCCTGGGGTCGGTGGTGGAGAGCCGCCATGACGATCTGGTGGGCAAGGTGCGCATCCTCACCGTCAGCGGGGTGCAGGCCCAGCATTACGACGAGTTCCTCGCCGACTTCCATGAAACCCACCCCAAGATCGAGTTGGAAGTGGACGTCATGGGCAGTTCGGACATCATCAGCTCGCTGCTGCAAAAGACCGCCACCCTGGGGCTGGGCCTGTGCCGTCTGCCCCAGCCACGGTTGGAGCAGCGGGTGCTGTTTCGCGAGCGCTACGCCTACTTCTGCGGCCAGCGCCATCGGCTGTTCGGCCAGCGCGGCCTGACCCTGGAGCAACTGGCCGCGGAGCACTTTGTCAGCTTCACCAGTGACCAGTTGGGCGGCAACCTTTCACCCTTGACCCTGTTCCGTGACCAGCAGGGTTTTACCGGCAAGATCGTCGCGTCTTCCACCAGTTTCGAGGAAATTTACCGCCTGGTGTGCGCCGGGTTCGGCATCGGCTGCCTGCCGATCCACCTGGTGCGACGTGACGTCGAGCAAGGCCTGCTGTGGCGCCTGCCGCCGGAGGAAGGGGTGGTGGATTTCGATATCCAGCTGCTGTGGAACCGCGAGCAGAAGATGAGCCAGGCCGAGACCGTATTCCTCGACAGCATCCAGCACATGCTCAGCATTCGTGAGCAGGTGCCGGGAAGCCTGATGCTCAAGTGACTCAGACGTGGGGCGGGGCCGCAGGCTTGGCCGGGCTGGCGTATTGCGGTTTCAGGTGGCCATCCTGGTCGAGCAGCCAAGCGTCCATGATCTGCCGCACCACAGGGCCGGCGACGCGGCCACCGGCCTCGCCGTTTTCGATCATCACCGAAATCACGATCTTCGGATGTTCGGCCGGGGCGAAGCCGACGAACAAGGCGTTGTCCCGGTTACGCTCGCGGGTCTTGAGGCGGTTGTAACGCTCGCCCTGCTTAATCGCCACCACCTGCGCCGTACCACTCTTGCCGGCAATCCGGTACTGCGCACCGGCCGCTGCGGCCCGCGCAATGCCCCGTGGGTCGTGCATCACCATCTGCATGCCATGGTTGACCTGCTCCCAGTCACGCGGGTCCTTGAGCAGGATGTTCGGCATCGGGTGTTCGTCCACCGGTGCCACGCCGTCGATGGTGCGCGCCAGGTGTGGACGGTTCCAGATGCCCTTGTTGGCGATCAGCGCGGTGGCCTGGGCCAACTGCAGCGGTGTGACCTGCATATAGCCCTGTCCGATGCCAAGGATCACCGTCTCACCCGGGAACCACGGCTGGCGGCGCGTGGCGCGCTTCCAGGCCTGGGACGGCATCAGCCCGGCCGACTCTTCGAACATGTCCAGGGAGACCTTCTCCCCCAGGCCGAACATCGCCATGTAGTCGTGCAGGCGATCGATGCCGAGCTTGTGCGCCAGGTCGTAGAAGTAGGTGTCGTTGGAACGCATGATTGCCGCATCCATGTCCACCCAGCCGTCACCGCTGTGGTTCCAGTTGCGGTACTTGTGGTCGAAGTCCGGCAGTTGGTAATAGCCCGGATCGAAGACCCGGGTCGACGCCGTGACCACACCGCTGTCGAGGCCGGCAATCGCCACCTCGGGCTTGATGGTTGAGCCCGGCGCGTAGAGGCCGCGAAGAACGCGATTGAATAGCGGGCGGTCGATGGAGTCATGCAGCGCCGCGTATTCCTTGAAACTGATCCCGGTCACGAACAGGTTGGGGTCAAAGCTCGGCTTGCTGACCATGGCCAGCACCTCGCCGGTTTCCGGGTCGAGAGCGACCACCGAGCCGCGGCGATCGCCCAAGGCCTCTTCAGCGGCCTCCTGGAGCTTCACGTCGAGGCTGAGCACGATGCTCTTGCCCGGGATCGGGTCGGTGTGTTTGAGCACGCGCATCACCCGCCCCTGGGCGTTGGTCTCGACCTCTTCATAGCCGACATGGCCGTGCAGCTCGGATTCGTAGAAGCGCTCGATACCGGTCTTGCCGATCGACTGGGTGCCCCGGTACTCCACCGAGTCCAGAGTCTTGGCCTCTTTCTCGTTGATGCGCCCGACATAGCCGATGGAATGGGCAAAGTGCGCGCCCATCGGGTAATGGCGCACGAACTGCGCTTCAACGTCGAGGCCAGGCAGGCGGTACTCGTTGACCGCCAATACGGCGATCTGCTCTTCAGTCAGCTCATAAAACAGCGTGACCGGCACAAAGGGGTGGCGCGCCTGCTTCATCTCTTTGTCGAACAGCGTACGATCCTCGGCCGGCAAGTGCAGCAACTCGACCACTTGGTCCAGCTCGCCCTTGAGGTCGGTGGTGCGTTCGCGGGTGATGGTCAGGTTGAAACTGGGACGGTTGTCGGCCAGCACCACACCATTGCGGTCATAGATCAGGCCCCGGGTCGGGGTGATCGGCAGCACGTGCACGCGGTTGTTTTCAGAGACGGTGGAGTGGTAGTCGAACTCCACCACCTGCAGGAAATACAGGCGACCGACCAGGGTGCAGCTGATGGCTACGACAAACAGAGCGCAGGCGAGCAGGCGCTTGTTGACCAGGCGGGTTTCTTTTTCGTGGTCTTTGATCGGTATCGCTTCGGGCATTTCTACAGCTTCTCGTGACATGAAGGTGCGCGCGGATCCGTGCGGGTAACTCAAGTCCATTAAAAAACGAGCTGCACCATACCAAAAACTACCTGCTCACCAGGACAGGATTTCCCATACGACTGATCAATGGCAGGGGGAGCAGCGGCAAGCTTCAAGCTTTAAGCGGGAGCAGGACGAGGTGCCTGCAAGGT
>NZ_ATLP01000078.1:0-35194 GCF_000416215.1 Pseudomonas sp. CF161
CCAAGCCGGGCGCCAAGGTTCACGCAGGCCCAGCGGTTCGCCAACTGGCCCGCGAGTTCGGCGTCGACCTGAGCGGCGTCAGCGCCAGCGGTCCACACGGTCGCGTGCTGAAAGAAGACGTGCAGGTCTACGTCAAGGCCATGCTGCAGAAAGCCAAGGAAGCACCGGCAGCGGCCGGCGCAACCGGCGGTGCTGGCATCCCGCCGATCCCGGTCGTGGACTTCAGCCGCTTCGGCGAGATCGAAGAAGTACCGATGACCCGCCTGATGCAGGCTGGCGCCGCCAACCTGCACCGCAGCTGGCTGAACGTGCCGCACGTGACCCAATTCGACTCGGCTGATATCACCGAGCTGGAAGCCTTCCGCGTGGCCCAGAAAGCCGTCGCCGAGAAGGCGGGCGTCAAGCTGACCGTGCTGCCGTTGCTGCTCAAGTCCTGTGCACACCTGCTCAAGGAACTGCCGGACTTCAACAGCTCGCTGGCCCCTAGCGGCAAGGCGATCATCCGCAAGAAGTACGTCAACATCGGCTTCGCGGTCGACACCCCTGATGGCCTGCTGGTACCGGTGATCAAGAACGTCGATCAGAAGAGCCTGTTGCAACTGGCTGCCGAAGCTGCGGCCCTGGCTGAAAAAGCCCGGACCAAGAAACTTTCGGCCGACGACATGCAGGGCGCCTGCTTCACCATCTCCAGCCTCGGGCACATTGGCGGCACCGGCTTCACGCCGATCGTCAACGCGCCGGAAGTGGCGATCCTCGGTGTTTCCAAGGCCACCATCCAGCCGGTCTGGGACGGTAAAGCCTTCCAGCCCAAGCTGATGCTGCCGCTGTCGCTGTCCTACGATCACCGTGTGATCAATGGCGCCGCTGCGGCACGCTTCACCAAGCGCCTGAGCGACCTGCTGGCCGACATCCGCACCATCCTGCTGTAAGCCGATCGGCTCTCCTGTCACGGGAGAGCCGATTCGCACTGTTTTCCGAGCGCCACGCTCGTACCTCAACCCCGCCAATTTGGCGGGGCTTTTTTTGCCTGCACATCGGCGCAGCAGCCAGGCCAGAGCCTGGCGCCAAACGGCACGCGATAAGTGTGCAGAAATCCTGACCGCTGCCGATAGATTCTTATAGCACTTAGCCTTCATCTCTCTTGTCAGTAAGTGCCGCATGATGCAACCTTGCCGCAGACAACAGTGAAGAGGGCGCGAGCCCAGCGCGATCAGCATTTTCGAAGCGAGTTTCTCAATGAAAAGCCAACCCGATGCCGCCAGCCGTATGGTGGCCGAGGTAGTGACGCAGTTGCCCGTGCCTTCCCGGCTCGGCATGCTGCGTTTCGAACGGCTGAACGAAGCTAGCTGGGCGCTACTGTTTCTCGATCCCAATTGCGAACGCCAATTCGGCCTGCCGGCGGTCGAGCTCTGTGCCCTGGTCGGCGCCCCCTACGCCAGCCTGATGGAGCCTGAAGCGCGCTATCAGCTGCACGACGCCATCCAGCAGCAACTGACCCACAGCCCGCACTATCTGGTGCGCTACACCCTGCATACCGTCGAAGGCCCGTTGAGCCTGCTGGAGCTGGGCGAAGCCTACAAACAGCACAATCGCCACCTGTTGCGCGGCTACCTGCTGGTGGTCGACGGCCTGTTCAGCGACGCCCCGACACTGCCCACCCAGGACCTGGAAACCCAGAACAGCCGCCTGCAGATCGCCCTGGAACTCAACCAGCGCGCCCAGCAGGAACAGCTGCAGCACCTGGACCGGGTACGCGCCCAGCAGGACCTGATCCTGCTCCTGACGCGCCAGCGCTACAGCTCCGGCAACTCGCTGAAGGAAGCCGCCGAGCTGATCACCCGCTGCGCCTGTGACATCTACGAGATCGACTGCGCGAGCATCTGGAACCTCGAAGACCAGCTGTTGAAACCGATCGCCGCGTACACCCGCGCGACCCAGGAATACCGGATCCCCGAGAACATCGACGCCAGTGGTTTTCCGGATTACCTGGAGGCCCTGCACAGCTGCCGCGCCATCGATGCGCACAACGCCATGCGCGATCCGCGCACCCGCGAGATGGCAGAAAGCCTCAGGCCCCGCGACGTGAATGCGATGCTCGACGCAAGCATTCGTATCGACGGCCAGGTGGTCGGCGTGCTGTGCCTGGAACAGACCGGCGTGACCCGGGCCTGGCAGTCTGACGAGATCGCCTTTGCCGGCGAGCTGGCCGATCAGTTCGCCCAGGTCATCAACAATCACAACCGTCGCACCGCCACCAGCGCCCTGCACCTGTTCCAGCGTGCCGTGGAGCAAAGCGCCAACGCGTTTTTGCTGGTCAATTGCGATGGCGTGGTGGAGTACGTCAACCCCAGTTTCACCGCGATCACCCAGTACAGCACCGAGGAAGTCCACGGCCATCGGCTGTCGGAACTGCCGGCTCTGGAAAACCTCAGCGAGCTGCTGTTCGACGCGCCGTCCAGCCTGGCCCAGAGCAACAGCTGGCAAGGCGAGTTCAAGAGCCGCCGCAAGAACTTGGAACCCTACTGGGGTCAGCTGTCGATCTCCAAGGTCTACGGCGACAACCGCGAGCTGACCCACTACATCGGCATCTACGAAGACATCACCCAGGCCAAGCTGGCCCAGCAGCGCATCGAGCGCCTGGCGTACACCGACAACCTGACCAACCTGGGCAACCGTCCGGCCTTTATCCGCAACCTTGACGAACGTTTCGCCCGCGACAGCAACACCCCCATCAGCCTGCTGCTGGTGGACATCGACAACTTCAAGCGGATCAACGACAGCCTCGGCCACCAGACCGGCGACAAACTGCTGATCAGCCTGGCCCGCCGCCTGCGCAACAGCCTGAGCCCGAGCGGCAGCCTGGCGCGCTTCGCCAGCAACGAGTTCGCGGTGCTGCTGGATGACACCAGCCTGGAGGCCGGCCAACTGATTGCCAGCCAGTTGCTGACGACCCTGGACAAGCCGATGTTCGTCGACAACCAGCTGATCAGCGTCACCGGCTCCGTGGGCCTGGCCTGCGCGCCGCTGCACGGGCGCGACCCGCAAACCCTGATGCGCAACGCCGGCCTGGCCCTGCACAAGGCCAAGGCCAACGGCAAGCACCAGGTGCAGGTGTTCACCGAAGCACTGAACGCCGAGGCCAGCTACAAGCTGTTCGTGGAAAACAACCTGCGCCGCGCCCTGACCCAGAACGAACTCGACGTGTTCTACCAACCCAAGCTCTGCCTGCGCAGCGGCCGGTTGCTGGGGATGGAAGCCCTGCTGCGCTGGAACCACCCGGAAAAAGGCATGATCCGCCCGGACCAGTTCATCAGCGTGGCTGAAGAGACCGGCCTGATCATCCCCATCGGCAAGTGGATCGCGCGCCAGGCCTGCCGCATGAGCAAGCAACTGACCGCAGCGGGCCTGGGCAACCTGCAGGTGGCGATCAACCTATCACCCAAGCAGTTTTCCGACCCGGACCTCGTGGCCTCGATCGCCAGCATTCTCAAGGAGGAGCAACTGCCCTCTTCGCTGCTGGAGCTCGAACTGACAGAGGGCTTGCTGCTGGAAGCCACGGAAGACACCCACCAGCAACTGGACCAGCTGAAAAAGCTCGGCCTGACCCTGGCCATGGACGACTTCGGCACCGGCTATTCGTCCCTGAGCTACCTGAAGAAATTCCCGATCGACATCATCAAGATCGATCGCAGCTTTATCCACGAAATCCCCGACAATCAGGACGATATGGAGATCACTTCAGCGGTGATCGCCATGGCCCACAACCTGAAACTCAAGGTGGTGGCCGAAGGCATCGAGACGGCCGAGCAACTGGCCTTCCTGCGCCGCCACCGTTGCGACGTCGGCCAGGGCTACCTGTTCGACCGTCCGATCCCCGGTTCCGAGCTGATCGACAAGCTCAAACGCTACCCGCGCGGCCCAATCGCCTGACAGCGCTGTAACACTCGGGCAAACTGCGTGTCTATTCTGTAACTGACTCCCCAACCTGACTGAGAGGACTGAATCATGGTTCTGCGCTCGGAAATCCTGGTGAACAAAAACGTGCTACCGACTAAAGAACAAGCTCTACCTGGCCGCGAAACCCCGATGAACCTGCCCGAAACCCATTTCGTCAATGGCAACCCGCTGCTGGGCCCATTCCTCGACGATGTGGGCTTCGCGATCTTTGGCCTGGGGTGCTTCTGGGGCGCGGAACGCCGCTTCTGGCAGCACGACGGCGTGGTCAGCACGGTGGTCGGCTATGCCGGCGGCCTGACGCCCAATCCGACCTATGAAGAAGTCTGCTCGGGCCTGACCGGCCACAGCGAAGTGGTGCTGGTGGTCTACGACCAGGCCAAAACCCGCTACGAAGACCTGCTGAAAATGTTCTGGGAACTGCATAACCCGACCCAGGGCATGCGCCAGGGCAATGACATCGGCAGCCAGTACCGCTCGGTGATCTATGCCACCACGCCAGAACAGTTGGCGGCGGCAAAAGCCAGTGCACAGGCCTATCAGGAAGAACTGACCAAGGCCGGCCTGGGCACCATCACCACTGAAATCGAAGAAGCCCCGACCGTCTACTTTGCCGAGGCCTACCACCAGCAATACCTGGCGAAAAATCCCGCCGGCTACTGCGGCATCGGTGGCACTGGGGTCACTTGCCCCATCTGAAGCAACTGCACGTCAAGAACAGCTACAAGCGGCAAGTTGCAAGCGGTTGAGCCCAGGCTTGCCGCTTGCCGCTTCAAGCTAGCCACTGCTACTCAGCTATCAACCAATCCATCTGCCAGCCGCCCTGGGTCTGACCGAGTTTTTTCGACAGCCATGGCAGCAGTTCCCGCAGCTCTTCCTCCAGGCCCCATGGCGGGTTGGCGATGGCCAGGCCGGAACCGTTGAGGCTGTTGGGGGTGTCCAGCGGGTGCACCAGCAACTCCACGCGCAACAGCTTGGGGGCGCCGGTGCCGGCCAGGTCCTGGTAGAAGCGGCGCAACATGCGCTGATCCTTGACCGGGTACCAGATGGCCGCCACGGTCTGGCGCATGCGGCCAATGGCTTCCTTGAGCGACGCCGCGCAACGCTGCATTTCGTCCAGTTGCTCGAAGGGCGGATCGATCAGCATCAATGCACGCTTCTCGGCCACCGGCAGCAGGGCCCGCGCCACGTGCCAGCCTTCGCCCAGGTGCACCGCCACCCGACGATCACCCTTCATGTTGTCCTTGAGCAATTGCCCGTCTTCAGGGTGCTTCTCGTTGAGCAGCACCCGGTCCTGAGGGCGGGTCAGGCGGCGCGCCAGCTCCGGGGAGCCCGGGTAATAGTGCAATTGGCCATCCGGGTTCATCGTGCGCAGCAGGTCCATGTAATCGTCGGTCAGCGGCGGCAGGTCCTGCTCGCCCCACAACCGGGCAATGCCCTCCAGGTACTCGCCGGTACGCGACGCCTGGTCGCCCTGAAGGTCGTACAGACCAATGCCGGCGTGGCTGTCGAGGTAAGCGAACGGCTGCTCCTTGCGCGACATCAGGGCGATGAGGCGGGTCAGGGTCAGGTGTTTGAAGACGTCGGCGTGGTTGCCGGCGTGGAAGGCGTGACGATAGTTCATGGTTGCTCCTGCGCAGGGGGCGAAGTTTACCTTGTACACGCGCCGTCGTCAGGTCACGCCGCGCAGCCCCTGGCTTATGCCGCAAACCGGGGCCGGGGTGAAAAAAAATTCTAATGCCAGTTCGACCTGTGCGCTGCGAAGGCATTACATTCAGGCCCTACAAAAAAACCAATGCAAGCCAAGGAGGTCGAGCCACTTATGAAAGACGCAACGATTGCGCTGCACCATGGATTCAAATCAGACCCAACCACCAAGGCCGTGGCCGTGCCGATCTACCAGAACGTGGCCTTCGAGTTCGATAACGCGCAGCATGGCGCGGACCTGTTCAACCTCGATGTGCCGGGCAATATCTACACCCGCATCATGAACCCCACCAACGATGTGCTGGAGCAGCGCATGGCGGCCCTCGAAGGCGGGATTGCCGGGTTGGCGGTGGCGGCAGGCAGCGCAGCGATCCACTATGCGATCCAGACCCTGACCCGGGCCGGCGACAATATTGTCTCCACCCCGCAGCTGTACGGCGGCACCTATACCCTGTTCGCCCACCTGCTGCCCAGCTTCGGCGTCGAGGTGCGTTTTGCCCGGGATGATTCGGCCGAGGCGATTGCCGAGCTGATCGACGACAAGACCAAGCTGGTGTACTGCGAAAGCATCGGCAACCCGGCCGGCAACATCGTCGACCTCGAAGGCCTGGCCCAGGCCGCCCACGCCCGTGGCGTGCCGCTGATGGTGGACAACACCGTGGCCACGCCGATTTTGTGCAAGCCGATCCAGTTCGGCGCCGATATCGTGGTGCACTCGGTGACCAAGTACGTCGGCGGCCACGGCAACTCCCTGGGCGGGGTGATTGTCGACAGCGGCACCTTCCCCTGGGCCGACCACCCGGAAAAATTCGCCAGCCTCAACACCCCGGAGCCGGCCTACCACGGCGTGGTCTACACCGAGAAATTCGGCCCGGCCGCCTTTATCGCCCGCGCCCGTACCGTGCCGCTGCGCAACACCGGCGCAGCCCTGGCGCCGATGAACGCCTTCCTGCTGCTGCAAGGCCTGGAGACCCTGGCCCTGCGCATGGAACGCCACACCGAGAACGCGCTCAAGGTCGCGCAGTTCCTGCAGCAGCATGCCCAGGTGGCCTGGGTCAGCTACGCCGGGCTGCCGGACCACCCGCACCACGAGCTCGCGCAGAAGTACATGAAGGGCAAGCCGTCGGCGATTCTCTCGTTCGGCCTCAAGGGCGGTTATGAAGCCGGCGTACGTTTCTACGATGCGCTGCAGATCTTCAAGCGCCTGGTGAACATCGGCGACGCCAAGTCCCTGGCCTGTCACCCGGCCTCCACCACCCATCGCCAGATGAATGAGCAGGAGCAGGCCAAGGCCGGGGTCAAACCGGAAATGATCCGCCTCTCGGTGGGCATCGAAGCCATCGAAGACATCCTTGCCGACCTCGACCAGGCCCTGAGCCTGGCCTAAAAAAACGGCCCGCTACCAGAAGGTAGCGGGCCGTTTCTTATCCGAGGGTAACGAGCCTTGGCTCGTGGCCGTCAGCGATTGAGCTTGAAGTCTTTTTCCGCAGCGTCAAAGCGTTGCAGCATGCCCGCCGTAGGGCGACCTTTGCTGCTGACCAGGAAGATCGCCAGGCTGGCGAAGATAAAGCCCGGGATGATTTCGTACAGGCCCATGGTGTCGAAGTGTTTCCACAGAATCACCGTGGCCGCACCGACAATGATCCCCGCCAACGCGCCGTCACGGGTCATGCCTTTCCACAGCACCGAGATCAGCACCACAGGACCGAAGGCAGCGCCGAAGCCGGCCCAGGCGTAGCTGACCAGACCCAGTACGCGGTTTTCCGGGTTGGCGGCCATGAGGATGGCAACCAGGGCCACCAGCAGCACCATGGCCCGACCGACCCACACCAGCTCGACCTGGGAAGCGTTTTTACGCAGGAAGGCCTTGTAGAAGTCCTCGGTCAGGGCGCTGGAGCACACCAGCAACTGGCAGCTCAGGGTGCTCATGACCGCCGCCAGGATGGCCGACAGCAGGACACCGGCAATCCACGGGTTGAACAGCAGCTTGGCCAGTTCGATGAACACACGCTCGTGGTTCTCGGTCACAGGGCCGGCCACTTCCGGGTGCGCCGAGAAGTAGGCGATGCCGAAGAAGCCCACCGCCACGGTGCCGCCCAGGCACAGGATCATCCAGGTCATGGAGATGCGACGGGCATTGGCGATCGATTTCACCGAATCCGCCGCCATGAAGCGCGCCAGGATGTGCGGCTGGCCGAAGTAGCCCAGGCCCCAACCCAACAGCGAGATCACGCCGATGAAGGTGGTGTTTTTCAGCATGTTGAAGTTGCTGGGGTCCTGGGCCTCGATGGCCAGGAAGGTGGTGTCGACGCCACCGGTGGCCAGCAGCACGATGATCGGCGTCAGCAGCAGGGCGAAGATCATCAACGTGGCTTGTACGGTGTCGGTCCAGCTCACCGCCAGGAAACCGCCAACGAAGGTGTAGGCGATAGTCGCGGCAGCGCCGGCCCACAGCGCGGTCTCGTAGGACATGCCGAAGGTGCTTTCGAACAGACGGGCGCCGGCCACGATGCCCGAAGCGCAGTAGATGGTGAAGAACACCAGGATCACGACCGCGGAAATGATCCGCAGCAGACCGCTTTTATCCTCGAAACGACTGGAGAAATAGTCCGGCAGGGTCAAGGCATCGCCGTTGTGTTCGGTCTGCACCCGCAGGCGACCGGCCACGAACAGCCAGTTCAGGTAGGCGCCGATGATCAGGCCGATGGCGATCCAGCTTTCCGACAGGCCCGACATATAGATGGCACCTGGCAGGCCCATCAACAACCAGCCGCTCATGTCCGAGGCACCGGCGGAAAGCGCGGTGACCACGCTGCCCAGGCTGCGGCCGCCCAGAATGTAGTCGGAAAGGTTATTGGTAGAGCGATAGGCCATGAAGCCGATCAGCACCATTGCTGCGATGTAGATCACGAAGGTGATCAAGGTTGGATTGCTTGCACTCATTGAGTTACGCCCTGGCTTTGTTTTTATGGTGCTGCGGTCATTCTTCACCGCCAAACGTGTACGTCTGACAGACGATGGGGTGTTCCGCGCATTTATGACCGATGTTTCCCCAGGAAAGCCATCGGCCGGTGAATCGCCCTTGTGAGACGGTTGCACCTTGGGCGCGAATCCTATTCAACAACCCAAATAGGGTGCAACCAGTTTCTTGGGAATTAGTTGCACCTAGTGAATTTATTCCGTAATAACCCATTTCTTGCTCCCTTTTGGAGCAAAAAGCCTGATTTTCAGAATGAAAAGCACCAACTGCGATCACGCCCGGGCAACTGGAATTTTTTTCCTGATGAGCTGCGTATTTGTCCGACAAAAAAAGGGTTGCACCCGGTTGCACCTCTTTCGGCGCCCGGCTAATCTTGCGCCCAGCTGATGCCACGCAGTCGTGGCAAACATGAGGATAAAAATATGGCTACCACCACCCTTGGGGTCAAACTCGATGACCCGACCCGCGAGCGCCTGAAGGCGGCCGCGACCTCGATTGATCGCACACCGCACTGGCTGATCAAGCAGGCAATTTTCAATTACCTGGAAAAACTCGAGGGTGGTGCAACCCTGACTGAGCTCAGCGGTTCGATCCGCACCGAGGGCGACGAAGCCGGCGAGGTGCAACTCGACCACGCGCACCAGTGCTTCCTCGAATTCGCCGAAAGCATCCTCCCGCAATCGGTGCTGCGTGCCTCGATCACCGCCGCCTACCGCCGTCCGGAACCGGAAGTGGTGCCGATGCTGATCGAGCAGGCCCGCCTGCCGGCCGCCATGGCCGAAGCCACCAACAAGCTGGCGTCGTCGATTGCAGAAAAACTGCGTAACCAGAAGAGCGCCGGCGGCCGTGCCGGTATCGTTCAGGGCCTGTTGCAGGAGTTTTCCCTGTCGTCCCAGGAAGGCGTGGCCCTGATGTGCCTGGCCGAAGCGCTGCTACGCATCCCCGACAAGGGCACCCGTGACGCGCTGATCCGCGACAAGATCAGCACCGGCAACTGGCAGCCGCACCTGGGCAACAGCCCGTCGCTGTTCGTCAACGCGGCCACCTGGGGCCTGCTGCTGACCGGCAAACTGGTGGCCACCCACAACGAAGCCGGCCTGACCTCGTCCCTGAGCCGCATCATCGGCAAGAGCGGCGAGCCGATGATCCGCAAGGGCGTCGACATGGCCATGCGCCTGATGGGCGAACAGTTCGTCACCGGCGAAACCATCGCCGAAGCCCTGGCCAACGCCAGCAAGTTCGAAGCCAAGGGCTTCCGCTATTCCTACGACATGCTCGGTGAAGCGGCACTCACCGAACACGACGCGCAGAAATACCTCGCTTCCTACGAGCAGGCCATCCATTCGATCGGCAAGGCGTCCCACGGTCGCGGCATTTATGAAGGCCCGGGCATCTCGATCAAGCTCTCGGCCCTGCACCCACGTTACAGCCGCGCCCAGTACGAGCGCGTGATGGACGAGCTGTACCCGCGCCTGCTGTCGCTGACCCTCTTGGCCAAGCAATACGACATCGGCCTGAACATCGACGCCGAAGAAGCCGACCGCCTGGAGCTGTCCCTCGACCTGCTGGAGCGCCTGTGCTTCGAGCCACAACTGACCGGCTGGAACGGTATCGGCTTTGTGATCCAGGCCTACCAGAAACGCTGCCCGTATGTGATCGACTACGTGATCGACCTCGCGCGCCGCAGCCGCCATCGCCTGATGATCCGCCTGGTAAAAGGCGCGTACTGGGACAGCGAAATCAAGCGCGCCCAGGTCGAAGGCCTGGAGGGCTACCCGGTCTACACCCGCAAGGTCTACACCGATGTTTCCTACATCGCCTGCGCACGCAAGCTGTTGTCGGTGCCGGAAGTCATCTACCCGCAGTTCGCTACCCACAACGCCCACACCCTGTCGGCCATCTACCACATCGCCGGGCAGAACTATTACCCCGGCCAGTACGAGTTCCAGTGCCTGCACGGCATGGGCGAACCGCTGTACGAGCAAGTGGTGGGCAAGGTTGCCGAAGGCAAGTTGAACCGTCCATGCCGCGTCTACGCACCGGTGGGCACCCATGAAACCCTGCTGGCCTACCTGGTCCGTCGCCTGCTGGAAAACGGCGCCAACACCTCGTTCGTCAACCGGATTGCCGACCAGTCGATTTCGATCCAGGAGCTGGTGGCCGATCCAGTGGCCAGCATCGAGCAAATGGCGACGCTGGAAGGCGGCTTCGGCCTGCCGCACCCGCGTATTCCATTGCCGCGCGACCTGTACGGCAGCGAGCGCGCCAACTCGGCGGGCATCGACCTGGCCAACGAACACCGCCTGGCGTCGCTGTCCTGCGCCTTGCTGGCCACCGCCCACAACAACTGGAAAGCCGCGCCGATGCTGGGCTGCGCGTCCAGCACCGAAGCGCCTGCCCCGGTGCTCAACCCATCGGACCTGCGCGACGTGGTCGGCCACGTCCAGGAAGCCACGGTCGAAGACGTCGACAATGCGCTGCAGTGCGCGATCAACGCAGGCCCGATCTGGCAGGCGACCCCGCCCGCCGAACGCGCCGCGATCCTGGAACGCGCCGCCGACCTGATGGAAGGCGAGATCCAGCCGCTGATGGGCCTGCTGGCCCGCGAAGCCGGCAAGACCTTTGCCAACGCCATCGCCGAAGTGCGTGAAGCCGTGGACTTTTTGCGCTACTACGCGGTACAGGCTCGCAACGACTTCACCAACGATGCCCACCGCCCACTGGGCCCGGTGGTCTGCATCAGCCCGTGGAACTTCCCGCTGGCCATCTTCAGTGGTCAGGTGGCCGCCGCACTGGCTGCCGGTAACCCGGTATTGGCCAAGCCTGCCGAGCAAACCCCGCTGGTGGCGGCCCAAGCCGTGCGCATTCTGCTCGAAGCCGGAATTCCCGAAGGCGTGCTGCAACTGCTGCCGGGCCGCGGCGAAACCGTCGGCGCCCGCCTGGTCGGCGACGATCGGGTCAAAGGCGTGATGTTCACGGGTTCCACCGAAGTGGCGCGCCTGCTGCAACGCAACGTCGCCGGGCGCCTGGACAACCAGGGCCGGCCGATTCCGCTGATCGCCGAAACCGGCGGCCAGAACGCAATGATCGTCGACTCCTCGGCGCTGACCGAACAAGTGGTCATCGACGTCGTGTCCTCGGCCTTCGACAGCGCCGGCCAGCGCTGCTCGGCCCTGCGCGTACTGTGCCTGCAGGAAGATTCGGCAGACCGCGTGATCGAAATGCTCAAGGGCGCCATGGCTGAATGCCGCCTGGGCAACCCGGAGCGCCTGTCGGTGGACATCGGCCCGGTGATCGACGCCGAAGCCAAGGCCGGCATCGAGAAACACATCCAGGCCATGCGCGACAAAGGTCGCAACGTGTACCAGGTGGCGATTGCCGACGGCGAAGAAATCAAGCGCGGCACCTTCGTCATGCCGACCCTGATCGAGCTGGAAAGCTTCGACGAGCTGCAACGGGAGATCTTCGGTCCGGTGCTGCACGTGGTGCGCTACAAGCGCAAAGAGATCGACCAGTTGATCGCCCAGATCAACGCCTCGGGCTACGGCTTGACCCTGGGCGTGCACACCCGCATCGACGAGACCATCGCCAAGGTGATCGACAACGTCCATGCCGGTAACGTCTACGTCAACCGCAACATCGTCGGCGCCGTGGTCGGCGTGCAACCGTTCGGCGGCGAAGGCCTGTCGGGCACCGGCCCGAAAGCCGGTGGTCCGCTGTACCTGTACCGCCTGCTGTCGACCCGCCCAGTGGACGCCATCGAGCAGTCGTTCGCCCGTGGCGACGCCCTGAGCGCACCGGATGTGCGCCTGCGCGACGCCATGAGCAAACCGCTGGGCGCCCTGCAAGCCTGGGCCGAAAGCAATCAGCTGGCGGAACTGCGTGCGCTCTGCGTGCAGTTTGCGGCGCAATCGCAAAGTGGCGTCACCCGGACCCTGGCCGGCCCGACCGGTGAGCGCAACAGCTACGCGATCCTGCCCCGCGAACACGTGCTGTGCCTGGCCCAGGACGAAGGCGACCTGCTGACGCAACTGGCCGCGGTACTGGCCGTGGGCGGCAGCGCGGTATGGCCGGAAGGCGAACCGGGCAAGGCGCTGTATGCGCGCCTGCCGAAGGAGGTCCAGGCCCGCATCCAGCGCGTCGCCGACTGGACCAAGGACGAGGTGCTGATCGATGCCGTGCTGCACCACGGCGACTCCGACCAGTTGCGCGCGGTGTGCGAGCAAGTGGCCAAGCGTGCCGGCGCCATCGTCGGCGTGCACGGCCTGTCCCAGGGCGAAACCGGGGTAGCCCTGGAACGCCTGGTGATCGAGCGCGCACTGAGCGTCAACACCGCAGCGGCGGGCGGCAACGCCAGCCTCATGACCATAGGGTAAGGGCAGCGGCAAGCTTTTAGCTGCAAGCGGCAAGGAGAAGCAGTCCAGTTCAGGGCTGCTTTTTTCTTGCAGCTTGCCGCTTGCAACTTGCAACTTGCCGCTGCTGCTTGCTGCTTGTGCCGCCCCATCACCCCCATCTATCTTCCTTCCCCCTTTTTATAAGCCTTCCTACACTCGCGGCATACTTTTCTACAGGTAGGCCGCCATGTCCGAGACGCTGCTCAGTTCCCGCAATCTGGCTTTCGAGCTGTATGAAGTCCTCGATGCCGAGGGCCTGACCCAGCGCGAGCGGTTTGCCGAACACAATCGCGAAACGTTCGATGCCGCCATTGGCACCGCCCGCAGCATTGCCGAGAAGTTCTTCGCCCCGCACAACCGCAAGGGTGACGAGAACGAACCGCGCTATGAGAACGGCGCCGCGATTCTGATTCCCGAGGTCAAACCCGCCGTCGATGCCTTCCTCGAGGCCGGCTTTCTCAATGCTGCCCGCAGTTTCGAGGCTGGCGGCATGCAGCTGCCGACCTTGCTGTCCCAGGCCTGCTTTGCGCATTTCCAGGCGGCCAACGCGGCCTCGACCTCTTATCCGTTCCTGACCATGGGCGCGGCCAACCTGATCGAGAGCTTCGGCACCGAGGAGCAGAAGCAACGCTTCCTGCAACCGATGATCGACGGCCGCTTCTTCGGCACCATGGCCCTCACCGAACCCCACGCCGGCTCTTCGCTGTCGGACATCCGCACCCGCGCCGAACCGGCGGCCGATGGCAGCTACCGGCTCAAGGGCAACAAGATCTTTATTTCCGGCGGCGATCACCCGCTGTCGGAAAACATCGTGCACATGGTCCTGGCCAAGCTGCCGGATGCACCGGCCGGGGTGAAGGGCATTTCGCTGTTTATCGTGCCCAAGTTCCTGGTCAACGATGACGGCAGCCTCGGCCCGCGCAACGACGTGCTGCTGGCCGGGCTGTTCCACAAGATGGGCTGGCGTGGCACCACCTCCACCGCGCTGAACTTCGGCGATAACGGCGCCTGCGTCGGCTACCTGGTGGGCAAGCCGCACCAAGGCCTGAGCTATATGTTCCAGATGATGAACGAGGCCCGGATCGGCGTCGGCATGGGCGCGGTGATGCTCGGGTATGCCGGTTACCTGTACTCCCTGGAGTACGCCCGCGAACGACCACAGGGCCGCCTGCCGGACAGCAAGGACCCGAACACCGCACCGGTGTCGATCATCCAGCACGCCGACGTCAAGCGCATGCTGCTGACCCAGAGGGCCTATGTGGAAGGCGCGTTCGACCTGGGCCTGTACGCCGCGCGGCTGTTCGATGACACCACCACCCTGGGCAGCGAGGCCGAACGCAGGCAGGCCCACGAACTGCTGGACCTGCTGACGCCGATCGTCAAATCCTGGCCCTCGGAGTTTTGCCTCAAGGCCAATGAGCTGGCGATCCAGATCCTCGGCGGCCATGGCTACACCCGCGAATACCCGGTGGAGCAGTACTACCGCGACAACCGCCTGAACCCGATCCACGAAGGCACCCACGGCATCCAGTCCCTCGACCTGCTGGGGCGCAAGCTGGCGCAGAACGGCGGCGCCGGCCTGAAGCAGCTGATCCGCCTGATCGCCCAGACCACAGAACGGGCCCAGGCCCATGAATCACTGACGCGCTTGCGCCAGCCCCTGGAGCAACTGGTGGCGCGCCTGCAAAGCGTGACCCTGGGCCTGCTCGGCGACCTGGCCCAGGGCCGGGTCAACAGCAGCCTGGCCAACTCGGCGCTGTACCTCAAAGCCTTCGGCCACACGGTGATTGGCTGGCGCTGGCTGGAACAGGCGATCCACGCCGAACAAGGGCTGGCCAAGGGCAACCCGGCGGACAGTGATTTCTACCAGGGCAAATTGCAGGCGGCGCGGTACTTCCTGACCTGGGAAGTACCAGGTTGCCATCATGAACTGGCCCTGCTCGAAGCCCGGGATGACACCTGCCTGGCCATGCAGGACGCCTGGTTCTGAGGTACGGGCTCTGAGGCGCCGACTCTGAGGCATTGAGCCTGGCGCACTCGATCACCCCAGTTTGAACCCTCCCACCTGCCGCGCCAGGTCATCCGCCAGGCGCTGCAGGGTCTGGCAGTCCTCGCGGCAGGCCTGCGCTTCACTGGCCGTGGCCCGCGCCAGGTCGGAGATGCCCTGCACATTGCGATTGATTTCCTCGGTCACCGCCGACTGTTCCTCGGTGGCCGTCGCCACCTGATGGTTCATGTCACTGATGCGCTCGACCTGGCCGGTAATCGCGGTCAGGGAAGCCCCGGTGCGCTGGCTCGACTCGACCCCGGTGCCGGTGGCCGCCTGCCCGGAGTGCATGGAGGACACGGCGTTCTCCGCGCCCTGCTTGAGGCGCTGGATCATGTGCTGGATCTCATCGGTGGAAGCCTGGGTCCGCCGCGCCAGGGTTCGCACTTCATCGGCCACCACCGCGAAACCACGGCCCATGTCACCGGCCCGGGCCGCTTCGATGGCGGCGTTCAGGGCCAGCAGGTTGGTCTGTTCGGAAATACTGCGAATCACCGCCAGCACCTGATCGATGGAAGCCACCTGGGTCGCCAGTTCGCTCACCGCCTCGGCGGCAACCCCCACCTCATCGGACAGGCTCTGGATATGCCGGATCGATCCCCCCACCACATCCCGGGCCTGCAGCGCCTCGTCCCGTGCCGACTGCGAGGCGAGCGCGGCGTTGCCGGCGTTCTGCGCGATGTCCTGCACGGTCAGGCCCATTTCGTGGACGGCGGTGGCCACCATGTCGGTCATCTCCTGCTGGCGGCCGGAACGCCGGGCGGTGTTATCCACCACCTGCGCCACCTGGCCCACGGCCGCACGCAGGCGCTCGCTGGTGGCCAGGACTTCGCCGATCATGTCGCGCTGGCTTTGCAGAAAACGATTGAAGCCCCGGGCCAGGTCCCCCAGCTCATCGGCACGACTGGCATCCAGGCGATGGGTCAAATCGCCACCACCGCTACCAATCGCTACCAGCGCCGCTGTTACCTGGCGGATCGGCCGCACCAGCCCACGCGCCAGCAGCACCACCAATAACAGGCAGGCCAGGGCCACGGCCAAACCGATGCCGCTGGTCAGCCACAGGGCACGCCAGGCCTCGGCGTAGATCTGCGCCCGGGGCACTTCGGCCACCAGGGTCCAGCCCAGGTCGCGCAGGGGCAGGCTGAAGGCCAGGTAGTCCTCGCCATCACGGACGAAGGGGCTGCTGGACAGGCCTTGATGGCCCATCACCGCCTTGGCCGCGTCTTCGCCGATCTGCTGCGCCAACTGGCGTTTGCCGCTGAACCGGGCCTCGGGGTGAACCTGGATCAGGCCGTCATCTCGCACCAGCAACACCTTGCCGCGCTCGCCAAAACTGAAGTTGTGAATCAGCTCCGACAGCTCGCGCATGCTCAGGCCCAGCCCGGCCACGCCCACCACCTTGCCGGCCTGGCGCACCTTGAGGTCGATGAACAGCGCCAGCTCGCCGGTGCTGGTGTCGTTGTCGATATTGAGCAGGCGCGGCGAATCGCCGTCGATGAAGGAGTAGAACCAGGAATCGGCGGGGTTGGACCGACTGAGGGTGCGGTCCAGGCCTTTTTCGTTGTAGTAGTGGTGGCTGGCGGTGCCCGCGATCAGGGCGGTGAAGGCCTGGTGCTCGGCGCGGATACCTTCCAGGTAGCTGACGAAGCTGTCGGTTTGAGCAACGTTTTCGCCCCCCGCCAGCCAATCACGCACCATTGTGTTGCCGGCGATGTCCTTCGCCGCCGTCAGCGGCTGCACCAGAATCCGTTCGATATCGTTGCGCATCGCTTCGATGCTCGACGGCAGTGCCTGCTCCAGCAGGTAGCTCTGGGCCAGGCGGTTGACCACCAGGGTATAGAGGCCAACCACGATCAGAACACTGACCAGCAGGGCAGTGCCCATGCCCAGAATCAGTTGCCATTGAATACTGCGTCGCCAGAACTGCATGGAGCACCCCCAAAGAATAAGAGGCTGAAACACTGCAACAGCCGTGCCGATTGTATACAACTTAATCGACAATCTATTCTTTGGTTGTACTCAAACCCATCAACCCTGGTTGATGGTCTTGGCGATGACGTCAACCGTGGCGCTGACTTGCTCTTGGTAACGGTTGAGTTCCTGCTGGTGGCGCTTTTGCATCTCGATCTGCTGCGAACACAGATTCATCGCCGCCAGCACCAACAACCGGTCGCCAATCAACGATGGGTATTTCTTCTTGGTGTCAGCCAACGCGGCTTTCAACATCAGGGCTGCGTCCAGCAGGGTCTGCTCTTCCCCGGCCGGCGCCTTGATCGAATAGGTTTCACCGAGAATCGAGACGACTTTTACCCCTTCGGCGCCGTGCATCATGCGCCAACGGGACCGGCGCTGACGCGCTCGACCAGGGCCTGGATACGGGCGGCGGTCGCGCCTTGTTTCTCTTCCTGCTCCATCAGGCTCAGTTGCAGGCTTTCGTTTTCATCCTTGGCCTGAGCCAGTTCGCTCTTCAGGGTTTCGTTCGTGCCGAGCAGTTCCTGGTTCTGTTGCACCAGGTCGCTGACCAGCTGTTCCAATTGGCTTAGGGATGCTTCCAACATTTTGATTTTCCGAGCATTTTCAAAGGGCGCGTACGATAAAGAAAAGTCACCACGGATGCCAGGGCTATCCGGCGCAACGCCTTGATAAACCTGGCTCTGACCCTTCCGGCGAGTGTTAAAGACTGTGTTTTGCCCCTGTTGTTCCTGACGCCTCGTCACCTCGTAGGATATTTCTGAAAGTGCGCGGGACGCATCAAGCTTTGATGGGCCAACCCGATAGTTTTTGGACTTGCGTACAAAAACAAAAACCCGGCGCGCATAACGCGCCTCCTGAGTGAGGTAGGCACCATGTCTTTGCGAAATATCAACATCGGCCCACGGGCGTTCCTTGGCTTCGCCCTGATCGGCTGCCTGATGCTGGCCCTGGGCATCTTTGCCCTGATCCAGATGCACCAGATCCGCGGCGCGGCTGAAGACATCTCTCGCGACAACATTCCCAGCCTGATCGGTCTCGGCGAATTCAACGAACAGACCCTGCGCCAGCGCATGTTGTCCTACCGCTTTCTGCTCGACCAGGAACCCGAGCACCAGAAGGAGACCCTCGATGAGCTGGCAAACAGCACCCAGCAGATGGAAGCCGTGCGCCCCGCCTACGAGAACTCCATCAGCAGCCCTCAGGAGCGCGAGGGGTATGCCAAGTTCAAGAGCCTGCAGGCGAAATTTCAGCAGTTTGAACAACGCATGTTGAGTTTGTCGCGCAACGGTCAGACCCAAGAGCTGCGCACGCTGATCAATGGCGAGATGAAGACCAACTCCGACGCCATCAACGAACTGCTGAACCAGATGATCGAGTTCAATATCGAGCAAAGCGTGAACACCAACAAACAAGCCACGCAGCAGTACTCGACGGCCGTCAACCTGGTGGTCGGCCTGCTGATTTTCTCCAGCGTGCTGACCGCCGGCTTTGCCTGGATGCTGATTCGCAGCATTACCGAGCCCATTGCCAGCGCCCTGCGCACCGCCGAGGCCATCGCCGAAGGCAACCTGACCCAAGTGGTGCACGTCGCAGGCACGGATGAAGCAGCCCGCTTGCTGCAAGCCATGGCCACCATGCAGAGAAAACTGCGGGAAACCCTGCAGGAAATTTCCGGCTCATCCGCGCAACTGGCGTCCGCCGCCGAGGAGCTCAATAACGTGACCGAGGAGAGCGCGCTCGGCCTGACCAAGCAGAACAATGAAATCGAGCAGGCCGCGACCGCGGTCAACGAGATGACCAGCGCCGTGGAGGAAGTCGCGCGCAATGCCGCCAGCACCTGTGAGGCCTCGCTGAACGCCACCTCTTCAGCGGGCGAGGGGCGCGATATCGTCCAGGAAACCCTGGGCGCCATCGAGCGCATGACCCTGGACGTGCAAGGCTCCGCCACCCTGATCGGCAACCTGGCCAATGAATCGCGGGATATCGGCAAGGTCCTGGATGTGATTCGCGGCCTGGCCGACCAGACCAACCTGCTGGCCCTGAATGCCGCGATCGAGGCCGCCCGGGCCGGCGATGCCGGACGCGGGTTTGCGGTGGTGGCCGACGAGGTGCGGGCCCTGGCCCATCGCACCCAGCAATCGACCAGCGAAATCGAGCACATGATCGCCAGCATCCAGAGCGGCACCGAAGAGGCCGTAAGCTCCATGCGCCACAGCACCGAGCGCGCCGAATCGACCCTGAGCATCGCCCGGGGCGCCGATAAGGCGCTGAGCACTATTAATAGTGCGATCACCGAAATCAACGAACGCAACCTGGTCATCGCCAGCGCCACCGAAGAACAGGCGAGCGTGGCTCGCGAGGTGGATCGCAACCTGGTGAACATTCGCGACCTGTCGATTCAGTCCTCGACGGGAGCCGACCAGACCAGTTCAGCCGCCCAGGAACTGTCGCGCCTGGCGGTCGGCATGAGTAACCTGGTAACACGCTTTCAATTGTAGTTTGCCCTCCGGGTTCCCCGCCGATGCGGGGCACCCCAGCCCCCGACGTGCCGCGATAAAAAGCTTTTTGACATCACCGTATTTCAACAGGTTAGAATCGCTGGCACGCAGACTGCATGCCCGGTTTGTGCCCGCCTTTTCGCTCCTGGAGTACTGCCTTTGAATGCGACGACCATCAACAGCCTGTTCTTGATCGGCGCGTTGCTGGTAGGTGCAAGCATTTTAGTCAGTTCACTTTCGTCCCGCCTGGGCATCCCGATCCTGGTGATCATCCTGGCCGTGGGCATGACCGCCGGCGTCGATGGCGGCGGCATCGTCTTCGACAATTACCCAACCGCCTACCTGGTGGGCAACCTGGCCCTGGCCGTGATCCTGCTCGACGGCGGCCTGCGTACTCGGGTCTCGAGCTTTCGCGTGGCGTTGTGGCCGGCGTTGTCCCTGGCCACGGTCGGGGTGCTGATCACGACCGGGCTGACCGGCATGGCCGCAGCCTGGCTATTTGACCTCAACCTGATCCAGGGCCTGTTGATCGGCGCCATCGTCGGCTCCACGGACGCCGCGGCGGTGTTTTCCCTGCTGGGCGGCAAGGGCCTGAACGAACGGGTGACCGCGAGCCTGGAGATCGAATCCGGCAGCAACGACCCGATGGCGGTGTTCCTCACCGTGACCCTGATCGACATGCTCGCCAGCGGCCAGACCGGCCTGCACTGGAGCCTGCTCGGGCACCTGCTGCGCGAGTTCGGCATCGGCGGCGTGATCGGCCTGGGTGGTGGCTGGGTGATGCTGCAAATGGTCAACCGCATCCATCTGGCCAACGGCCTGTACCCGATCCTGGTGATCAGCGGCGGCCTGCTGGTGTTCGCCCTGACCAACGCCCTGCATGGCAGCGGTTTCCTCGCGGTGTACCTGTGTGGCCTGGTGATCGGCAATCGCCCGGTGCGCAGCCGCCACGGCATCCTGCACATGCTCGACGGCATGGCCTGGCTGGCGCAGATCGGCATGTTCCTGGTGCTCGGGCTGCTGGTCACCCCCCACGACCTGCTGCCCATCGCCCTGCCGGCCCTGGGCCTGGCGCTGTGGATGATCCTGTTTGCCCGGCCGCTGTCGGTGATGGTCGGCCTGCTGCCATTCAAGGCCTTCCATGGCCGGGAAAAAGCCTTTATCTCCTGGGTCGGCCTGCGCGGCGCGGTGCCGATCATTCTCGCGGTGTTCCCGCTGATGGCCGGGCTGCCCCACGCCCAGCTGTACTTCAACCTGGCGTTCTTTATCGTCCTGGTGTCGTTGCTGGTCCAGGGCACCAGCCTGCCCTGGGTCGCCAAGCTGCTGAAGGTCACGGTGCCGCCGGAGCCGGCACCGATTTCCCGGGCCGCACTGGAAGTCCACGTCACCAGCGAGTGGGAGCTGTTCGTTTACCGCCTGGGCGCGGAGAAATGGTGCATCGGCGCCGCCCTGCGCGAGCTGAAAATGCCCGAGGGCACGCGGATCGCGGCCCTGTTCCGTGGCCAGGAACTGCTCCATCCGTCGGGTAGTACGGTGCTCGAAGCCGATGATTTGCTGTGCGTGATCGGCCATGAACACAACCTGTCGGCCCTCGGCAAACTCTTCAGCCAGGCCCCGCAGCGTGGCCTGGATCTGCGCTTCTTCGGTGACTTCGTGCTGGAAGGAGACGCCCAGCTGGGCGCGGTTTCGGCGCTGTACGGGCTTAAGCTGGACGGCCTTGATAGCGACATGCCACTTAGCCGCTTCATCACCCAGAAGGTCGGCGGCGCACCGGTGGTGGGCGACCAGGTGGAGTGGAACAGCACCATCTGGACTGTTGCAGTGATGGACGGGAACAAGATCAGCAAAGTGGGCGTCAGATTCCCCGAAGGAAGTCGCCCGGGTCCCGGTCTCTTCCTCTAAACTCCAGGGCGCGTTGCGGTTTAGTATCAACCTGATACCAGCTTTGACGCACCCGACCCTTTTTCCACTTGCTTGACCGGTCTCTATGCCAACCCTGCGCACTTTTCTCGCCATTGCCCTGCTGGGCTTGTGTTTTTCCGTAAGCGCCGCCCAGGCTGCCGAACCGCCCAGCGCCGAAGCGGTCCAGCAGAGCCTGGACAAAATCGCTGACCGCAAACTGCCCGAGGCCGACCAGAAAGCCTTGCAGACGGTGCTGCAAAACACCCTGACCCAGTTGAGCAACAAGCAGGACTACGAACAGCGGCTGAACGACCTCAAGCAGCAACTGGCCAACGCGCCGCGCCAGACTACGGAAAACCAGCGTGAACTGGCTCGCCTCAAAGCCACCAAGGTGGTGCCGGTGGCGCAACGCTATGCCAGCGCACCGGTGTCGCAGCTCGAGCAACTGCTCACCGAACGCACCACCCAGCAGAGCGACCTGCAAAAAGCCCTGGCCGATGCCAACAGCCTGACCATCACCGCGCAAACCCGTCCGGAGCGCGCCCAGGCGGAAATCAGCAGCAGCCAGACCCGCACCCAGCAGATCAACCTGACCCTCAAGTCCGGCCGCGACAACGGCAAGCTGCTCAGCGCCGACCAGCGCAACCTGTTGAATGCCGAACTGGCGGCGATCAATGCCTTGATCCCCCTGCGGCGCCAGGAACTGGCGGGCAACAGCCAGTTGCAGGACCTGGGCAACAGCCAGCATGACCTGCTGATGGAAAAAACCGCGCGCCTGGAACAGGAAATCCAGGACCTGCAGACCCTGATCAACCAGAAGCGCCTGGCCCAGTCGCAGCAGACCGTCACCCAGCAGTCCATCGAAGCGCAAAAGGCCGGCAGCAGCAGCCTGCTGGCCAGCGAAAGCGCGGCCAACCTCAAGCTCTCCGACTACCTGCTCAAAAGCACCGACCGTCTCAACGAACTGACCCAGCAGAACCTGGAAACCAAGCAGCAACTGGACAGCGTGACCCAGAGCGACGCCGCCCTGGACGAGCAGATCAGCGTGCTCAAGGGCAGCCTGCTGCTGTCGAAGATCCTCTATAAGCAGAAACAGGCACTGCCGCGCCTGCGCCTGGACCGCGACCTGGCCGACCAGATCGCCGACATCCGCCTGTACCAGTTCGAAGTCAACCAGCAGCGCGAGCTGATCAGCAGCCCCAGCACCTACGTCGACAACCTGCTGGCCACCCAGCCGTCCGAGCAGGTCACGCCGCAATTGCGCCGGACCCTGCTCGACCTGGCGATCACCCGCGCCGACCTGCTGGAGCGGCTGAACCGCGAACTGAGCGCGCTGCTCAACGAATCCATCACCCTGCAACTGAACCAGAAGCAACTGCTGAGCACCTCGCAAAACCTGCGGGCGACCCTCGACGAGCAGATGTTCTGGATCCCCAGCAACAAGCCGCTGGACCTGGAATGGCTGGAAGGCGTGCCGCAGCGCCTGCAGAAACAGATCACCACCCTGCCCTGGGCCTCGAGCCTGAGCGAGCTGACCGACGGCCTGGCCCAGCGCCCGCTGCTGTTCCTGCCGCTGCTGCTGTTGATCGGGGCCCTGCTGTGGCGCCGCAAGAACCTGTATTCGCGGCTGAACAAGGTTCACCAGGACATCGGCCACTTCAAGCGCGACAGCCAGTGGCACACACCGCTGGCGATCCTGGTCAATATCCTCCTGGCGATGCCGGTGACCCTGGCCCTGGCACTGTGCGGCTATGCCCTGCAGATCGACGCCCGGGGGCAGAACGCCAACCTCGGCGCCGCGCTGTTGCAGACGGCCCAGGCCTGGCTGGTGTTCTACACCGCCTATCGCATCCTCGCGCCGGGCGGCGTGGCCGAACTGCATTTCCGTTGGGAGAAACCCCAGGTCGAATTCCTCCAGGGCTGGGTCCGGCGCCTGGGCCTGGTGGTGCTGGCACTGGTGGCCGTGGTGGCGGTGGCCGAGCATCAACCGGCGGCCCTGGCCGATGACGTGCTCGGGATCGCCGTGGTCCTGACCTGTTACGCGCTGATGGCCTGGCTGCTCAGCCGCCTGCTGCTGAGCAGTCCGACCCACCAGAACGCCTCGCTGTTTCGCAAGGCGGTGGGGGTGCTGTTCACGGCGTTGCCGATCGCCTTGTTCATCGCGGTGTGCTTCGGCTACTACTACACCGCGCTGAAACTCAGCGACCGCCTGATCAATACCCTGTACCTGCTGATGTTCTGGCTGGTGATCGAAGCCACCTTCGTGCGCGGCCTCAGCGTCGCGGCGCGGCGCCTGGCCTACCAGCGTGCCCTGAGCAAGCGCCAGGCCGCCAAGGAAGCCGGAGAAAGCGGCGATGCAATGGTCGAAGAGCCGCCCCTGGATATCGAAAAGGTCAACGAACAATCCCTGCGCCTGATCCGCCTGGCCTTGCTCGGCGGCTTTATGGCGGCGCTGTACTGGGTCTGGTCGGACCTGATCACCGTGTTCTCCTACCTGGACAACGTCACCCTCTACGAATACACCAGCGGCACCGGCGCCAACATGAGCATGGTGCCGATCAGCATCGGCGACATGCTCGGCGCGCTGATCATTATCGGCATCACCTTCGCCCTGGCGCGCAACTTGCCGGGGCTGCTGGAGGTGCTGGTGCTGTCCAAGCTGGACCTGGCCCAGGGCAGCGCCTACGCCACCACCACCCTGCTGTCCTACGCCATTGCCGGGGTCGGTTTCGTCGCCACCCTCTCGACCCTCGGGGTCAGCTGGGACAAGTTGCAGTGGCTGGTAGCGGCCTTGTCCGTGGGACTGGGTTTTGGCATGCAGGCGATCTTCGCCAACTTCATCTCCGGCATCATCATCCTATTCGAGCGCCCGGTGCGGATCGGCGACACCATCACCATCGGCAACCTGTCGGGCACGGTGAGCAAAATCCGCATCCGTGCCACCACCATCACCGACTTCGACCGCAAGGACATCATTGTCCCCAACCAGACCTTTATCACCGGGCAACTGATCAACTGGTCGCTGACCGATACCATCACCCGGGTCACCCTCAAGCTCGGCGTCGACTACGGTTCGGACCTGGACCTGGTGAAAGAGCTGCTGCTCAAGGCCGCGCGGGAGAACCCGCGGGTGCTCAAGGAGCCCGAGCCCCACGTGTACTTCCTCAACTTCGGCGAGAGCACCCTGGACCACGAGCTGCGCATGCACGTGCGCGAGCTGGGTGACCGCAACCCGGTGGTGGATGAGGTCAACCGCTTTATCAACCGCGAGTTCAAGAAGCAGCACATCAACATTTCGTTCCGGCAGATGGAGGTCTACCTGAAAAACCTCCACGGCCAGGAGTACAAAATGGTGCCCATCGAGCCGGAGACCAAGACCATCGTCCCGCTGCCCGAAGGCAAGCCGCTGCAAGAGCCGCCGCCGAGCAAACTCGACTAGGCGCCCTATCCCGAGCAGAATGCTCGGACATTTTGCGAGGGCCTGTTGCCGCTTGGTGACAGGCCGCGCCTTTCCGTTTGGCCCAGCAACGCGGCTCGTCCCCAAACGGCAACAGACCCCAGGAGATGGCCGTTGAAAGCCCTCGACGAACTGACCTTCGACAATCGCTTCGCCCGCCTGGGCGACGCCTTCTCAACCCACGTCCTGCCCGACCCCATCGACAACCCGCGCCTGGTGGTGGCAAGCGATGCCGCCATGGCCCTGCTGGACCTGGACCCGGCGCTGGCCGAGACCCCGGTGTTCGCCGAGCTGTTTGGCGGGCACAAACTGTGGGCCGAGGCCGAGCCTCGGGCGATGGTGTATTCCGGGCATCAGTTCGGCTCCTACAACCCGCAACTCGGCGACGGCCGCGGCCTGCTGCTGGGCGAGGTGTACAACGCCGCCGGCGAGCACTGGGACCTGCACCTCAAGGGCGCCGGGCAAACCCCCTACTCGCGCATGGGCGATGGCCGCGCGGTGCTGCGTTCGTCGATCCGCGAATTCCTCGCCTCCGAGGCGCTGCATGCCCTGGGCATCCCCAGTTCACGGGCGCTGTGCGTGATCGGCTCCGACACCCCGGTCTGGCGCGAGAAGCAGGAGCGGGCGGCGATGGTGCTGCGCATGGCGCCGAGCCATATCCGCTTTGGCCACTTCGAGTATTTCTACTACACGAAAAAACCCGAGCAGCAAAAACAGCTCGGCGAACACGTGCTGGCCATGCACTTCCCCGAGTGCCTCGAGCAGCCCGAGCCGTACCTGGCGATGTTTCGCGAGATCGTCGAGCGCAACGCCGAACTGATCGCCAAGTGGCAGGCCTATGGCTTCTGCCACGGGGTGATGAACACCGACAACATGTCGATCCTGGGCATCACCTTCGACTTCGGCCCTTTCGCCTTTCTCGACGATTTCGACGCCCACTTCATCTGCAACCATTCCGACGACCAGGGCCGCTATTCCTTCAGCAACCAGGTACCGATCGGCCAATGGAACCTCAGCGCACTGGCCCAGGCCCTGACTCCCTTTATCAGCGTCGAGGCGCTGCGCGAAACCCTCGGCCTGTTCCTGCCGCTGTACCAGGCGCAGTACCTGGACCTGATGCGCCGGCGCCTGGGCCTGACCACCGCCGAGGACGAGGACCAGAAGTTGCTGGAGCAACTACTGCAACTGATGCAGGGCAGCAGCGTCGACTACACCCTGTTCTTCCGCCGCCTGGGGGATGAGTCTGCCGAGCTGGCCGTGGCCCGCCTGCGGGACGACTTTGTCGACATCAAGGGGTTCGACGCCTGGGCCGAGCGCTACATGGCCCGGGTCGCCCGCGAGCCGCAGGAACCCCAGGCCCAGCGCCGGGCGCGGATGCACGGGGTCAACCCGCTGTACATCCTGCGCAACTATCTGGCGCAAAAGGCCATCGATGCCGCGGAGAGCGGCGACTACAGCGAAGTGCGCCGCCTGCACAGCGTATTGAGCCAGCCGTTCGAGGAGCAGCCTGGCATGCAGGCCTATGCCGAGCGGCCCCCGGAGTGGGGCAAGCACCTGGAGATCAGTTGTTCTTCCTGAGTCGCGCCCTCAGATGAACACTTCGGCCGAGATGCCAAAGCGCTCGGCCAGCCAGCGGACCTGCCGCAGGTTGAGCTGGCGCTTGCCACTGAGTACCTCCGACACCACCGACTGCGCGCCCACCCCGGGCAGGTCGCTCTGGGTCAGGCCGTGCTCGCGCATCAGGGACGCCAGCATCTTGACCCCACTGACCTGCGGCATGGGCCGATGTTCTTCGTCGTAGGCCTCGATCCAGTCGCCGATGATGTCCACCAGGCTGTTGAGCGGATGCGCCTCGTCATCTCCGGTCAGGTCCAGCAACTCATCGAGCGCCGCGACCAACCTGTCGTAATCCGCCTCGGTCCTGGGTTTGCACACCAGGGGCGCCACATACTGCCAATGCTCGGCAGCCTGCTCGACCAACACACTCATCCTCGTTCCTCCCTCCATTGGCCGCGATCAGTCGCGGTGATCCAACACATGACGGATGTACAGCTTCTGCGTGGTATAGCGCACCACTGCAATCAGCCGCACTTTGTTACCACCGATATCGAACACATGCAGCGGACCCACTTTGTCCACCGCCGGACAAAGGACACGCATGGCGGCGAAATCCACCGGTTTGCTGCCCTTGAGCCGTCGATACCACGTATCCAGCGCATTGGCCGACTGCGGCCAGCGCGCCTTGGCTTCCCAGATTCGTTTGATCGTGATGATTCGCATGCAATGTCCCTATCGCATAGTGCTATGGAAGCTAGACGCGAGCATCGGATATCTCAAGATGCTATATCCGCCGTCAGACCAACGGTGCTCGCGTAGCTCCAAGCCTGGACAGCCAAGGCGCCTGCCGGCCGCGCAGCGTGTGAGCGATTGCAACAAACTCCAGGGCACTCTGGCGTCTGGTAAAGTCCGCAACACTTTTACCGAGCACGCTTGAGCCCCCATGCCGAGCGCTTGCCAAGGAACCGCAAATGCCGGAAAAAACCGTCTCGATCTGGGCGACCCACGCTGACTGGAGCGAGGACACGCTGCACCACCTGACCTGCCCCAGCTACACCGAAGACGGCGATAGCCAGGGTTCGGAGTTCTCTCGGGCTTTTGGCGTGCGCCTCGACGACGACCTGCTGGAAGTTGCGCGAGTCGAGGAGGGCTGCTCGCTGCTCACCGCCCTTGAAGATTTTTCGTACGCCGCCAGCATCTGCGACAGCCTCACCGAGCAAGGCTTGGGGCAAACCCCGCAGCCGTTCAATCAACTGGTGCTGGCCTACGACCACCGCTTCACCGGCACCCCAACGACCGCCAGCATCCGCGGCGTGATGGTTCACTACATCGCCAGCGTCAGCTACCGCGAATGACCGGCGGAGGTTTTATGCACTACCAGCAGCACCTGGCCTTTGGCGACGTGATCGAGCTTCTGCGCCAACAGGAAAAAACCCTGCCGTTCTGCGTCTACGGCGCGCCGCAAGACACCCCTCTGACCTTGCACACGCCCTGCGTGATCGAGGCGTTTTCCCTGATCACCGATGACGACGAAGAGATCTACCCGCCGTACGTCATCCAGAACGGCCTGGAATTCTGGTTCAGCGACGAACTGCTCGAAGACGTGGTCATGAGCGCCCTGCACCACAAGCCGACGGTGAGCAACACCGAGCTGCTGGCGGCCATCGAGTACTACGCCGAGCGCGACTGCTTCATGAGCTTCGATTAAGGCCTGGCCTGCCGCGCAAAAAAGTGGCCAACCCCGGGCTGGAGCATGGACCCACCGGCAACGGATGCGGATAATGCGCAGCCCTCATTTCCACTACCTGCAAGGATGCGCATGAGTCTGTTCCTCAACCTGGTCACCCTGGTTTTTGGTGTTATCAGCCTGGTGTCGGCCGTCATCTACCTGAGCCGCCGCGCCAAGTACCGCATGAACCTGCAGGACCTGCGCCTGCACGGCAAACCTCATCGCACCATCACCCAGGCCGAACTGGATGTGCTGGCCGAGCAGACCGCCAGCCTGCAACGCGTCCAGGGCAGTGGCGGCATGTCCTACGAGCCTGTCAGCGACAACGTCTACCTGATTCGCGGCGGCGCGGCGAGCGACGGGATCGAGCTGCCGGCACAAGCACTGCAACACGTGTCGATCGGTGAAATCCCCGTGGAATTCCCCTACCCGATGCAGACTTTCCTGGCCGCCAGCAACCTGGCCGAGGTGGTCATCGCCAAAAAATTCGCCGTGGTCATCGGCCTCAATGGTCGCCGCCTGGCGCAGTGACGCGCCGGCCGCCTGTGCGCACCTTCTCCGGCTCGCCCCGCTGCGAGCCCTGCCCCCGCTGACCCTCTGCACGAGCCCATCATGAAACGTTGCTGCCTGCTGCTGTTGCCACTGCTGCTCTCATTGACCGGGTGCAAGGAAGACTTCGCGACCCTGCACTTCCAGGACTCGGTGCGTTCCGACCCCAAGGCCGGCCCGCAATTCTCCGACCAATTGGTGCACGAGGCGTACAAACAGAGCATTTACACCGCGCTCAGCGCCCAGGGCCTGGACCCGGATGCCATCGCCCTGGAGCGCGACGCGGAGGATGACAAGGTGATCCACCTGCGCCTGACGGACCGCTCCCTGAGCCCGGAACAACGAGGCCGCCTCAGGTCCCTCTTCGAGGGGATCACCAACGCGCGAAAGGCCAGCTCGATGAACCTGCGCCTGGACCTGGATAACGCCCATGCCAGCGTCACCCCGTCCGGCTCCAGCGGGCTGCCGGACAGCATCGACGCCAGCCTGGAGTTCGACCCGACGTTCGAAATGCTGCTGGCCCGCAGCTATGAGGACACCATGAGCGCCATCGTCAGCGAGAGCGAAATCGAAGGCCCGGTCACTTGCAAGATCACCGCCCACCTGAAAATGCCCGAGCGCTTGCAATTGATCGCCTACGAAGCCCTCGAGGACGACCTCAGGGAGCCCGGCCTGATCTCATTGATGATCCGCAGCAGCATCGCCAAGGTGCCGCTCAGGGTGCATTTCGATGACCCGGACCTGAACCGGCACCTTCAACAGAAAAACGTCCAGATCTGGCCATCGAGCTCGAAAATCACCCGGCCCGCGCCCGTTCCCTTCGACGAATTCGCCATCCGCATCGGCTCCATCGGCGTGCAGAAGCTCACCAGCGCCCAGCCGTTCGACACCCGCAAGGATGAGCTGCAAGCGCTGTGCGATCAAAAGATGCAGGCCCTGGGCCGGCCGTTTACGTTTCAGATGGGCCGGACCCTGGATCGCTTGAGCCGGGTCGATTACCTGTAACCACTCGCGCGACAAGGATCCCCATTGAACCGACGCCTCTGCGTGACCGCCCTGCTGCTGATGCTGCTGACCGGCTGCAAGCAGACCTACCTCACCCTGCATTTCCAGGAAGAGGTGGGTAACCCCAGGCAGGCCAGAATCGTGCCGTACTTTGAGGAGACCATCACCCGGATGGCCGCCGAGGTCGGCATCGAGGCCGGTGACATCGGCCTGGAGATGGACCGCCAGGACGACAAGACCCTGCATATCCAACTCGACAGCAGCGTGCCCGAGGCCCAGCGCCAGCGCCTGCGGGAACTGTTCGCCGAGATCGTCCAGGCCCGTGCAGCCGGCACCTTCGAAGCGGTGCTGGAGATCGCCCCGGAGACTGGGAAATACACCAGCGCTGACTACCGCAAAAAGGCCATGGACCTGCCGCGCCGCTTCCCGCTGCCCCTGGAACCGGTGAAGTTCGCCGACGTCATGTTTCAGTTCTCGGCAGAGGAATTGGCCACCGGCAAACTCGCAGCCAGCGGCACCCCCAACGAGGCGTTTTGCCAATACCAGGCCGCTGTCCGGCCACCGGGCATGCCGTTCAGCCAGATGGGCAGCAAGGCCGGGACCGGAAAAGGCGATTACAACCTGTACCTGCAGTGGAAAGACGACAAGCACGCGCCCGCGCAGTACCTGTTCGGCAACATCACCTTCGTCAACCCCACGCTCAACCAGCAGCTGTTCGACAACCGCATCACACTGGGTGCGATCAAGACCTCCTGGGGCACGCGCCCTGATCGCCGGGCCGACCGGGTCGGGTTCAATGTCGGCTCCCTGGGCCTGCAGCACCACGAGGACGGGGAGATATCCCCCCTGCAAAATATAGGTTTCATGGGCCGCTGCCAGAGCATGGCCATGGCCCTGGGCCGGCCCTTTACCTTTTACATCGGCCGTTCCATGGACCGCCTGGTCAGCGTCGAACAGGCCCCGGCCGGCCCGTGAGCCCGGCGACGCCGACTTGATATTCACCCCGGGCGCCGCCATTTAAGGCGCTCTACCCTGCTTGCGGAGCCCAACCATGTCCGAGCCACTGCTGATCCCCTGCCCCCATTGCAACGGCCTCAACCGCATCCCCGGCGAGCGCCTGGGCGACCTGCCCAAGTGCGGGCGCTGCAAGGCCGAGGTGTTGCTGGGCAAACCCTTTGAACTGACCCAGGGCGATTACGCCAGCCAGATCAAGGGCGACCTGCCGTTGCTGGTGGATGTCTGGGCACAGTGGTGCGGGCCGTGCACATCCTTCGCCCCGGTGTTCGAACAGGCGGCGGCCCAGCTCAAGGGCAAATGCCGGCTGGCCAAACTCGACAGCGAAAGCAATCAGCAGTTGTCGGGGCAATTGGGGATTCGATCGATTCCCAGCCTGATCCTGTTCAAGAACGGCCGGGAAGTCGCCCGCCAGAGCGGCGCCCTGCCGTTGCCGCAACTGCTGGGCTGGTTGCGCAGCCAGGGCATCTGAAGCCCTGCGCCGGCCAATGAGGGGCTTGCCCCCTCACTCTGGATTCAGGCGTTTTCCAGCAGATTGTGCAGCTCGACAAACTGCTGGGTCAGCTTGTGCCGTGGGTCGAGGTGGATCAGCGGCATATTGGCCTGGTGCGATTCACGCATGCGCACCGAGCTGGCCAGGTACACCGGCAACACCGGCAGGCCTTCGGCTATCAACTCGTCGAGGATCTGCTGCGGCAGGCTGGCCCGGGCCTGGAACTGATTGACCACGATGCCTTCCACTTGCAGGTCTTCGTTGTGGTCTTCCTTCAATTCTTCGATTTCTGCCAGCAGGCCGTACAGCGCCTGGCGTGAGAAGCTGTCGCAATCGAAGGGGATCAGCACCCGATCAGCGGCAATCAATGCGGACACCGCATAAAAATTCAGGGCCGGCGGGGTGTCGAGGTAGATCCGGTCGTAATCTTCGGACAGCTCGTCGAGCAATTTGCGCAGCTTGTTGATCTTGTGTTTGGCCTCGAGCTTGGGCTGCAGGTCGGCCAGCTCGGCGGTGGCGGTGACCACGTGCAGGTTGTCGAACGGGGTTTCGTAGATATCCACCTGGTTTTTCTTCGAAAACGGCCCGGACGACAGGGTCTGCTTGAAGAAATCGGCAATGCCCATGGGGATGTCGTTGCCGGTCAGCCCGGTGAGGTACTGGGTGGAGTTGGCCTGGGCATCCAGATCCACCAACAAGGTGCGATAACCCTCGCTGGCGCTGACCGCCGCCAGATTGCAGGCAATACTCGACTTGCCCACGCCACCTTTCTGATTGAACACCACACGCCGCATGTCAAAACCTCCGTGTATCAAAGATCAGCGAGTGTAGTAGCCCTGGTTGCCGCTTAGCTACCTCGTTGGCGCGCCTCTCGCACACGAACCCGGCCAGCAGCGAAAAATATCATCCCACGCCCCTGTATTACCGATGGGCTGCATGATCCCGGGGGGCAAATGATGCCAAAATGGCATCGCCGCTTGGGAAGCGTCCTATTTCTTCAAGCAAATGTAACCAATATTTGCTACAAGCCAGCCGCACCGGGATAATGCGCGCCACTCGGCCATAGCGCCACGTAGAGTCGGTTCGCTATCAACGCGACACACCGCGTCAAGGAAGCCCGCAGGGGCGGGATGAAAACCAGTGATCAAGTTCAACATCGCTCAATGGCGCGCATGGGCCCCTGGGCTCGAAAGCGTGGACGATTGGCAGGCCTGGTGCCACCAACCGACCGTGCTTGCCAGCAGCGATGCCGCCCCCGACGTGTCCTTCCTGCCCGCCATGCAACGCCGACGCTTGAGCCGCCTGGCACGAATGGCCTTCAGTGTTGGCTGGCCTTTGGCCGAAGGCCTGGAACACTTGCCCCTGGTGTTTGTTTCACGCCACGGCGAAACCCCACGCACCCTGGACATTCTCAGCGACCTGGCCGCCGGCCAGCCGCTGTCGCCGACCCAGTTCAGCCTGTCGGTGCATAACGCGGTGATCGGCCTGTGGTCGATCATGCGTGGCGAAACCAGCGAAATGACCGCCCTGGCCGCCGCCGGCGACGGCCTGGAACACGGCATGCTCGAAGCCGCCGCGCTGCTCGCCGAAGGCGCCCCGGCGGTGTTGCTGCTGATCACCGAAGAGCAGCCGCCACAGGCCTATGCCGAATGGATCGACGACGTGCCCTTTCCTTATGCACTCGGCCTGCTGCTGACCCCGGGCGACGACTGGCAGTTGTCCCTCGGCAGCGCCGGCGCTGGTAGCGCGCCTGAAGACAGCCCGCGCGCCCAGTGGCCCCATGCCCTGAATCTGTTGCGTACCCTGCTTACCCCGCAGGCCACCTGCCAACATGCCTGGAAGAATCGTGTATGGACCTGGCAACGCAACCGGTAAGCGCGAAGCCGCGCGATGCCTACTATTGGCGCCTGATGGCCACGGCAGCGAGCTTTACGCTGTTCGGTCTAGGTAGTTTGTGCCTGCGCCTGGTGATCTTTCCGCTATTGAGCTGCCTGCCGGGCACCCCCGAGGCGCACCAGCGTCGGGCCCGCGCGACCATCAGCCGGCTGTTCTGGCTGTTTATCCGGTTCATGGCCCGCTGCGGCGTATTGACCTATGACGTCCAGGGCGCGGAGAAACTCGGCCGCCCGGGGCAGATGATCATCGCCAACCACCCGTCGCTGATCGACGTGGTGTTTCTGATCGGCCTGGTGCGCAACGCCAACTGCGTGGTCAAACAGAGCCTGTGGCAGAACCCCTTCACCCGCGGCCCGGTGCGCGAAGCCGGCTATATCAGCAATGACGGCAGCATGGACATGCTCGATGCCGCCGGCCAGGCCCTGCAGGACGGCCAGACCCTGATCATTTTCCCCGAGGGCACGCGCACCGTACCGGGCCAGGCACCGGCCTTTCATCGGGGCGGGGCGGCGATTGCCCTGCGGGGTGCGAGAATCCTCACCCCGGTGGTGATCAAGGTCAGCCCGACCACCCTGACCAAAGCCGAACCCTGGTACCGCATCCCGCAACGTCGCGTGCACTTCAGTTTTCGCGTGGGTGCCGATATAGACCCACAGACCTTCGCCGCCCAAGGCCCCGCACCCCAGGCCTCGCGCAAACTCAACGACCACTTGCATCACTATTTCATTAAGGAGCTCGCCTCAGATGAGCAATCTGCACCCGGACTTAACCCTTGAGATCAAGCTGTTGATCATCGACGCCCTGGGCCTCGAAGACATCAGCGCACAGGATATCGGCAACGAGCAGACCCTTTTCGGCGACGGCCTGGGCCTGGACTCGGTAGACGCCCTGGAACTGGGCCTGGCGATCCAGAAGAAGTACGGCATCAAGATCGACGCCGACGCCAAGGACACGCGCAATCACTTCAGTAACGTGGCGAGCCTTGCGGCCTTCGTCACTGCAAAACAGGCAGCTTGAGACCGGACCATGCAAACTCGTGACGATATCTTCAACACCCTGCGCGATGCCCTGGTCGAACTCTTCGAGCTGGAACCCGAGCGCGTGAGCCTTGAGTCCAACCTGTACCAGGACCTGGAAATCGACAGCATCGACGCGGTCGACCTGATCGACCACATCAAGCGTCAGACCGGCAAGAAAATCGCCGCCGAGGAATTCAAGTCGGTGCGCACCGTCAATGACGTGGTCGAGGCGGTCTACCGTCTGGTCCAGCCGACCGCATGAGCCGTCTGATCGGCCTGGGCCTGCTGCTGGCGGGCTTGCTGTACCCCTTTGCGGTGTATTTCGGCATGGAGCACTTCGCCCCGTGGCAGTTCGGCCTGTTGCTGGGCGGCCTGTGGCTGGCCCGCGCACTGACCGGCGAGCGGCGGGCCAGCAGCCTGTGGATGGCAGCTGCGGCCATGCTGTTCTGCCTGCTGCTGGCGCTGTTCGACAGCCCGCAATTGCTGCGCTGGTACCCGGTGCTGATCAGCAGTTTCATGCTCGGCCTGTTCGGCCTGAGCCTGAAATACGGCCCGCCCGTGGCCGAGCGCCTGGCGCGCCTGCGCGACCCGGAACTGCCGCCCAAGGCGATTCGCTACACGCGCCAGGTCACCGTGGCCTGGAGTGTGTTTTTCCTCTGTAACGGATTGCTCGCCGCCGCCCTGACCCTCTGGGCGCCGCTGAGCTGGTGGACGTTGTACAACGGCCTGATCGCCTACGGGCTGATGGGCTTGCTGTTTGCCATTGAATGGCTATTACGACAACGCGTACGAGGCCGCGCATGAATTGGATCAAGCTTGAGCACCTGCTGCTCAAGGCTCACCCGGGGCGGACGGTGACCTTCGACCCGGTACTCGACCACAGCGCCCTGCACGACCAGGCGCTGCGCCTGGCCGCCGGGCTCCAGGCCCGGGGCGTGCAACGCATGGCCCTGCACCTGGAAGACGCCGCGCAACTGGCCATCGCCCTGCTCGGTGCCTGGCGAGCCGGGGTCAGC
>NZ_ATLP01000079.1:0-73324 GCF_000416215.1 Pseudomonas sp. CF161
AGGCGCCGGTGGTCTGGGCGGCCACCAGCACCCGCAGTCCGTCGGCGGCGGCCTGGGCGGATTCGGCGTCGGCCCGGGCCGCGCTGCTCAAGGATTGCAGGCGGCCGAAAAGGTCGAGCTCCCAGGCCACTGCCAGGCCCAGGTGATAGCGGCTGCCGGTGCGAATGTGCGAGCTCTGGTTGAGTGCCGCTTCCAGTTGATCGTCCGCCGAGCTGCCATAGCCGGCATCGGCGCTGAGGGCAGTTTGCGGTTGGCCCTGGGCGTCGGCTTCCTGCAGCCATGCGCGGGCTTGCAGCAGGTTCGCCGCCGCCACTTGCAGGTCCCGGTTGTGCATCAGCGCCTGCTCCACGGCGGCGTTCAGCGCCGGGTCGCGGTACAGGGTCCACCACTGGTCCGGGAGTGGGCTGTTGACGTTGGCGGCAGCAGGCAGGGCCGGGCTGGCCGCGGGCGCGCTCCAGCTGGCGCAGCCAGTGAGCGTCGCAAAAAACAAGGCCAGCAGCGACCGTCGATAGAGATCCATGGGGCGCACTCTTGTAAGGGGTGCGGCCACTCTAGAGAGCCGGCCAATCGACCGTCTAACGTGAACTTCCAATCATTTATCTTGAAATGGACATTCTATGGCCAAGGCCGAGGCGCGTGCTGACGCAAGAGTCTAGGGAAGGTGGGGGTTGTCAGTCAGGTGTTGATAATTATTCTCATTGGTGATTATGATATGTTATTACATATTTTTAAGCCCCCTCAGGAGCATCACCATGAAAGTGCTTTCATCCCTCAAAGAAGCCAAGAACCGTCACCGCGACTGCCAGATCGTCAAGCGTCGCGGGCGGATCTACGTGATCTGCAAATCCAACCCGCGCTTCAAGGCGCGCCAGGGCGGGGCGAAAAACAAGAACAAAGGCTGAGTCGTGATCGGGCCCCGGCATTGGCCTCTGGTTAATGAGCCCTTGGTCAATGCCCCGCGCGCCGCTTTCTCGGGGCACCGGCTTGTCGTATGTTTGCGGGCTCTTTCCGACATGGAGGTTTCCCGTGAGCAAATACCGGCCCCTTGGCGACTACTTCAACGCCCTGCGCACCGACTCAGTGACCCTGACCTTCACCGAGATCGAAAACATGCTGGGTTTCGAATTGCCGGACTACACCCAGACCCCGGCCGCCTGGATCAATGACCCCCAGCGGCCCCAGGCCAAGCAATGGCTGGACGCAGGCTTTCGTCGCGAGCGGGTGGATTTTACCCGCCGCGAAGTGTCATTTTTCCGGGCCCAGCCCGGGATACCGAGCCCGGAGGAAGCCGAGCGGGCAGCGGCCGAAGAGGACATCCGTGACCAGGCCCTGGCCGATGAACAGCAGCGTCAGATCGAACAGAACCCCAAGCTTTCTGCCACCGAGAAACAGCGCCTGATCCGCTCCCGTATCGGCCAGGACCTGTTTCGCCAGCGAGCGCTCCAGATCGAGCCGTGCTGTCGGCTGACCGGGGTGACCGCGAAAAACTTCCTCATCGCCAGCCATATCAAGCCCTGGAAAGACTGCAATAACGTCGAGCGTCTCGACGGCGATAACGGGCTGATGCTCGCCCCCCACGTCGACCGGTTATTTGACCGAGGCTGGATTTCGTTCGAAGACAGCGGCGAGTTGCGGGTGTCAGCCCAGGTCGCTGAAGTGCTGGAGGCCTGGCACTTGCCTGGCGACATCACGCCCATGCCGTTCAATCCCCGGCAGGCGGTTTACCTGGCCTACCACCGGCGCGAAGTGTTCAAGCCCTGAGGGCGTCCACAAAAAAGCCCTGGCACTGCAGGGCTTTTTTTTGTGGGCGCGCCGGTGGCCTCAACCGCCTTTGGCACTGACGATGCTCGCCACCTGGCGTGGCTGGCAGTTGAGGTAGGCCGAGGACTTCAGCCAGCGCTGGTCGGGGTACCAGGAAAACATGAACTGGCCGTCCTTGAGCTTGTCGATAACCTGGCGGGCCACTTGCGGGCGCACCGCCGGGCAGCCCTGGCTACGGCCGATGCGGCCCTGGCGCTGGCTCCAGAGCGGGTTCACGTAGTCGGCGGCATGAATCACGATGTCGCGATCACGGGCCCGGTCGTTGAACCCCGGCTCCAGGCCGTCCATGCGCAGCGAATAACCGTGGCTGCCTTCATAGCTTTCCTGGGTGCGGAACAGGCCCAGGCTGGACTGATAGCTGCCCAGGCGATTGGAAAACTGGGTGGCGAAATTTTCCCCGGACTTCTGCCCATGGGCCACCAGGTCGCGCAGCACCAGGGTCTTTTTACGCAGGTCGAAGATCCACAGGCGGCGTGCCGTGGACGGTTGCGAATAGTCGATGACGGCCAGGTGCCGGGCTTGGCGGGCGCCACTGTTGACCGCGCATTGCATGGCGCTCAGGGCGCTTTTCAGGGCCTGTGGATTGAGTTCCGGGGCGGCGTGGGCGAGGCTGTTGAACATCATCGGGCTTGGGCTGCCGACGGCGAACGCAGGGCTGCAGATGGCCCCCAGAATCGTCGCGGCCAGGCCCAGGCGGCGTAGAAAAATCAGCATGGGAAGCGGTCTGTATAGCGGTCGGTAAAAAGAGTCCCTACCATTGCGTTGGCTCCTGACATTCTGTGGTTCCCCCGCCAGCGCTTGCTACGCTTGGCCTGCTGGTTCGCGGCAACGGTTGCCGAGGTTGATCCGTCCTATGACGGCCATGGATTTGGAGTAAAGCAGTTGTTCAAAAAAACCGCATGTTACTTGAGCCTTTGCCTGCTCGCTGCGCCATTGGTCGCGACCGCCGACGAACCGACAGTCGATCCGACCAGCGCCGTGCAGTCGGCATTCACCCAGTTGTCCCTCGCGTGCCCGGCCCTGGCTGTGCAAATGGACGGGCCGACCCGAAGCCTGTTGCAGGCGTTTTACCAGCAGCACAATGATCTTGAAATCTGGTCCGCCGACGGCCGCGTGGCGGCCTTGCAGGCACAATTGCAGCAGTTGGCCGATGACGGCCTCGACCCGGCCAGCTACCCGTTGCCGGCCGATGCGGCGACGCCCGGCGCCTGGTGCGCCGAACTCGATACCAGCCGGCAATATCTCAAGGCCCTGCAGGACCTGCACTACGGCCGTTTGTCGCAGGCGCGTTTCGAGCCGCTGTGGCACGCCAGCCAGGCACCCGCCGAGCGTGAGGCCGAGCTGCTGGCGCTGGCTGCGCCGGGGCTTGCGGACCTTGCCAGCGCATTCCAGCAGGCACGCCCGGGCATCGAGCTTTATCAGCGCTTGCGCCAGCTGTATGCCGAGCAGCGCCAGCAGCCGCTGCCCCAGTGGCAGCCCCTGGCCAGCGGGCCGTTGTTGCGCCCGGATATGCAGGACGCGCGGGTTCCCGCGTTGGCCCAGCGGTTGTTGAGCGAGGGCTACCTGAGCAGCCCCCTGGCCACGGACGATAACGCCTATGGCCCGGAGCTGGTGAACGCGGTCAAGAGTTTCCAGCTCAACCATTCGCTGCAGGCCGACGGGGTGGTCGGGCAGGGCACCTTGAATGAGCTGAACATCAGCCCGGCCGTGCGCCGTGGGCAATTGCGGGTCAACCTTGAGCGGTTCCGCTGGCTGGCCCAGGACCTGGAGCCCGCCAGCCTGCTGGTGAACGTCGCCGCGGCGCAGTTGATCGTGTACCAGGGGGGCGTGCTGGTATGGCAGACCCGGACCCAGGTCGGACGGGCCGAGCGCCAGACACCGCTGCTCAAGTCCCGGGTCACGCGCCTGACCCTGAACCCGACCTGGACCGTGCCGCCGACCATTTTGCGTGAAGACAAGCTGCCGCAGATCCGTCGCGACCAGACCTTCCTCAGTCGGCAAAACCTGCAGGTGCTGGACAGCGAAGGGCACCCCCTGGCCGCGGACCAGATCGACTGGGACAACCCGGGCAATATCCTCTTGCGCCAGGACGCCGGGCCGCGCAACCCGCTGGGGAAAATGGCGGTGCGCTTTCCCAATCCGTTTTCGGTGTACTTGCACGACACCCCGAGCCAGGCGCTGTTCAGCAAAGGGCCGCGGGCCTTCAGCTCGGGCTGTGTGCGGGTCGAGCAGGTCATGCAGTTGCGTGATTGGCTGCTGAGCCCGGCCGAAAAGGCGCGTACCGATGAGTTGCTGGCAACCGGCCTGACTCACGAGTTCCGCCTGGCCAAGCCGATGCCGATCCTGCTCACCTATTGGACGGCGCAGGCCGACAGCTATGGCCAACTGCTGTATGCCCCGGATATCTACGGGCGGGATGCGGCGCTGCTGGCGGCCCTGGGCAGTAAACCCTGAGGGGGCAACTTGCGGAGCGGGGTTGATAACGGGTGTAATGTTGTTTTGGCATCATCCAGTCAATTCATCGCTTCGCAAGGAAACGGACATGAAACTATTTGCACCGACGCTTCTCCTTCTGGTTTGCGCGTCGGCCAGTGCCGCAACAGGGGAGTGGCAATCGGGTTGGGGTCAGGGCAAGACAGAGTTTTACGCGGGGGATGAAAGCACCAGTTACCTGAACTTTGCCTGTGACGCCGACGATGAAATGAGCCCGGTCAGCGGCTCGGCAACCATCGCCGGTCAATCGTTCTACTCCCACAACGACAAGGGCGGCTTCGATGTGATCGTCGACGGCGTCGAGTACAGCAACCCGTTCTACGTTGAGTGCAATGCGTGCTCGGGCTACTTCCCGGAGTTCTGGGCGGCCATGCGCAAGGCGAAAAAAATCGAGCTCAAGGCCGGCGCCCTGACCAGCTCGGTGCCGACCAAAGGCCTGAGCAAATTGCTCAAACCCTACAACTCGAAAGAAAACCCATGCGGCACCGGGGCCTGGTAACGCTCCCCCGAAGCTGATCAGCCCCGCCTAAGTGCGGGGCTTTTTATGGCTCGGCGTCGCACTCGACATCGCCCGCGCCCATATGCTCGAAACCGGTCAGCGTGATCAAGGTTGAGCCCTGTGAACCCTCACCCGGGAGCGATGCTGGCGACGACTCGATTTGCGCGCTCATGATGTTTTCCGGCAGGCCGTCCTCGGGTGTCGCGGAACCTTCGGTATCGGGCAAGCCAAAGGCCCGGCGCACCTGGGCGGCGTCGAGTGTGCCCTTGAGGGTCAGGGTCAGTTGCTGCAATTGGCCGTGTTCCCAGGTCAGCTCGACGTCCGTCGCCAGTGGGTGGACCCTGCTGGCCAGGCGCGGGGGAAACGCCGGGCCTTCGTCGTAGCGATCAGTGTCGTGGCACGGGTCGGTCGGCGCCTGATAATGGCTCAAGGCGCAATTGAAACGCGGGTCGCGATGGCCCAGGGTCTGCTCCAGGTAACAGCCCAACTCGCCAGAACTCATGCGTGGCCAGGCCAGCACATTGAGGTTCGGTGCCTGCAACTCGGCCGCCGGGGCCTGGCCGGAAAAGGCCAGTAGCAAGCCGAGAAGCGTAAGGCGGGGGTGACGGGTGAGCATTTTTCGGGTACCTGGACGGGGGGCTGGGCAGTGGCCAAAAGCAGGCGAGACGATACGCGAGTCCTGAGGGCTTGGTCAGGTCCCCGGAGACAAAAAGCGCATCGTCGCCCTTATCGAGGGCGTCGCCCTGGTTGCGCCGCCTGCGCCCCAGCGATCACCCAGGGTGAAGGCGCAGTTCGGAGTCGCTCAGCAATCCCTTGCGACTGCGCGGCTGCCTGCGGATTGAACCCGCGCCGGCTGGGGTTATTCGCTGAATTGGAAGTCGAGCCAGCGATCCAGTTCGTTGAGGGTGTGGTGAGGCCTGTCGGGGATTCTCTCGAGTTTTGCGGCGATGATGTCTCGGTTTGAATCGGACAGCTCATAGCCGCGGGTTCTAAGGAAGTAATCGATGTAGTCCTCTATTTCCAGTGCCTCGGTGGATGAAACGAACACCTTGCAGAGCGCGCCCTGGTATTGCTTGCCATCGTCACGATTGCCGCCCAACGCATCACCTCTAGGTTCTTGAAAGGGAAGTCGATTCCCTGTTTTAAGTATAGATCTGCCGCGAATTCGCCCAGGGCCCGGGCCCGTAAAAGTCGACGCTGGATCCGCCATTTCATAGGGGGCAAAGCCGTACCGGAAAATGGCTTAAGATCGGCGACCGCTGGAATCACTCCGCTCGACCAAAACAGGACGCGACATCTATGGACAAGGCCTTTTCTCAACTCGGCGAACGTTTGCACAACCGCCGGTTTTCGGTGGCGGACAACACCCAGGGGCTCTCCGGGGCCGGCACGGTGTTTCATTACCTGGTCGAGGGAAATGCCATTTCGAGCACTTACCAGGGCGGCCGGATCCGCCAGGGGCATCAGGTCGGACGGGTGACCGGGCCCGATACCTTTGAGCTTCTTTTTCATTGCCTGACGACGGAGGGCGAGATTCTGGCCGGCTGGTCCCGGGGTACGGTCGGCGTTGATCAGGCCGGGCGCACCACGCTGGCCTTCACCTGGGGTTGGTTGTCGGGTGCGACGGGGGGAGGGGAGTCGAGCTACGTTGAGCTGGTCCCCTGACGGCTGAGAAACGCCTGAACACTCAGGCGTCAGCAACCAGGGCGCACTCGGGGGAGTAGTGCATTTGTGCTATTCCCTACAGCAAAATCGCGGCCCTTGCGTTTGCCCCCAACGTAAACGAGAGCACCCTTTTCGAATGGTCGTCCAAAGACGTGCTGCTGGACGTCTACAAGGGCGGTGGCACGCCAGGTCAGTTGGGTAACGCGCTGCTGGATGCCGCCGGGATGTAACCGCTTGCGCCACAACAAAAAGCCCAGCTTATCGCTTAATGCCAGTCATTAAGGGCAAGCGCTGTCATGGTGGCGAGGGAGCTTGCTCCCGCTGGGTCGCGCAGCGGCCCCAAAAAGGCGACTGCTACGTTTCGGAGCCCCGGCCGGCCCCACGGGAGCAAGCTCCCTCGCCACAGGTAATGTTTCGTTCGCTCTAGCGCTTAACTGATCGGCATTAAGCGTATCGCTGGGCTTTTTGCATCCAGGGCCGGTGCTTGTGACTTCCGAGATGAACCCTCGGGCAGTGTGCCAGGCTCCCTTTTGCCCTCTGCAGGAGGATCCGCCAGCCGGCTTACTTCTTCTTGGCCTGGGCCTCTGCGGCAAGGCACTCAAGGGCAAACTGCTCGGTGTACGTCATCTGAATGGCGCTGGTTTCGCCCTTGACGGTCCTTTCGCCGTCCAGGATGTAGCGAATGCGCTTATCGGTCACGCCAATACGTTTCGCGATCCAGGAAGGTGTCTGCCCGATGCGCGAAATCAGCTTGTCGGCATAGTCGGTGGAGGGGTTATAGCGCTCTGCGTTGGGTGTCATGTGACGTCCGGATAAAGGTGGGTCTGTGATGCGTAGGTGGAGACGGGACACGGTGCGCCATTTTCCGGGTGATGTCGCGGTCTGAATGGAGTTGCGCCGTCGTTCGCCGTGCCTTCGCCGAACCGCGGCGGGAGATTGTTTTTCAGGTAAGGAGCGTAGTATTGGCGCCCGATTGAATAGGAGAACCGCTCTTGCGTCTGATTACCAATGTGGAAAAAGACTCGCAGTCGCACCTGTGTGAGTTGAAAAATCTGTTGTCCGCGTCCGAGCAAATCGTCATTTGCTCAGGCTGGATGAAGGCCTGTGGCTTGTCTCCATTGTTGAAGCACATGAGGGAAGCTATTGGTCGAGGAGCACATATGACGGTGTACACCAATCGTGAGCACACCGAGCGAGCCTGCATCAAGAGTCTGGCCAGTTTGACCGGACTTAAGCACGTCAATGTGCCGCGACCCACCTATCTCCATACAAAGCTTTATTACGGTCGAAGCGGCGACTCGTATCGCGCAATTCTCGGTTCGGCCAACGTCACCTCGGGTGGCCTATGGAAAAACGAAGAGCTTTCTTATTGCGTGAGCGGAAAGGTTACTGATGATGCCCATAGGCAACTAACGGCGTATCTCCAGGGCTTGACCGCATTGGAGTCAAGAGCGTGATGACGCCAATGGCTGCATATGCATAACGGCTTGCCACGAGCCTGCCCCCCACAGTGATGGCTGTGACCAATCAAAGATTTGGTTTTATGATGACCGCCTTTTGATCAGGATGATGACCACCGCCATGGCTAAGCGTAAACGCAAGACACTGCCGAAGGATTTCGATCAGTTGCTGGAGCAGGCCTCGCTTGCCGAGCTGATTGCCGTGTTCGAAGGGTGCGAGCTTGAAGCCACCGGCGGCTACAGCAAGAACACCGCGCTGGGCTTTTACAACTGCCCTGACGCACTGGCCCGCTGGCTGGTGGAGCAGGGCGCAGCTATTGATGCCCGCGACACTTACCAACGCACGCCCCTGCACCATCGCAGTACGAGTTGGATCGGTGGCGTCGATCTGCTGCTGGATCTGGGGGCCGATATCGAGGCCCAGGATTACCAGGGCGACACGCCGCTGCATGCTGCGGCCAAGAGCCACAAGGCCGAGGCCATTGCTGCCCTGATCCGCCGCGGCGCCAATGTCGAGGCCAGGAACCGGCAGGGGCACAGCGTGTTGCATATTGCCCTGGTCACTACGCGCAACGCCGATATCGAGGCGACCGCGAAAATCGCCGAGATTCTGTTGGCTGCAGGCCTGCAACGCGATGACCGCATGCTCGCCGAGGTGGAGCGCATCGGCCGTGAATTCGAGTTTCATCGGGCCTCCTTCAACCCGGACTACCTGGAGGCAACGCAAGCCGGCCTGGCCAGTCTTTATCGCCTGTTCGACGTCACTCCCGTGGCCTCGCGCAAGGTGCATGACGGTCAGTCGGCCATCGTGGTCACGGCCACCGGCTGGTTTGATCAGCATCAGCAATTGTGGGCGCTGCTGATTCCATCCTCCGGCGCGGCGGCGACAGTGCAGGGTGAGGTGATCCGCATCAGTGGCCGTATTTCCCAAGAGATTCACCACAACGGCTCGGCCAACTGGGATGGCGATTTCAAGGCGATGTTGACGGCCCTGGTGGGGCACCTGAGCAGTGCCGTGGCGTTGCCTGCTGCCGAGCTCGCCGAGGCTCGGGCGCTGGCTGCTGCGCTGCGCGGGGGGGACGATGACGCCGAGCAGACCGATCGTCTCTGTGAGCTGGCCGTGCACTGGGTGATTGCCAATCCGCAGCCATTGCCATTGGCGGCGCCTGCCTACAGCAGATAAGGGGGCTCGGGCGGGAATAGGGCCTCGGCGGCGGTTCTAGAACGATGTCGCGATGGCAACGGCCAATTGCCTGTCAGACATCAGGGGCGGCGGGAAGGACGAGCGATAGTAGCGAGAGGCTTGTTCAAACTGCGCCCCACGGATCTCTCCGTCTGAACCAATGAACGCGAGGGCGTCACTCTTTGCCGGCTTGAACAGCTCCGGGATGTACGAGGTGGCCCCTGTGGTGCCTGCAACCACCAAGAACGGAATCGCCGTGGTGATCATGAGAGCGGCCTGGAACGGGTTATTGTTTTCCGCCGCCAGGGCTTGAGTGCTGATGGACGCCAGCAGCGCGACTCCCAAAGGTTTCCATAAGTCCATTCCTCGATGCTTCCGTGTCGTCTGGTTGGGGGCGCCACGATAACAGAGTCGGGCGCTGGCCAGAAACACGGAGCCCGGCACATGGCCGGGCTGGTTGATCGGTGGGGCGCTAGGGCAATTTCACGCGGCCCCGCGCGATGGGCTCAGCCAAAAAGAGCGCGTTGCCATTGTTGTTCACCAATGATGGCGATAGGGCTGCCAGCCTCTCTCAACTCGACCGCTTTCATGATCTTTGTTCCATAGCTGCTATGGCGCCATTGGTCATTTCCAATGCTGCCAACGACCAGATAATGAATTTTCTGACTCACCGCGCCGCCGATGATGCCGCCACGCTCCTGCACCCGTAGCTGGCAGTCTTTTCGCGGCCCATAGGCCATGATTCCAGTGAACACGAACACTCTCCCATCCCAGGCCAGATCCGGTTCGGGGCGATTGAAGGGGAGGTCGTTGGGAGCATTGAAGGTTTGGTCACTGGCCTTCGGCTTTTCGGTACTCAGGCCGGAAAAGCTCTGCAGCAGCCCGATAAGCTCAAGGGATTCTTCGGCATCCAGCACGCCGTCCAGGAGCATGTTGGAGAGCCGTGAATACAGCAGGTTGATCACCGGGTCATCGAGGTGCACGAGGTTGGTTTCAAGCCAGTCCCTGAGGAACAACCCTTCAGCCGTTGAGACCACGCCGTCAGCGGCAAGACCTGCTGCCAGGCCGACGAGGGCGTCAGCTGAGCGCCTGTCTATCCGTGAACCATGGAAGTATTGGCTGCGTTCGAATTCGCTGTGAATGTCGGTCATGTGAACTCCTTTTCTGAATGTCGTGTCGTTGCGACGAAAATCCCTGTAGGGCCAAAACAGAAGCCTATCCAGCCTTGGCCGATGGCCGCCCAGGCGCTTGGTGCTTTCGGGAGTCGACCTGATTGCACCGTTCAATGTCGTCGGGTGATCAGCGGCTATCGGCTCATTTGGCGAGCTGGGATTTGAGCCGCTTCATTGACCAGCGCACCCTCTCTTCCGTACGAGGCGGGCCATCGGGCCATAGAGTGCTCCTTTGCAGCTCCATGTCCAAGGTCTCACCCTCAAAGCGCCCATTGAAGTTCTGAATGAAGGTGTACAGCGCTACCCCTTTTTTGTTGTTGACGACGGTGCGCGACTCGCCTTTCAACTCGTCACCTTTGCGGGTGTAAAGGGCTGGCGCACTGGGCGTTCCGTTATCCCGGGTGTAGTGCTCAAGTCGCTTCAAGACCACGTCCTGGGCGTCCAGGGTGCGCCACCATATGAAATGGCTATCGTCCTGAAACAGCACGTAGACCTGGTAGTCAAATCGATCAGGGACTTCTTTTTCCGCGTACCAGAGCCCATCCGGCACCGGGTGGCTTGGGGCGGCAGCGCAGCCCGAGAGCAGCAAGCCCATTGCGAGCAGGAAGACCAGTTTTTTCATAAAGTCCATTTCAATGTGTGTGGCGGTGAGCGGGTGGCTGGTGTTCAGCTCCGCGCCTGTTCCCGCTGCGGACGTTGAATCATATGAAGGCCTTGAGTGCGGAGCAATTGCCTTTGAGCGCCATGAAAACGCAACCTTTCGCCAACAATCATTCTCAGCAATAGGAAACGGCGGTCACAGCAGGACCGCCGCTTCCAATTCCGCCAAACCCATGCCTCGTCAGCCGGCGCGCATCAGGATCGCCCGCGCGCGGGCGATGACAGGGGCGTCGACCATAAGGCCATCCAGCACGAATACACCTTCGCCCGAGCGGGCGCTTTCGATAATGCGTCGTGCCCACTCGAGCTCTTCCTGATTGGGTTTCAGGGCTTGATGAATGACCTGCACTTGATGGGGGTGGATGCACAGCGCGCCGCCAAACCCCATGTCGCGGGCAGCCTGTACAGCGGCGTGCAACCCCAGGCTGTCGTGTATCGATGGGAATACCCCGTCCAGCGCCGGTTCCAGGCCGGCTGCTCGGGTGGCGAGCAGCACGGCGTAGCGGGCATGGCCGAGGATTGCTTCGGCGCCCTGAGTGCTCGGGCTCAGATTCAGGTCGAGGGCCAGGTCAAGGCTGCCGAATGACAAGCGCTCAACGCTGTTGGCTTCGGAGATTTCGCCGATTCTTGCCAGGCCTTTTGCACTTTCGATAATCGGCCAGATCGGCTTGCCCGTGCGGGCGGCGGCACTGACGTGCGCTGCGCTTTCGGCTTTGGGCAGCAGGATCCCGATGACCCCGGAGTGCTCCTGGCACAGCGCCAGGTCCGCTGCATGTGCCCAGTGCTCCGGTGCATTGACCCGTACCAGAATCTGCGCACCCGGCGTGTCCGCCAGGTAGCGCTGCAGGTGATGTCGGGCCTCGTTTTTGAGGTTTTCCTGCACGGCATCTTCCAAGTCGACAATGACCCGGTCTGCGCCACTGGCAATGGCTTTCGGGATACGTTCCGGGCGAGTCGCCGGTACAAACAACGCTGTTCGCACGATGGCAGTGCTCATGGGCGGTCTCCTTGGCTGAACTGAATCTCGCCCAATTGCGCAACACCGTCTTCATTGCCCGCCCAGACTTGCGCCTGGCCGCTGCCGGTCAAGCAGCCACCGACCTGGAACGTCTGCGGTGCAATCAGCGGGCGGACGCCACGGAAGGTGAACCGCTGCAGACGTGCATTCGGTTGTGCCCGGGTGAAGGCGCGCAAGCTGAGTGTGGCGATCAGGGGGCCGTGCACCACCAGCCCGGGATAACCTTCGGTTTCGGTGACGTAGGGCCAGTCGTAGTGAATCCGATGACCATTGAAGGTCACGGCCGAATAGCGGAACAGCAACGTCGGCGTGGGCTCCACCGACTCCTGCCATTGTCCTTCGGGAAGCCTTTGCGCCGTGCTCAGCCTGGGAGGTGTCGGCTCGCGGTAAACGATGTCCTGGTCATCCCGCAACGCAGGCTGGCCGTCCTGGAAGTATTCATGGCGCACCGTAACGAACAGCAGCGATCCGCTCCGGCCCAGTTTTTCCTCGACGCTGAGAAGAGTCGATACGCAGGTTGCTTGCGCCTCGACCCGCAACGGCTGATAAAACTCGATTCGGCTTCCGGCCCACATCCGATTGCGGTTGTGCGCCGGTGGCAAGAACCCGCCGAGTGCCGGATGACCGTCCCTGCCCAGCTCATTGGCCGGGACCGGCTCCTGAAAAAAGGCCCAGTGCCATAGGGGCGGCAGCGCGTCCCCCGGGCCGGGTGTCGGCTCGCCCAGGGTTGTGGCGATGCGTTTGACCAGGGTGTGACTGATGCGGTCGTGGGTTTCCTGGCGACGACCGATCCAGGCGGAAAAATTGGAGTTGTTCATCTTCATTGCTCCTGTCTGCTTTGCAGGCGAGGTCGGCCACAGGCTGGATCGCGCCGCAAAAGTCATGGGGGCCGCCGGGCGGCTGGGTGTCCGCAGCGCTCAGATCGCTCCGTCCATGCGCATCTGCTGGATGCGTTCGGCTGGCCATCCCAGTTCATTGAGGATCTGTATGGTGTGTTCTCCGAGCGCGGGCACGGCATCCATGCGCGGATCGAATGCGCTGTTGCTGGCCGGTGGCATCAGGCTGGGAATAACCCCGGCCGAGGTGCCGACTTCGCGCCAGCGGTTACGTGCCTTGAGCTGCGGATGATCCCAGACACTCTGCATGTCGTTGACCCGGGCATTGGCGATCTGGGCGTGGTCCAGTCGAGCAATCACGGCGGCGAAATCGAGGTCGGCAAATGCCGCGATGATCAGCTCACGCAACGCGTCGCGGTTGTCGACGCGTTTGAAGTTGGCCGAAAAGCGCGGGTCTTCTGCCAGCTCCGGCTGGAGCAGGACCCTGGCGCAAAACAGCTGCCATTCCCGCTCGTTCTGCAAGCCGAGCATCACGGTGCTGCCGTCGCCGATGGGGAAGGGGCCGTAGGGGTAAATCGTCGCATGGGCGGCGCCTGCGCGCGGTGGAGGGGCTGCGCCTGCAAAGGCGTAATACAGCGGATAGTTCATCCACTCGACCAGGCTTTCGAGCATCGACACATCGATATGGCTGCCTTTGCCGGTTCGCCCGCGTAACAGTAGCGCCGAGAGAATGCCGCTGTAGGCGTACATGCCCGCGGCAATGTCAGCGATCGAGCAGCCGGCCTTGGCCGTTTCCTGGGCGCCGGGGCCGCCCGTCACCGAGAGAAAGCCACCCTCGCTCTGGATGAGCAGGTCGTAGGCTTTTTTGTCCTGATACGGGCCGCCGATGCCATACCCGGAAATGTCACACACAATCAGCTGCGCAAAACGCGGGTGCAGCGCGTCGAACGACAACCCCATTCGCGCCGCCGCACCCGGTGCCAGGTTCTGGACCAGCACATCGGCACCGGCCAATAAATGGTCAAGGACGTCGCTGGCCGCGTCCTGTTTCAGATCCAGGGTCAGGCTTTCTTTGGAGCGGTTGGTCCAGACGAAATGCGAGGCCAAGCCGTTGACGCGCTGGTCATAACCACGGGCAAAGTCGCCGACGCCGGGGCGCTCGACCTTGATCACCCGCGCGCCAAGGTCGGCCAGTTGCCGGGTGCAGAACGGGGCGGCGATCGCATGTTCCAGGCTGACGACGGTGATGCCATCGAGGGGGCGGATGTGTTTGGGCTGACTCATGCTGTTTTGTCTCTCTTGTCATGATCTGCCGGTGCAGGCCATGACGGCGCCGCACCGGGCGTTGCACCAAGCATCAGAAGGAGCGCGGCAACTCCAGCAGGTGTTCGGCCACGTAGGACAGGATCAGGTTGGTGGAAATAGGCGCGACCTGGTACAGGCGGGTTTCGCGGAATTTGCGCTCGACGTCGTACTCGCAGGCAAAGCCGAAACCACCGTGGGTTTGCAGGCAGGCATTGGCTGCTTCCCAGGAGGCTTTCGCTGCCAGGTACTTGGCCATGTTGGCGCTGGCTCCGGCGTTGAGGCCGCGGTCATATTCTTCGCAGGCACGCCAGCGCATCAGGTCAGCCGCTTCGATTTCGATGTGCGCCTCGGCAATCGGGAATTGCACACCCTGGTTCTGCCCGATCGGGCGCCCGAACACCACGCGATCACGGGCATAGGCTGCAGCCTTCTCGATAAACCAGCGGCCATCGCCGATGCATTCGGCGGCGATCAGGGTGCGCTCGGCGTTAAGGCCGTCGAGGATGTAGCGAAAGCCTTGACCTTCTTCGCCAATCAGGCTGTCGGCGGGGATCTCGAGGTTGTCGAAGAACAACTCGTTGGTCTCGTGATTGACCATGTTGGCGATCGGCTGCACGGTCAAACCGTTGCCGATGGCTTCCCGCAGGTCAACCAGGAAAATCGACATGCCTTCGGACTTCTTCTTGACCTCGGCCAACGGTGTGGTGCGGGCCAGCAGGATCATCAAGTCGGAATGCTGAACGCGCGAGATCCAGACTTTCTGCCCATTGATCACATAGTTGTCACCGCGCTTGATGGCGGTGGTCTTGATCTTGGTGGTGTCGGTGCCGGTGGTGGGTTCGGTCACACCCATCGATTGCAGGCGCAGTTCACCGCTGGCGAGTTTTGGCAGGTAGTAACTTTTCTGTGCCTCGCTGCCGTTACGCAGCAGGGTGAACATGTTGTACATCTGCCCGTGAACCGTCCCGGAGTTGCCGCCGCAGCGGTTCACCTCCTCGAGAATCACCGAGGCTTCGGCCAGGCCCAGCCCGGACCCTCCGTACTCGGTGGGGATCATCGCGGCCAGCCACCCGGCGTCGGTCAGGGCTTTGACGAAAGCGTCGGGAAAGCCCTTTTCCTCATCGATCCTGCGCCAGTAAGCGGCATCGAATTCGGCGCACAGGGCGCGCACGCCCTCGCGGATGGCGTTGAGTTCTTCAGCGTTTGGGTCAGTCATTATTGTGCTCCTCGACGCCTCACGCACGGCGGTTGCCCTGCGTAAGGCCGTGCGGTTTACGGCGCTCAGATCGGGTTGAAACCCAGTGCCGCGCGAAAGCGGTTCTTGACGTAGTGGCCATCCCGGGGCGGCAGGACCCGAGGCGGGTTTTCGGCTTTGATCTTGATGGTCGCCAACTTGACGCCGTCGCGCGTGGCGAAGCGCTCGCGCAAAGCGTGAACGCCTGGCATCTCGCGGACCTCGTCGGTCCAGCCAAAACCGCAGGTCTTGGCGACCTGGTCGAGGTTGATACCGAAACCGGCGTGGCTGACTTGCATGCCGGTTTCGCCAAAGTGGCCGTTATCCAGCACGGCGATGGTCAGGTTGGCCGGGCGCTGCAGGGCGACGGTGGCGAGCGCACCGAACCCCATCAGTAATTCGCCGTCACCGGTGATAACGACGACCGACTTGTCGGGTTGGGCATTGGCCAGGCCCAGGCCAACGGTGATGGCGCTGCCCATGGCCGCCCAGAGGTAGTAATTGTGGTCATTGTCGCCGGCCGCCATGACGTCGTAGGACGCCGAACCCAGGCCGGTGACGACCAGCAGGTCCTTGCGGTCGGCCAGCAATGCCTTGACCACTTCGCGGCGGCACAAGCTGTGGTTTGCGCTTACTTGACCCATTTCTTTTCTCCAATCAGGCGCTGGCCGAGCAGCAGGGCAGTGGCGGAGTCGCCGTTGAACGCCATGCTCGCCGCGCCATGCAGCAGCGGCGCGACGTCCGCGGCAACGTCGGCGCGCCAGGTCAAGACGTTCATCAGCTTCAGAGCGGCTTCGGTGGCCTGGCCCATCGGGTTCTGCCAGGCGTTGAACTCGGCCCAGTCACCGCGCATGGTCACCACCATCAACAGCGGAAACCCCGCGCAATTCTGCAGCGCCAGGGTGTTGATGCAGTTGCCGACGCCGCTTGACTGCATCAGCAGTGCACCGCGTTCCCCGCCGAGCCAGGCGCCGGCGAGGTAGCCGATGCCTTCCTCTTCGGTGGTCAGGACCACGGCCTTGATGTCCGGGTCGGCATAGGACATGCGGATGGCCGCGGAGTGACCTGCGTCCGGGACGAAGACCACGTGTTTGACGTTGTGAGACTTGAGCACGCGGAACACGTCTTCCTGCCAGTCATGCCCCACGGTGGTTTCAGCTGCTGTTGTCATGCCAGTCTCCATGCAGTGCTGCTTTTGTGTTTTCACTCATTCTGGGAGAGCGGAGGGCGGGCGACGACTACCGTTTTTGTCTTTGAGATATGCCGGTTTTGTATAGCTCGTCGCGGCCCAAAGCCTGGGGCGATAGCTCTGTGGCATGGGCGCGCAGGGCAAAAACCCGGCATTGGCCGGGTTGCGTGGGGGCGGGGAGGCTTAGCGCAGGTTTTGGCAAAACCTGCCAATGGCGTCGCAGGCCTGGTGCAGCGACGCGTCATCCAGCGCATAGGCGATGCGAATGTAGGGGCCCAGGCCAAATGCGCTGCCCTGCACCACGGCGACGTTCGCCTCGTCGAGCAGGGCCAGGGCGACGTCCTCGTCGGTGCGCAAGGTTCGTCCGGCGGCCGTGGTGCGACCGATCAGGCCGGCACAGCAGGCGAACGCGTAGAAGGCTCCGCCCGGAGCCTCACAGGCAAGCCCCGGAATCTGATTGAGCCGTGACACCATCAGGTCCCGGCGCCGCTGGAAAACAGCCCGGCTCTGGTGGATGAAGTCCTTGGGGCCTGCCAATGCTGCCCGCGCGGCTTGCTGGGAAATCGAACTCGCGCCCGACGTCTGCTGGCCTTGCAGTTTCTCCATGGCGTGCAGCAGCCAGCGCGGCCCGGTGGCGAAGCCGATGCGCCAACCGGTCATGGCGTAGGCCTTGGAGACGCCATTCATGGTCAGCGTACGGGGCATGAGGCGCGGTTCTGCCTGGGCGAGGGTGACAAATGTCTGCTCGTCAAAGATCAGGTGTTCGTAAATATCATCAGCCAGTATCAGCACCTGCGGATTGGTCAGGAGCACCTGGGCCAAGGCCTCAAGCTCGACCCGGCTATAGACCGCACCCGTCGGATTGGAGGGTGAATTGAGGATCAGCCAGCGGGTTCGGTCCGTGATCGCCGCGGCCAGTGCCGCCGGGGTCAGTTTGAAGCCGGTCTCGGCGTTACAGATGACGATCCGGGCTTGGCCGCCGCACAACTCGACCATCTCCGGGTAACTGACCCAATAGGGCGCGGGCACGATGATCTCATCGCCTTCATTGAGGGTGGCGGCCAGGGCGTTGTAGATGACCTGCTTGCCGCCGCTGCAGATCAGGGTGTCCTGCCAGGTGACGTCGAGGCCATTTTCGCGGCGGAATTTATCGGCGACCGCTTCGCGCAACGAACGCACGCCCGCGACCTGGGTATAGCGGGTGTGACCCTCTTCGATGGCCTGGATGGCGGCTTGACGCACATGCTCTGGCGTATCGAAGTCCGGCTCGCCCGCGCACAGGGAAATGATCCTGGCGCCCTGTGCGCGACGTTCCGCCACACGGTCGATGATGCGATAGGTCGCCGACGGCTTGGCGCTGGCCAGGCGCTGGTTGAGGCGTTGCAGGTCGGCGCTCATGCGCGTGTTCTCCACGCGGTCAGGTTCATCAGTTCCAGCGTGGTGCTGCCTTCGATCAGCTTGGCCATCATCTCGGCTTCCTTGAGTGCGCGGGCTTCCCCTTCGGCCAGCGTACGGGCCGCATCGGCCTTGGGAATGATGATCACGCCGTCGTCATCGGCCACCACCAGGTCGCCGACGTCGACCAACGCCCCGTTGAAACTCAAAGGCTTGCCGACCGATGGCGCGCTGGCCTTGACGGTGCCCCTGACCGAGATGCCACGAGCGAACACCGGAAACTGGCGTTTTCTCAGCGCGGCTATATCGCGCACACCGCCGTCGATGACGAGGCCCACGATGCCTGCCGCTTCGGCCGCCACCGTGAGCACTTCACCCCAGTAACCGGCGATGAAACTACCGGTGCCAACCACCAGCACGCTGCCGCGCGGCGCACGCTCCATGGCCAGATGCAGGCTGAGGTTGTCACCCGGCGAACACTCCAGGGGATAGGCGGGGGCAGCGATGAAAGCACCGTCCCAGATGGGCCGGATGGCGCTGTCGACGGCGCAGGGCAAGTGGGAGGTCTCGTACAGCGTCGAACTGCCCAGGACTCGTGCCCGTTCGTGAAAATTCAGGGGGAGGGGGAGATCAGTCATCACACTTTCCTCTGCAAGCTGTGGTAACCCAAGGCAGCCCGGGCTTCTTTCAAGGTTTTTCCTTCGGCGATCAGGGTGCGGATCTCGGCCTCGATCGTTTCGATCTGACGGGCACAAGCCGCCACTTCTTCGGCCCGTGCCCGAGGCACGATCACGACGCCATTGGCATCGGCGATAACGAGGTCGCGCGCGCTGACACGCGCTGTGCCAATGGACACGGGCTGATTGACCGACTGCACCTGGACCCGGTCCTTGCCGGTGCGCATGAAACGGCCCTTGCTGAACATCGGATAACCGTCGCCCAGTGCCTTGCAGACGTCACGGCAGACACCGTCGATGACGGTGGCGGCGATCTGCCGTGTACCGGCGTACTGGGTCATGATGTCGCCCCAGACCGTGCAATCGGTGCGCCCGCCGTTGTCGATGACGACCACATCGCCCGGCGCGACCTCCTCGATAAAGTCGCCCACCGTGCCCGGCGGTGTGCTCGCCGAGACGTACTGCACGGTAAATGCCGGGCCGACAATGACCTGGCTGTAGTTGTCCAAAGGGGCGATGCCCAGGCATTGGCCGGGCAGGCCGAGTTTGTCCAGGGCATCGGAGACACCGGGGGTATCCAGCCCTTGAAACAGTGCCACCAGTGCCAGGTCGTCAGGGCTCATTGAGTGCGCTCCCCATGGATGGCTTCAAACTGGGTGTCATGCATCACTTCGGTCACTGAGCGGCCGCCTCGCACCGCCTCGACCATGCCGTCCTGGCGCTCGGCGATACGCTGACCCAGGTCGATGACCTGCTCGATATGTGCCTGGGGAATGAAGACCGTTCCGCAGGTGTCGGCGATGACGTAATCACCCTCACTGACCTTGACCCCGGCGACGGTGATGGTCACGGCGGCATCGATCTGCACAACCCGATTGCGCGCACTGATCATGGTGACCCCGCGCCCATACACCGGATATCCAATCGCTGCGCTGCCATCGATATCCCGGCTGCAGCCGTCGATCACCGTGCCTCGCACCTGCTTTGCGCTGGCCGCATTGGCCAGGATGTCGCCCCAGCAGGAAATACCCTCGATGCCGCCGGCAATCACCAGGATGCGGTCGTCGCTGTGGATCTGTTCAACCACGGGGGTGATCAGATGGACGGTGGGAGCCGTGTCAGATTTCGCCGCGAGCAACACGGTACTGGCGCGGCCGACGATTTTCGGGCACGGCCAAAGGGGGCGCAGCCCCACGGTTGCGCCGGGCAGGCCGAGAAAGTCGAGCGCGTCGGAAACCGTATTGGTGTCCAGCATTGCCAAGCGTTCGAGTACAGGAGGTGGTGTCATGGAGGAGCCCCTTGGTGACGGAGGCGTCCAGTGTCAGCGCGGCAGTTTGATAGGTATATTACTAATCACGGATCCATTACATACGTTAAACCTATGGAATTGCCATGATCAATTTTCGCTTGATTCGCCATCTGTGGTTGTTCCTGGCGGTGGCCGAGGAACAGAACTTCGGCCGCGCCGCCAAACGTCTGGGCATGTCGCAACCGCCGTTGAGTGAACAGATTCAGGTCCTGGAGCAGGCACTCAAAGTGACGCTGTTCGATCGTTCGCGCCGGGGCGCCAGGCTGACCCCGGTCGGTGCGGCGATTCTGCCGGCCGTGCGCAAGTTCGCCGAGCAACTGGAACGTCTGGAACTGGCGGTGGAAGAAGCGGTGGCGGGGCAGTCCGGGATGCTGACCATCGGGGCGATCTCCACGGCCATGTTCGATGTGTTGCCGGGTTTGATCGAGCAACTGAAAAGCCAATACCCGCACCTCTCGGTGTCGGTGCGGGAAATCGATAGCGTCGAGGCGATTCCGGCGCTGGAGGCGGGGGATATCGATCTGGCCTTTGCCCGCCTCGACGGTGATTTGGGCGCGGCGGTGCAGTCATTGCCGTTGACCGAGGATCGGCTGATGGTGGCGCTGCCCGGCGACCATCCGCTGGCATCACGCAAGCGCATCAGCTTGTCGAGCCTGGCCACCGAGCCGTTGGTGATGTTTTCGCGCAAGGTCAGCCCGGTGTACTTCGACAACCTGATTGCCACCTGCCGCGCCAGCGGTTTTTCTCCACGGGTGCTGCATGAGGTGCGCTCGGTGGCGTCGCAGATCGCGTTTGTCAGTTGCGGCCAGGGCATTGCGCTGGTGCCGGCGTCCCTTAAAAAGCTGGCGCCGGCCAATGTGGTGTTGCGGCCCTTGAGCCAGAAACTCAATGTGGTCACGACCGCCGTAGCCTGGAATGCGTTGCGCCCGAACCCGCTGGTGGAAGCCCTGGTCAGCCAGCTCAGGGCCAGGGACTGATACGTTTGGCCTATGGAAAGGTTCCTGAATCAGGAATGTACAGAAGCCTGCAACTCCCTTGAAATGTGCGGCCGGCTGGCGGCTGCACCGGCTTATACCTCAGTTTTTCGTTCAAGGAGCATCAACGTGTCCCCACCTGAACCCTTCACCCAACTGCGATTACCCATGGCGGTGGACGGTGTCCAGCTTGATATTTCCACCCTCTACCGGCCCGGCCCGTTGGCGCCGATAGTCTTCTTGCACGGCTTTGGCTCGACCAAGGAGGACTATGCCGACATCGTCCAGCACCGGGCTTTTGCCGGGCATCCGTTTGTCGCCTACGACGCACCGGGTTGCGGTGAAAGCACCTGCGAGGACCTGTCGAAAATTTCCATCCCGTTTCTGCTGCAGACCGCCACGCAGGTGCTGGCGCATTTCGCGATCGAGCGTTTCCATCTGGTGGGGCATTCGATGGGTGGGTTGACCGCGTTGATGCTGGCTCACCAGTTTCCGGAGCGTGTGCTGAGCTTTGTCGATATCGAAGGCAACATTGCCCCTGAAGACTGCTTCCTCAGCCGTCAGATCGTTGATTATCCGGCGGATGATCCCGAGGTGTTTTTCTCCGCGTTCATCGAGCGTACCCGCCAGGCCCCGGCGTACGCGAGCGCGCTGTATTCGGCCAGCCTGCGGCACAAGGTTCGAGCAGGAGCGGTGCGAGGGATTTTCCAGTCGATGGTCGATCTGTCCGATCAGGCCAACCTGATGGACAAGTTTCTCGGGCTGCACTGCCCGCGCCTGTTCATGTACGGAGAGCAAAACGCCGCATTGTCCTATCTGCCCCATATCCAGGCTCAGGGGGTGCGCTTGGCGCCCATCGCCGACTGTGGCCATTTCCCGATGTACTCCAACCCGATTGCGATGTGGCAACAGATCGCCGATTTTCATCACAGCCATTTCGGTTGATTACCGCTGCTGAAGGCGCTGTTGCCGAGGAGAAAAAGGGCCCATCAAAGGGCCCTGGCCAGGGTTGAGTTCAGATCCTTGCCGCGTGTGGCTTCGCGTAGCCCTTCAAGCCCGTGCGCTCTTCGATTTCACCTGTGCCGCTGATGTATCCGTATCGCGACAGGTTCGGCATCAACATGGCGGCAATAAAGGTGATGCTGACCACGGCGGCGACGTAGAAGAAGAAATACTCTTCGATACCCTGGGCGCGCAGCGACAGTGCGACGTATTCCGCGGTGCCGCCGAACGCGGCATTGCCCACGGCGTAGGGAAAACCCACACCCAGGGCGCGTACCGCCGGCGGGAACAGTTCCGCTTTGACGATGCCGGCGATAGGGGTGTAGAGCGACGCGATCGCCAAACCGCCGAAGACCAGCAAAAACGCGGTAAAGGGGTTGCTGACCGATTGCAGCGAGTAAAGCAGCGGGATCACCAGCAGCATGGCCAGGCCAGAGAACATCAGCATGTGCGTCTTGATGCCGACACGGTCCGCCAGCAGCCCGAAGAGCGGCTGGCAGAACATGAAACCAATCAGCGCCGCGGTCATGATGAAGCTCACGATCTGCGGGCTGAAACCGGCGGAGATCACCAGGAATTTCTGCATGTAGGTGGTGAAGGTATAAAAGTACAGCGACCCGCCAATGGTGAAGGCCACCACCAGCGCAACCGCGCGTTTGTGCTTGAACATGCCGCGCAGCGAGCCGGCGTCCTTGCGCTTCATGTCTTTCTGGTTGGCCGTTTCATGCATGGCCCGACGCAGGTAGACCACCACGATCGAACTCAGGGCACCGATGAAAAACGGGATGCGCCAGCCCCATTCACGCAGCTCTTCCCCTGTCAGGGTCTGCTGCAGAATGACCACGGTCATCAGGGCCAGCAGCTGTCCGGCGATGATGGTGAAGTATTGAAAGGAACCATAAAAACAGCGGCGACCGGGCGTCGCGATTTCACTGATGTAGGTGGCGCCTGTGCCGTATTCAGCCCCCACGGACAAGCCCTGGATCAACCTGGCTATCACCAGCATCACTGGTGCGGCGACCCCGATGGTTTCGTAGGTGGGCATGATCGCAATCAGCAAGGAGCCGGCGCACATCATGAATACCGAAATAATCATCGACACCTTGCGTCCGCGAGTGTCGGCAATCCAGCCAAAGATCCAGCCGCCGAGCGGGCGCATGAAAAAGCCGACCGCAAAGACACCGGCCGTGGCCAGGAGCTGGCTGGTGGTGTCACCTTTGGGGAAAAACGCAGCCGCAAAGTAAATGGCGGTGTAGGCGTAAATGAAAAAGTCGTACCACTCCACCAGATTGCCCGAGCAGGCACCCATGATGGCTTTGACGCGATTCGGCGTTTTTGCAAGATCGGTTCTTGGGGTGTGTGGGGTTGGCGCTGAAGGTGTTGCAGACATGCTATTCACCCTTTCTTCAAGGCGAGACCTGACCGGGCGCGCGAGGATACGTGCCGGACGTTGCTGGCTGGTGGTAGGGCGATGCGTTAGTGCAGGGGCACCCACCCACTGGCTGTCGAGACACCCGTAGGCAGGGAGTGGGACGTGGGAGAGGTAGCGGTAACGACGGCGTGAACAATCATGGCGTGAGTCCTCGAATCTTATTCTTGTAGTGGGTCGGTCACGCTGGGTGCCGACGTTGATTGCACGCTACCGCAGAGCGAGGAGGCTAATAAGCGGGGAGCCAGCCTAACTGATATAGCGAAATTCTATAGCTTGGCGTGCGGCCCCGGCAGGCCGGGGTATACAGCGCTCCTGCCGCCTGAACGTCCAAGGAGTGCGCGGGCTCCATGGCATTGCCGCGGGTGCCGATGGGATTACACTTACCTGACTGTCGACGCACGTGGCGTCGAGTCTGTCTTCGAATGGGCCAGTCATGGATGTCGTTCAACTCAAAACACTGATTCATGTCGCAGAGCTTGGAAGCCTGAGCAAGGCTTCCGACCGGCTCCACATTGCCCAACCGGCGTTGAGTCGACAAATCAGAATGCTGGAAAAAGAGCTCGGCACCTACTTGTTCGATCGGCACGGGCGCGGGATGGAAATTACCGACGCCGGCCGCGAGGTTCTGGCTCATGCCACGCGAATCATGGAGGAGATGGAGTCCATCCGCAGTTCAGTGCTGGGCGGCAAATCGTCGTTTCGCGGCACGGTGGTGATCGGCACCACGCCGACGGTTGCAGAGATCATCACCGTGCCACTGGTGCGCAAGATCAAGGACGCTCATCCGAATCTGGCGGTGCGATTTTCTTCGGCCTTCAGCGGCTACCTGCTGGACTGGATTCAACGCGGTGAGCTGGAGCTGGCGATTTCCTACGATCCACAACCGCTGCACACGCTGCGCATCGTGCCGGTGATGATGGAAAACCTGCTGCTGGTCGGTCCGGCCAGTGCGCACTTGCGGATTGATACGCCGGTCTCGTTTCAGTCCCTGGCCGAGCAACAACTGGTACTGCCCAGCCCACGCCACGGTCTTCGAGTGATTCTCGACACCTGCGCCCGTGACGTGGGGATCAAACTGAAGACCAGCGTCGAAGCCGATTCCTTCGGGGCCATGATTGAACTGGTGCGCAATGGCTTCGGCTTGACCGCGTTACCGTTGGCCTCGATTTACGCGCAGGTCGAGGCCGGTGTTCTCAGTGCTGCGCCCCTGGTCGACCCGATCCCCATGCGCAAGCTGGTGCAGGTATTTGCGGCAGACAGGCGGGTCAGCCCGGCCGCCAAATTTGTCGGCGAAGCGTTTATCGAGATCGCCGCCGACCTGGTCAACCGCAAGATCTGGGCCGGGCATCTGCTCTGAGTGATCTGCAGCCCTGCGCTATGGATCGCCCTTCTGCAGGGGCAGGGGTATTGATTGACTGCCGCGCTCTGTGCCCAGACACACCGAGCGCCAAGGCGTCTCTCTAACGGGTTCTCTGATAGCATTCGCCAGGTTTCAACCTACTCGTGAAGGTATGCAGGTGATGGCTATTCTCTATCCACCTCGATCTCTGCCGAAGAAAGAACGCTTCGACTACTGGAGTGAGGTGGTGTGTTCCACCTATGGCAAGACCACAAACCGCAGGTTGTCCGACACCCCCTTCGACGGTTGTCTCAGCGCCACCACCCTCGGTGATGTTTTACTGACGCACATCAGATCGGCCCCCATCGAGTACGAGCGCAAGCAGGTCGAGGTGGGGGATGACCATTTCTTTCTTTGCCTCACCCTGAGTACCGAAGCCGAGCTGGAGCAGCGCGGACGTCGGTCAGTGCAGGGACGCGGCGATATCGTGCTGTTCAACAGCGCCGAATCCTACCGGTGTCGTTTCCCCCGTGGAGACGACCAGATAGTCATTTCGATTCCCCGCGAGCGGCTGATCAATCACCTGCCCAGACCCGAAGCCCTGGTCAGTCGTACCCTTGCCAGCCATTCGGCCTTTGGCAGATTGGCGGGCAACATGATGGTTGAAGTGCTCAATGCGGGCTCCCAGCAACCACGGGCCGGCGAGCGGTTGAGCGGCGCGTTGCTGGAGGTGATTGCCACTGCCTTCGAAGGCGCATTCGACCCTACCGACATGGGGCACTCCAGCCGTCATGACGCACTATTGATGAAAGCGAAAGACTTTCTGCTGGCCAATCTGGATAACACGGCGCTGGACCTGGCGGCTATCGCCCACGCCATTCATGTCTCGCCGCGTGCCCTCAGCCGCCTGTTCGCGATGGAGGGGACCACCGCCACCCGCTGGCTGTGGCAACAACGACTTCTGGCCTGCCGGACGGCGCTGATGAAGGGGCCACAGCGCAGCATCAGTGAAGTTGCGCTGAGCTTCGGTTTCACCAACATGGCGCACTTCAGTCGCGCCTTCAGAGCCGCTTTTGGCGTCTCGCCAAGCGTGTTCTCGAAAAGTCGCTGACAGTCTGGCCGGCCAGACGCAGTGTGTGGCCCGTTCAGCAAAGCGCCCGGCGTCTCCCGTTGTCACTATGAATGCCATTGGATCGCCTGAATCTTCAGGCCTCCGCATGGTTGATGAGAGTGGGAGAGGGTCAATGAAAGCCTTGGTATTGAAACAGTCCGGTCGCCCCGCGCAGATGGTTCTAGAGGAGCGAAGCAAGCCTGTCGCACAACCTGGATTCACACTCGTGCGCATGCACGCCGCCACCGTGAACCCATTGTCCAGTCAGATTCGCGCAGGCCTCTACGACACGGTTCCGATGCCGATTGTGCTGAGCAACGATGGCGCCGGGATCGTCGAGCACAGCAGCCGTTTTCAACCCGGCACACGGGTGGCGATCTATGGTGGCAGCCAGCTCGGCATCAGTGAGGATGGCTTGCAGCAGGAATGGGTCCTGGTCGAGGACAAACGCATTATCGAATTGCCGGGGAGCCTCAGTCTCGATGAAGGCGCCGCGTTGCCGATCAATTACCTCACGGCTTATCAAGCGTTGCGCCGGGTGGGCCAATTGCAAGCGGGCCAGACCGTGCTCATTTCCGGCGCATCCGGTTCGCTGGGCAATGCGTTGATCCAGACCGCGCGGGCTTTGCAGGCAACGGTGATCGGTGTGGTTTCGTCTGCGCAGAAAGCATTGCGGGCCAAAGAGGCGGGCGCCCATCGGGTGATTGATCTGTCCTGCGAAAACCTGCTTGAAACCGTCCTGGCGCTGACCGATGGCCAAGGCGTCGATCTGGCATTCGATGGTGTGGGCGGCAGCTTGCTCGGACAGCTGGTGCGCTCCGTGGGTACTCGTGGGGCAGTGGTCTCAATCGGCTTCGCAGGTGGCACAACCGCCGAACTGGATCTCGTCGACGTGGTGGTCTATGAGAAGCGGCTGCTGGGCTATGACGCTCACCTGGAGACCGAAGACGATATCGATCACGCGCTGAAAGCGATCATGGCGTTTGTGGCCGATGGTCTGCTGCGTCCGCACATCGACAGCACCTTCGCTTTGGAACAGTTCGACCAGGCTTATGCCCGCCTGGAATCGCGCCAGGCCACCGGCACCGTTCTTCTTCGTCTCTGACCCAACCGCCCGCCCACAGGAACCTGACCATGAATGCTTCGGATGATAAAACCTTGAGGTTGCTGTTTCCCCAATGGCAGGGTGGCAACAATCCGCCCTATCACTTGGGTGCGCAGTTGTTGTCGTGGTTGGCGCCTGAACACAACGGACCGGTCGCCGAGGTGGCGGTAACCGTACCGAGCGACGAGCCGCTACTGATTGAGCAGGGCATTCGCGGGCGCAGTGCCTTACTGCGCCAGATGCACAGCGCCCGCGCGATCATCGATGAGCATGCACCGGACCGGATAGTCATACTCGGCGGCGATTGTCTGGTGGACCTTGCCCCATTTGCGTACCTCAATGAGCGCTACGGGGGGGACCTTGCCGTGCTCTGGGTCGATGCGCATCCCGACGTGTTGACACCTCGGGATTTCCCCAACGCCCATGCCATGGTGCTTGGCAATCTGCTGGGCGAAGGCGATGCGGACTTTGCTGGTGCGGTCAGGCGTCCGCTCAAACCGGCGAACGTGATGTATGCAGGGCTTATGGACACACTGCCCATGGAAACTGCGTTGATCGAGCGATTGGGCCTGCAGCATGCGAGCCCTGCACAACTGGCGCACAGCAGCGAGCCGGTGCTGCAGTGGTTCCGCGCAACTGGCGCTAGGCACCTGGCCATCCATCTTGATCTGGATGTGCTGGACCCCAACGGCTTTCGCTCACTGCTGTTCGCCAATCCGCAAGCGCCTGCTGGGGCTTTCGACGGGGTCGCCCAAGGCAGGATGCCGATCTCCCACGTTGTGCGCCTGCTGAGCGATATCGCCGGTGTTGCCGATGTCGTTGGCATCGGCATCGTCGAGCACTTGCCTTGGGATGCGCTTGCATTGAAAAACATGCTGGCGCGCCTTCCGCTGCTCGGCTCTGGGGTGTGATGCGGCCTACTTCACCACGCAAACCAAGGATTGATCGTTCTGCGCCTTTTTCAGGGCGCTCGTAGCTCAAGAACGCCTGCCGACTCTGGGCTATAAGGCGCTGGATCAAGATGAAAACCGGAGCGCAGCGAAGTGCTCCGGTAGCCTGTCGGCAAAAAGGGCGGGGCAGAGCAGCGTTCAAACCGCGCTGTGGGCGGCGATGTTGCAATATTGCCCTTTGAAATACAGCAATGGCTGCGTAGCAGCAGCTTGCTGCAGGTTTAACGCCTTCACTTCACCAATCACGATCAGGTGATCACCCGCGGCGTGTTCGGCGTGAATTTCGCAATCGAGCCAGTGCAGGCTACCGGCAAGGATCGGATTACCCAGCGGCGATTGCTGCCATTCGACCCCGTGCCACTTGTCCGTGCCTCGCCGAGCGAACTGATTGGAAATCCCGACCTGCTCACCCGACAGGATATTGACGACGAATCGACCTGCCTGGCGGATTTTGGGATAGCTGGCCGAGCTGGACATGACGCTGAACGACACCAGCGGCGGGCTCATCGACACGCTATAGAACGACTGGCAAGTGAAGCCAATCGGTTCGCCATCAAGGTGTGAAGTAATCACCGTGATACCGGATGCGTAGTGCCCAAGCGCTTCGCGAAAGTCCAATGGCTCGATAGCAGTGCCAGGAAGTGACATGGTAGATCCTAAATAGTGGGTGCAACTCGCAAGTGCCAAGGAAGGCCTGAAGCCGCTCGGTAATTCTTCCAGAGCGCTTCAAGCCTCCCTGTACACCCGCTCCGACTCTGGCTCAGTACTTGTTCGTGAGTTCTCTGCGGACAATTTCTGCGCCTGCACTTAAGGCATTCAGCTTACCCCGTGCGACTCGGCGAGATAACGGAGCCATGCCACAGTTGGTGCAAGGGTAGAGCTTGTCGGCGTCTACAAACTGAAGTGCTTTGCGGAGGGTATTGGCAACTTCTTCGGGTGTTTCAATGGTGTTGGATGCCACATCAATGGCCCCGACCATCACCTTTTTACCGCGAATGAGTTCGATGAGATCCATCGGCACATGCGAGTTGTGACATTCCAGTGAAACGATATCGATGCTGGATTTTTGCAACTTGGGGAAAGCCTCTTCATATTGTCGCCACTCTGACCCCAGAGTCTTTTTCCAATCGGTATTGGCTTTGATGCCATAGCCGTAGCAAATATGAACAGCCGTCTCACATTTGAGGCCTTCAATTGCCCGTTCCAGGGTGGCCACCCCCCAGTCGTTCACCTCATCAAAGAAAACGTTAAAGGCGGGTTCATCAAATTGGATGATGTCAACACCGGCAGCCTCTAATTCCCTGGCTTCCTGATTGAGGATCTTGGCAAATTCCCAAGCCAGTTTTTCGCGACTTTTATAATGATTGTCATAAAGCGTATCGATCATCGTCATGGGGCCTGGCAGCGCCCATTTAATGGGTTGCTTGGTCTGCTGACGCAGGAACTTGGCATCTTCAACAAAAACGGGCTTTTGCCGAGTTACAGCACCCACTACCGTGGGTACGCTGGCATCATAGCGATCCCGAATTCTAACGGTCTCGCGTTTCTCAAAGTCAACGCCGCTGAGGTGCTCAATAAACGTAGTTACAAAATGTTGGCGCGTTTGTTCACCATCGCTGACAATATCGATGCCGGCTTGTTGTTGTTCTTGCAATGCCAAACGCAAGGCGTCCTGTTTACCTTCAATCAATTCTTCATCTTGCAACTTCCACGGCGACCAGAGTGTCTCGGGTTGTGCAAGCCAGGAGGGTTTGGGCAAGCTGCCGGCAGTGGAGGTAGGTAATAGTTTGTTCATGATAAATGGCCTTGTGATTTTGATGAGTCAAAGCGCGTAATTGGCAGACCACTGTTCTAGAACAGACTGGTAGGGTTTGATGAAGTTTTCCTCAACAAACTTCCCCTGCTCAATAGCCAGTCGGTTACGTTCTTCTCGATCATAAACAATCAGCGTTAATGAATAATCCTGATGTTTCAAGCTTGGCTGATAGGATTTTCCGGCCGCTGAATTCGCATTGTAAATCTCAGGGCGGTAAATCTTTTGGAAGGTGTCCATCGTGCTGATGGTGCTGATAAGCTCAAGATTGGTGTAATCACTCAGCAAATCGCCTGAAAAGTAAAAGGCCAAAGGCGCAACACTGTTTGCAGGCATGAAGTAGCGAACCTTCAAGCCCATTTTCTTGAAGTAGTCATCAGTCAAGGAATACTCATCTTGCTGGTATTCAATGCCCAAGACAGGATGCTGGTTTTCAGTCCTGTGATAGGTCTTGCTGCTCGAAACGCTCAGGCATATGACCGGCGGCTTATTGAAGTGGTCTTTGTAGGTTTTTGAGTTTACGAAGCTCTTGAATAGTTTTGCATGCAGATCTCCAAAATTATCCGGAGTGCTGAATTCTGGCTGGTCTTTGTTGTGCCCCAACAGCAGCACGCTAAAGTCATAATCTCGCACGTAAGAGGAGAAGTTATTGCCTATGATGCCCTCAAAGCGCTCGTTGGTCTTTCGGTCAACGATATTTGTTTTCAATATTTCAATCAGGGGGATGGCGTTGCCGCTGCTTTCAACATCGATATCCATCTCAACGGAAATGATTTCAAGTTCGACCGTATAACGGTCGCCTTTGGGGTTGTCCCAATGCGCCAAGGCATTGAAGCGGTTGTCAATCATCCTTAAGGTGTTGCGCAAGTTCTCTTGGCGGCTGTTGCCTCTGGCCAAGTTGGCAAAGTTGGTGGTGATGCGCGTATTTTCGGAGGGGTGATAATTCTCGTCGAAATAAATGCTTTTAATGGTAAATGTAAAATCTTTGCTCATTATAATCTTGCGCCTTGATATCTGAGGTAAAGCCTTGATTTGTATGGTGGTTTTTCGGGCTTTTTACTCGGTGATATTTGTAATATCTGTCATTAGGACGTATTTTATGCTGAGCCATTGCTTGAGTGAAAATGAATTGATTTCACTGAATCGTTAGCCATATTCATGATGTGCTGTGCGGCCAGTCGTAAAGTCCCTGTCATGCAGTATTAATTGAGTCGCGCTGGCTTTCGCAGAGGCCGTTTCATTTAAGAGCTGTTCACCAAGACCCTTGAAACCAGTCGCTCAGCAGAACTTCGAGTCGCGCCAGGGCCGTAATGCCAAGGACGCTCGGCCGGCGAACGGCTTGAAGGGGAGGGGGCAGATTTTATTGCCTGGCACTGGCTGGAGTGGATTTAACCAGCCCTGGCGACTAGATGAGCATGGGAAGTGACTTGGCAGTGGCCGAGTTTGAATAGGATCTGTTGATTGAGTGCACGAACACCGGGATTGTCCGTGCGTTAGCTCAAGGAGCAAAACTCGGGAGGCGTGAGTCGTTGACCCAACGTCAATAAACTGCAAGTGTTGCAGTTATTGGAGCTTGGCATATATAAAAGAGACTAAAAGCTTGGGGGAACATAAGGAATATTTTGGCACTTGCCATGAAATATCTCCCCATTCTGAATTTTGAAAAGCACTATTTTTCTGGCTTTATTCACCGTTGCTTCAAGCGTGCAGTCGGAACTATGACCGACTTTCTCGTAATACTCGGTATAGGTCAAACCGTTCGCTCCCGGTGTCACGGAAGTGCCGGCTGCTTCAGTGGTCGACCACTGCGAAGATTTGTACCACGTCATTACGACCAGTGTGCCTGCGTTAGGGTCTTGCGTTGCCTTCATCGTGTCGGGCCGGCCAAAAAAATTCAGCGCCTCTTGGGCGTCGCGACCTTCCCAACGATTTTGAGCAATGACGGAGCAGCCACTGCTGATCGTTATGCCCGACACTGCCAGTATTAAAGAAAGCGCTTTAATCCATTTGTTGTTCATGGCGTTTAACTTACCTGGACGTTGCGGAGGGTGGGTTATCTAGCATCTGTTCCAACTCTTCCATTGGGCTCTTTGGCGGTGCTTGTAACTCCGTGATCATCCCAAGCATTTTCATTTGATCAAACTTGCCCAATGACAGCATGCCGTTGAAGACTCGATCCTGGGGGTTACATACAAAGGCAAAGGTATATAAAAGCGCCTGGTCATCCAGCGTGTGCCATTCATTGGAGACTTTCAACTCCCGGCGTGCGTTGCTCGTTCGCTCGATTGATGTTCCTTTGAGAAAACGGGCTCTGTGCTTGGAGCACTGGACTTCAACTGAATAGACATCCGCCAATGGCTTGGCTGGATCCGCAAACACCTGGTTAACGTTTACTGACTGAAACCCATCCGCCGCTTGACTCCGTGGCGTCATGGAAGTGAGGTCAGCCACAAACATGATGTTGTTTTTGCCCGTGCCTGTGCTAAAGACACTCCACCAGTCGCCAATGGGATTCGCTTTGTCAGCGATCGCTGAAGTGGAGGCCGTCAGCAGCAATGTGAGGCTCATGACGCACTTACTTAATCTCGAAAATTCTGACATGCCGTGTCGTGCCTCCTGCAATATAAATTTGATATCCATTTACATGGAGAAACCAAGTCATCACGCTAAAAATAGAGCCCGTCTACTCAGTGGCTTGCCCTGGCGAGAGCTTCTGCTCAGCACTGCGCTGCCATGCTCGTAGCAGTTGGCGATAAGGTTAAAGATCAAATCAGCCATCACCAGCTTCGAGCATTGCCCCCCCCCCAAACAAACGCCGCTAGTGATGCTGCGTAATCCGTTGGAGCGTCAAATTGGCAGCAGTAATCGGAACTATGATTGTCGCAGGCGCGAAGGGTCAATTAGCACAAATGTGCTATTCCAAGCGCTTGAGTCACGCTGAAAAAGACTTCTCGATCTTGTGAAATACCCACCACGCACAAACGGAACAGGGGGCGTGCTCGACTAGGGGTTTTTGGTTTCGACGGTCCCAAAGGCAGGCCCTCGCACCTGGCCGAGGTCTGGGGGGCTGTCTACCGCAATGGACGTCATAGAAAGCGGGGGGAGGAGCGGGGTGTTAGGGAGGTCGCGCCTTGAACACCGGCACGGATACAAAAGTCGACCGAATAAAACTCATTTAAATCAACCAATTAAGTGTTTTTCAAACATTCGGGATACAAAACATTTCAAAACTCCCGTGTACAGGTGCGGAATCCCAAGCGTAATTTCACCCTCAAGCTGTGCGGTCAACGCTGTTAGGTCTGCAATGGAATTCAGCCTGTAGCATCCCGGATTTTCATGCCTTCACCGGGGTTGCACCTACAACAATAGAGGGAGCTATCCGTGAACTGCATTTTCTGTGCAATCGCCAAGAAAGAATCACCGGCTGCCGTTGTCTACGAAGACGAGCAGTGCCTGGCATTTCTCTCCATCCAGCCGATTACTCCTGGCCATGTCCTGGTCATTCCCAAGGCCCACGCAAGCGGCCTGGGTGATATCCCTCCTGAAACCTGTGGCCACATGATGCGTGTGGGTCAACGGGTGGCGGCCGCCCTGCGTGAAAGCGGCTTGAGCCTCAATGAACAACCTTGTGAAGGTATCAACCTACTGCTGTGCGATGGCGCTGTGGCCGGGCAAACCGTGGGGCACGCCCATCTGCATGTGCTGGCCCGGTTTGTCGGTGACGGTTTCAACCTGGGGCATGCGGACCTTCCACTCGCTACGCCCCAGGTGTTGGGCGAGCGCGCGGAACAGATCCGTCGAGCCTTGACCTCGCTGCTACCGGTTTAACTGCACGTTTCTTTAGTTTAAAGGCACGCCCGCAATAAAAGGGTGGGGTGCCTTGCTGTGCGCAGTCAGTCAATCATCAACTTGTAGGCATCTACGCAAGGAGGCGAAGCTATGTATTGTACTGTGGAAACTTAAGTTGCGCTGGGCTGAACTAAATACTACAGATCACAACAAGAAGGGGGTTCTCATGCCGTCACTCGCCAGTAATAAGGCTGCCTTGCCTTCGGCAAGTATGCAGTTGGTAAAAGATGATTCAGCCGGATCGGCCATCTACAGTTTCTATGATTCAGTACTTCAAGACTTGTGCCAGTCGGACAAGGTTAAAGTCAGGCAGGTGGTGACTCCTGCACAGTTTATCGAGCTGTCTCGTGCCCGCAGTCGGTTGTACGGGCAACGAAAGATTTATTACAAAACGCTGTTTGGTAACTCGGTCGACGAAAGCGTCTGCCTGGATGAATACGATTCCCGCTCTTACGTGTTTGCCTTTTATTATGACGGTGAAATTATCGGCACTCAGCGTATTACGCCGTTCCCTCACGAGTCGGGCGAATTCATCAGCCATGAACAGCTGGTGCAGTTCTCCGGGCCCAATTACGAGAGTGAGTGCGTCGAACTCTCGCGACTGATTGTCGACAAGCATTCCCCGGTCAAGAACGTGGTCAACGGATTGGCCATGACCGGCGCGTCGCTGGTGGCCCTGGAAGGTGGCTACAAAACTTTCATCACCTATGTAAAACCACGGCTTGCGCCGAAATTTGACAGCTTCGTCTTTGATCAGGACGGCATTTTCTTTCAAATCAAGGCCCGCGGCGATCACTACTACGCCCTGTACAAAGGCGAGCTGTTGCCGTCGGTCACGCCCTTTTTCGGCTTGCAAAGCTGCCCCGCAGACCTGAAGGACATTGATGACTTGATGCGCTACACCTTGGCCGCCCGTAACGCGATGCATTCACTGGCGGTATGAGCATCCCAAAATAACGACAACATTGAGGTTGATCCAAGATGGAAGCCAGGAACAAAGAAGTGGTTATCGAGTTTTACGAGCGCATGTTTGGCCAGCGTGAACTGGCGGTCGCCGATACGTTGATTGCCGAGGAATATGTACAACACAATAACGTATTTATTCCGCCGCGCCGGGAAGGCTTCAAGACCTACTTCACCCAGTTCTTCAAGACGTTTCCCGAGTCGGGAACCAGTATTGAACGGGTCTGTGCGGAAGGCGATTATGTCTTCCTGTATGCCAAACATTGGGCCAAGCACAAGTTCTTCACGGTGAATTACAAGGTGATCGATATTTATCGTGTGGAAAACGGTGTGCTGATGGAACACTGGGACACTATCGAAGGCTTGGGGTTCTTCTCCAAATTCATCTACATCATTAAGTCCGTGTTGCGCCTGTAAGTCGGCGTTCGCCTGAAATTATAAAAATGCTTCATAAGCGATTTATCAACCCGCCAAGGAAGAGAGTGAGATGACTGAAGTAACCGAGTTTCGCAAAGAGCTGAAAGCCGTCTGTGATGCCGAATGGGAAAAGATCAAGGTCGGCCGTTTTTTCCAGATGATGAAGCGTCCCGAGTTGCAGCGTGAGCTCTACATCAAGTCGATTGTTCAGGTGTATCACTACACCAAGAACAACGCGATCAACCAAGCGGTGGCGTGCTGGAACCAGGACCACAAAAAGGTCGGCTTGCTGCGCTTTGCGATGAAGCATGCGCTGGAAGAACTGGGCCATGAAAACATGGCGTACAACGACCTGATCGCCATTGGCGTCGACAAGTCCGAGTTCGAAAAACCAATGCTGCCGGCCACCGAGGCGTTCTACGGCTACCTGGATTTCGTCTCTGTGTGCCGCGGCATCATTCCACGGCTGGGCTACAGCTTCTGGGCCGAAGACTGCTACGAGCACCTCGAGCCATTGATGGACGTGTGCAAAAACCACCTCAAGCTGACCGATAAAGAACTGACCTTCTTTGTCGCCCACGCGATCATCGACGAGAAGCACTCCGAGCAAGTCAACGCCGCCATCGACCGCTGGGTCGAGACCGATGAAGAAAAAGAGGCGGTCAAACAAGTCGCACGCACCACGGTTTACTTGATGGGCAAGATCCTCGAGTCGGTCGCCGACGAGTTCTAAGCCTTGGCAACAGGCGTCCTCACGCACCCCGCTGCGTGAGGACTTTTTGACATGGCGTGCACAACAATAAAAACGATCGGTTGGTCACGGCGCTTGTCGAACCGCCTGGCTGCCACGGTCAATCCACTAGGAGGTGCCATGAGTAGCAATAGCGACATGATTACCTGGGGCATGATGCTGCGCAAAATCCCCTCGATCACCCGGGCCATTCCTCGGCTCGTCAGGGGAGTCAAAGCGTCCAAGCTCAAGGTCGATCAGCCCTGCGGCCTGGGTTGGGCCTTCGAACAGGCGGTTGCACGCAACCCTCAAGGGCCGGCGCTGCTCTACAAGGACAATCGTTTCAGTTATGAACAGGTCAACCAGTGGGCCAACCGTTTCGCCCATTACTTATTGGCCCGTGGCCTGAAAAAAGGCGACGTGGTCGGCATCTTTATTGAGAATCGCCCGGAATTGCTGGTCAGCGTGCTGGCCGTCAGCAAGATCGGCGGTATCTGCGCCATGCTCAACACCTCGCAGACCAAAAACGTCCTGATCCACAGTTTGAACCTGGTCAATCCCTCGGCGATTATCGTCGGCGAAGAGTTGGTGCAGTCCTTTGACGCGGTGCGTAACGACGTTGCCATCGATGAACTGAGCACGTTCTTCCTGGCTGACACCGACACCACCCGCGATGCGGGCATCGCGCCCGAGGGTTACGTCAACCTGTCCCGGGTCAGCGAAGAGCATTCCACCGCCAATCCGGCGAGCACCCAGCAGGTCTACTTCGACGACGCTTGCTTCTACATTTACACCTCCGGCACCACCGGTTTGCCCAAGGCCGGGGTGTTCAAGCACGGGCGCTGGATGAAAGCCTACGGCAGCTTCGGCATGATCGCCCTGGATATGCGTCCTGATGACATCGTTTATTGCACCTTACCGCTCTATCACGGCACCGGGCTGTGCGTGAGCTGGGGCTCGGCATTGGCCGGCGCTTCGGGTTTCGCCATCCGCCGCAAATTCAGCGCCAGTCAGTTCTGGGATGACGCGCGCAAATTCAAGGCCACCACCATTTGCTACGTCGGTGAGTTGTGTCGCTACCTGATCGACCAGCCTCCGGCTAGCAACGATGGCGACAACCCGGTGGTGAAGATGATTGGCAACGGCCTGCGCCCAGGCGTGTGGATCGACTTCAAGACACGCTTCAACATCGAGCGGGTCTGCGAGTTGTATGCCGCCAGTGACGGCAACATCGGCTTTACCAACATCCTCAATTTCGACAACACCATCGGCTTTGCGCTCAATACTTGGTCGCTGGTGGAGTACGAACACGACACCGGTGAGCCGCGGCGCGGTGCGAACGGTTTCATGCAGAAAGTCGGCAAGGGTGGCCAAGGCTTGTTGCTGGCCAAGATCGACGACAACGCCCCGTTCGACGGTTACACCGATCCGGAGAAGAACAAAAAAGTGGTGCTGTACGACGTTTTCGAAAAGGGCGATCGCTACTTCAACAGCGGCGACTTGATTCGCGATATCGGCTTTGGCCACGCCCAATTCGTCGACCGCCTGGGGGACACCTACCGCTGGAAGGGTGAAAACGTTTCCACCACCGAAGTCGAAAACATCATGGTGCAACACCCCCACATCGCCGAAGCCGTGGCCTACGGTGTGGAAATCAAAAACACCAACGGTCGCGCCGGGATGGCCGCCATCACCCCATCGGCGCCGCTGGAACAACTGGATTTTTGCGACCTGCTGCGTTTCGTCAAAAGCCAGATGCCGCACTACGCGGTGCCGATGTTCCTGCGTATCAAGACCTGCATGGAAACCACCGGCACGTTCAAATACCAGAAAACCAAGCTGAAGACCGAAGCCTTCGACCCCAGTCAGACCGGCGAAGACCCGGTCTACGCCTGGCTACCGGGCACCGAAACCTACGTACGCGTGACTGAGCAGGTGCTGCAGGACATTCACGGCGGCAAGTTCCGCTATTGAAGGGCAACTGCGCGAGAGTCAACCCACAAGGCCCGCATCAATAGGTAATGCTGCTCACTCAAGCGGAGCAGCATTACTGGATGCCTGGCCAGGAAGAGGTTAGATTCAGCCCCCCAAGGATGAAACACACCGGTGGAGTGGATTTTTGCGCAAACTGATTGTTGTGCTTGTGCTCGGTTTTCCGTGCAGTTTTCCAGCCATTGCTGGTGATGGCAGGGCGGTCGAAGTCTCGACCTTTGGAGCGATTGTTTCATCGAGTCTTGCTGTGACTCTTTTCCCCGTTACCCTGACCGAAGACAGTCAAGAAAGTAGCCGGAATAGTTCAAACAGAGGCGATCGAAAGATCCTTGCCGCGCACAATGATGCTGCAGCTTTCGTCGCGAGTGATGGAGCTATTAGAGGCGCAAACCTGGAGGCTGCATTCGAAGTTTTACGGACTCAGAACGCGATGGGTACCGTCAGCGACATCGCGCTGGCGGAAGCCGTTCTGGTTTACGAACTGCGCTAGAAGAATGAAGTTTCGATGACGGGTAGCCAGCCCGCGCTGGTATCCATTTCCCACACGTTGGTGCTGGTTCTGAACACTCGCCGACGGCCCCTTTCTCTTCTACCAGCTGCGCTGCCATCTGACCGACCATTCCCTCTGGATCGACCATGGTGCTTACGACGCGGTCAATCGCGCGGGTTTGGCAAAAAATTTGCTAGTGTTTATCCGCGTGACAATAAGACGGCTTTCAAGAGCATGACCTTTAAAAAGGGCGCGGATATCCATGACGAATGCTACGCCAGCCATCAAACTCAGCACACTCAGGCAAATTGCCCCCTACCTGAGTATGCGCGGGGTGTCGCCACTGGAGTTCTTTCGGCGCTTCGGTATTTCCCCGCATGTTTTTCAAAACCCTGAAGCTTGGGTATCGCGAGCGGCGTGCTTTCATATCGCCAATGAAATGGCTGCCGTCGCACAGGACCCCTTCGGCGGTGCGATGATCGGGCACCTGACCGATGTGCGCTCAACCGGCATGTGGGGCGAGTTGATATTGGGCTCGACCAACCTCGCTCAGGCGTGTGCAGCGGCGGCGGTCCATACGAACCTGGTGCATCAGGGAAGCGAAGTAAAAATTGTCACCGAAGGCCGTACGGCGAAACTGATCCAACAGTTTACCGGGCCCTATGGGGCTGATCCGAAGCAGGTCATTTTCGGCACTCTAGCGGTGCTTAGAAAAGTGCCGCTCATGTCCGGCGCGCCTGGCGCTATACGGGTGCATCTAAAAAACTCGAGAGAGCGAGGCGACGAGGCGCTTGAAGAGTACCTGGGCCCGAACCTGGTCATGAACGCTGAGTACAACATGATCGAATTTGATCGTGAGTTGCTCGAAATTCCCCTGCAACCTATTCGAGATGTTGCCTGGAAAACCACCCAGGCCTTGAGGTCGACTGCTGACACCGCTGACGTGCTCGTCCAGCAGATCGCGAATCAGGAGCTTTCCAAACTTGCCACTATTTCAAGAAAGATAGGGCTGTCTGCTCGAACCCTGCAGCGGCGCCTCGAACATTGCGGCATCGACTTCGACGCTTTACGTGACGAGACCCGTCGCAGTGAAGCCCTTCAGTTGATTGCCTGCGGCAGATACAGCGCAACCGAAATTGCCTATATGGTCGGCTACAGCGATCCCGCGCACTTTACGCGCGCCTTCAAGCGTTGGACGGGAAGCCCGCCGTCTCACTATCGCGCCCTCTTGAAGCAAGACCGCAACATCCTCGTCTAACCCCTCTCCCAAAAAATGGGCCTCTTTGTGCGGCGGCCTGCTCGTGCGCGCTCGCATTGCTTTTGGCACCAAATGGCAAGTTTGCGCCAAGGCGTTCTTATACAGTCAAAAAATCAACGCCAACTAATAAAACCAAGAGGTTTAAATGTCCCATTCATCCACGGCCTGCATTCTTGCCATGGCGCTGGTCGCTGTTGGAAGCGCGAACGCTCAGTCATCGCCAGAGGCGGCGATACCGGTGGGTGTCGATAACTTTGTCCGTGCCGAGTCCGACCTCTACTTGGGAAAAATGGTGGCGACTGGCAGTTTGGGCCGGTTTGTTCATAGCCGCGAAGCGGTACCCATCGACGCCCAGAATGTGGTCCGGATGAATCGGGACACACTCTATTCGTCAGCCGTGTTCGATCTTGATGCAGGCCCGGTCACGATCACCTTGCCAGAGTCTGGCGGGCGCTTCATATCGATGGCGGTGATCAATGAAGATCACTACGTCCCCTTCGTAACTTACGGCGCCGGGCGTCAGACACTGACGAAAGAGGCAGTCGGCACACGCTATGTATTTGTTGCTGTGCGCACGTTCTTCGATCCCGCAGATCGCAACGACCTGGAAAAGGTACATGCACTGCAGGATGCAATCACGGTCAGCCAGGCTGGGGTGGGGGCGTTTGTCGTACCCAAGTGGGACCAGGCGAGCCAGACAAAGGTACGTGAGGCCCTGGAGGTCCTGGGTTCGACGATTCCTGACTACAACCAGTCCTTTGGCCCCAAGGGCTCGGTCAATCCAATCCATCACTTGATCGGCACTGCAACGGGGTGGGGCGGGAACCCAGCCAAGGACGCCATCTACCTCGGCGGCGTGATGCCTGAGAACGATGGGAAAACCGTTTACCGGCTCAACGTCGGCGATGTTCCGGTCAATAGTTTTTGGTCGGTCAGTGTTTATAACGCCGACGGTTATTTCCAGAAGAACCCCTATGACGCCTATTCGTTGAACAACCTCACCGCCAAAAAAAGTGCGGATGGCTCGATTGTTATCCAGTTCGGTGGTTGCGACGGGAGGATCGCAAATTGCCTGCCTACGCCACCTGGCTGGAACTACACAGTCAGGCTTTATCAGCCGAGCGAACAAATACTCAATGGCCAATGGAGCTTCCCGAAGCCGCAGCCCGTCGCACGCTGATTCATGACGCCTGGCTTTTACAACTCGGCGCAAACGCCAATCAAGACGTTTTGTTTACACCAAAGGAAGGAAACGATGACCACCATCGGCGGTTCAAACTTTTTCAACTATCCAGCGACGCTCATGATAAGTGCGACCCTTGCATGTGCGACGGTGTTGCCTGCTCACGCAGACGATTCAGCTGAGCCCTCCGTGACCGTGGGTGGCGGACTCGCCGTTGGCCCGCTGTACGAAGGTTCCTCGCACTACGCCACGTTCCCGTCGCTGAAGCTCAAAGCGGTTTTGCCTACCGAAAACTGGGGCAAGTTCACCGCCGCCTTCCCGGACGGGCTGCGCTGGGACTTGCCCGGGTTGTCGCCTTTCGGAATCGCCCTGTTGCTGGGTTACGACCAGGGACGCAAGGAAAAAATCCACACTCTGGGCGGTCGTGATGACTACCTCAAGGGCATGGGCAACCTGGATAGCACCGCTCTTGTTGGAGCGGAAGCGTATTGGGTGCTGCCGGCCGGTCGTCTGTTTGTTCGTGGCCTGCAAGCCAGCCAGAGCCGCGATTACGGTGGCGAGAGCCTGGGGCGTACTGCGTTCCTGGAAGCCGGTTTCGCCACTGCCTACGCGCTGTCTTCAACATTGACCCTGGACTCGACGCTCTACGGCACCTGGAGCAATGAGAAAGACATGATGGCGCGCTTCGGCGTCACCGCCCAACAAGCTGCGCGCACCGGTTTCGACGAATACCACCCGGGTGGCGGCATGCGTGACGTGACCTTGAAGCTGGGCCTCACGTGGCAATGGCAACCACAGTTGGCCCTGGAAGGCGGGATCAAGACCTACGCTCTGGTCTCCGATGCCCGCAACAGCCCGCTGACGGGTGAAAACGTGGGCGCAGGCGCCTATCTGAATGCCCTTTACCGGTTTTGATCAGGGAACACTCGATGAAAACAGTACATAAGCAGTTGGGGCTGGCCAGCCTGCTCTGGTCGGGACTGGTGCTTGCCGATGACGCTGCCACAAAGGTTACCGACCCTCACTTCAAGCTGGCCCCGGGTTATCTGAACACGGCAGACTTGCCGCTGCGCCTGGCGTTGCTGGGCGCCCCACCCAAGCCCGACTCTGCGGCGTTTGCACGGGATGAGGAGGCTCGGCGAGCAGCATTGTCGCTACGCGGTACGGCGCGGGAAACACTCGCCGCGGCGGATGCGGAGCTGTCATTTCCGGGCCCGGCCAAGGCATTCTCCTGCGCGATGGGCACCCCGATCACCGAGAAAAGTACACCGCATCTCTACACCCTGATGCAGCGCACCCTGACCGATGCGGGAGGCTCCACCTATGCCGGGAAAAATGCCTACAACCGCACCCGCCCCTTCGTGGCGCACAACGAAGGAACCTGTCGCAAAGACATGGAGCCGCTGCTACGCACCGATGGTTCCTGGCCTTCCGGGCACTCCGCAGCCGGTTGGGCCTGGGGCCTGTTGCTGGCCGAGATTCAACCTGAACGTGCAACCGAGTTGATGACCCGCGGGTTGTCCTTTGGCCAGAGCCGAATCATCTGCGACGCACACTGGCAGAGCGACGTCGATGCAGGCCGCATCATGGGCGCTGCGACGGTAGCAAGCTTGCATGGCAATCCGGCGTTCCTGGCGGATCTGGCGGCCGCGAAGGCAGAGGTCAAGGCCGCACAAAAAGCCGGTTTGAAGCCTACAGAGGACTGTGCGGCCGAGGGCGTGGCGCTCTCGCTGACTCAGCACTGATCGGGGGAAGCACCATCATGAGCAGTGACAACCCTCCCTCGGCCCTGCTGCGAAAGCATGCACGTCTGGCATTACTGGTTAGCGCCTGTATCTGCGTCGGGCCCGCCATGGCGGCAGACAACGATGACTGGACGTTCAACGGCGGACCTTATGTATGGGGCGCCGGCATTCGTGGACACGTGGGTCATAGCAGCACTGGAACCCAGTTCATAAAATCCGATTTCTCCGATATCGCCAAGACGGTCGATATGTCGGTGATGCTGATGGGGGAGGCGCGTCGGGGCCCCTACAGCGTGCTCGCCGACCTGATGTACATCGACACCGACACCCGCAACCGCTTGCCTGGGGGCGCCAAACTTGAGGTGCAAAGCAAGACAGCTTCCGGGTTTCTGGGGGGCGGCTATACGGTGTTGGGCGATGAAACCCGTCGACTGGACGTCGCCGGTGGCGTACGCGTCTGGTACAGCGGGACCACCCTCAGCTTCCATGGTGGACCGCTTGGTGGCTTATCGGGCTCTGATAATGCGACATGGGCAGACGCCATGGCGGGCCTGCGTGGGCACTATGCCGTGAACGATCGATTCTGGTTGTCGTCCTGGGGGATGGCAGGCGCCGGGCAGTCTCGGGAGGACTGGGATCTGGCCGCGCTGGCAGGCTGGGAGTTTTTGCCCGGCTTCTCGGCGGTGGCCGGTTACCGGGCGATGGGGGTGAATTATCGCCATGATGGCTTCGTCTACGACATCGTCCAGAAGGGGCCTTTGCTGGGGATCAGTGGGCGCTTCTGAAGCCTTATACCGTTTTGATTTCACTCGAAAGGACTGTCGCGGAGACCCGGTATATGGTTCAACGATTCAATCACCACCGTGAATGGATGGCAGCGCTTGATAAGTACGAGAAACTTCTGTTTGAAAACCCCCGTCTCCGCTGGGAAGAGCTGCCGGGCGATCAGCACACCCGTATGGCGCTCGGATTGTACAAGCTCAAGTGTTTCGCCGAGCGGATGCTCGAAGGCGGTACGGCAATCTGGGCCAGACTGGAGGCCATGGACCAGGTTCGGCTGTATTTGATTAGCGAGCATCACTGGACCCTGCATGACGTGCGGCAGATACAGGACGAAGAGGATTTTGTGTTCCTGCTTCATGATGAACTGGAACAGATGAAGCTGACCGAGCAAGAGGCTGAACCTGTCCGGCTGTGGACGGATCATCTTGGGACACGGGCGGAGTACCAGCAGCACTACCGGGATTGCGCTTCATAGTGGCTCTCGGTATTGCCACTCGTGCCAGTAGCAAATCCTGCGCGCCTCCCCGGCAGCCCTGCTGTCGCGGGTGGCATCATTCTGCCGGCCAAGAATTGTCTCGTATGCGCCAGCGACTCAACGAAGCGAGGATAAGGCCGCAGATTCAATGCTGTGTTTAGCTTTGGCGACGCTGAGCCCACTCGGCAAGCCCGCGCCATTCTTGGCCGCCAGGATTTCGGCCATCACGCTGACGGCGATTTCTGCAGGCGTCTTGCTGCCAATGTAGAGGCCGATCGGCCCGTGCAGGCGCTCAAGCGACGCCTCGGTCTCACCAAAATGCTCGATCAGGCGTTCGCGGCGCAGCTGGCTGTTGCGCCGCGAGCCAATGGCACCGATGTAGAACGCTGGGCCGTGGAGGGCTTCGAGCAGGGCCAGATCATCGAGTTTGGGGTCATGGCTCAACGCAACGATGCAGGTGCGCAGATCCACCGCGAAGTCCCGGACCACGTCATCCGGCATGCCAACGATGCGTTCCACGCCGTCTACCGCCCAGGTCTCGATGTACTCGGGACGCGGATCGCACACCGCCACCTTGAAACCATTGAACAACGCCATGGTGGCCAGATACTCGGCCAGCGCGCCGGCACCGATCATGAGCATCCGATAGCCCGGCCCCAGGGTATTGAGCATCTGCGCGCCATCGAAGCTGAATTGTTCCGGCGTTGCGGTGGACTCAAGTGCGACCTGACCGGTCGCCAGCGCCAGGCGACGACGAACCAGTTGCCCGGCGTCCAGCTGCACCAGCAGCGCATCAAGAGACTGCCACGACGGGTTGAACTCAAGGATCAGTTCAAGCGTGCCGCCGCAGGGCAGGCCGAAGCGATGCGCCTCATCGGCGCTGACGCCATAGCGCACCACTTCCGGCGTGCCGTCGTGAAAACCGTGGCCGCCATGGGCCGTGGTATGGCGATGGATCAGATCGTCTTCGATGCAGCCGCCGGACACGCTGCCCACCACGCGACCGTCGCCACGCAGCGCCATCATCGACCCGGTCGGGCGTGGCGAAGAACCCCAGGTGCGCGCCACCGTGGCGAGCAACACACGCTCGCCGGCGGCGAGCCAGTCCCGCGCGGTGCGCAGAACCAGCAAGTCGATGCTTTCCATCAAGGTCTCCTCTTAGCGCATGTGCAGGATGATCGGGCTGCTGCTGGCCGGGTCGGTGTGTTCACGCAGTTTGCCCACCGTCTGCGCATCAACCGCAGTGCCCTGATTGCCCCAGGTGCCGCGCATGAAAGTCAGGACTTCGGCGATCTGCTGATCCGACAACTGCTCACGGAAGGCCGGCATGCGATAAGCGTCCGGCACACCGGCAGCCACGACACGCAGTGAACCATTCAGGGTGATGTTGATCGCCGAAGCGCTCTCCTTGGCCAGTGCCGAGGTGGCGCCCGCCAGCGGCGGCATCCATTCAGACTGACCCTTGCCGTCCAGGCCGTGACACGAGGCACAGCGCGTCTCGTAGGCGTGGGCACCAGGGGAATTCAGCCGCGTCGCTGCCGAGACTGCTTGATACTGCCAAGGCTGCCCGTCGCGCTGGCGGTCGCCGGGCAACGACTTCAGATAGCGGGCAATGGCCGTCAGATCGTCATCGCTCATGAATTGCGTGGAGTTGTTGAAGGCTTCGGTCATCGAGCCGTAGACCACCGCATGTTGGTTGCGACCGGTCTTGAGGAACTGCACGATCTCCGGCTCGCTCCAGCGACCCAGGCCGGTGTTGTGATCATCCCGCAGGCTCGGCGCGTACCAGCCATCGAGCAAGGCCCCCGCGAGGAACGGCGTGCCGGATTCATCCAGTGCCTTTTCGTTGAACGCCAGGCCTCGCGGCGTATGGCAACTGCCGCAGTGCCCGGCACCCTGCACGAGATACGCGCCACGGTTCCACACCTCATCCTGCGCCGGTTTGGCCACATAAGGCTTGGCGTCGACAAACACACCGTTCCACAGTGCAATCGGCCAGCGCAGGTTAAGGGGCCACGGGATCGTACTCGGGATGTTCGCCTGTTTCACCGGCGCCACGCCTTTCATGAAGAACGCATACAGCGCACGAACATCGTCGTCACTGAGCTTGGCGTAGGACGGGTAGGGCATCGCCGGATACAGACGGCGACTCTCGGGTGCCACGCCGTGGCGCACGGCACGGTCGAAATCCGCCAGGCTGTAGTGGCCGATGCCGGTTTGCGTGTCCGGGGTGATATTGGTCGCGTGGATCGCGCCCAGCGGCGTGGCCATTTCCAGCCCGCCAGCGAATGGCGCGCCGCCCGGCACGCTGTGGCAGGCCACGCAATCGCTGAGCCGGGCGACGTATTCGCCCCGGGCGACCAGTGCCGGGTCGATGTCGGCCACGGCGATCGGTTGGTTTTCAAGGGGCGAGACAGGCTCGCGAGTGACGTACCAGGCCAGCAGGCCTGCCGCGACCAGGCACGGCACTGCGAGCCAGCCAGCGGTTCTTGCGAATCGGCGGTTATTCATGGACGCTCCGGCGCTGATCAGGTGAAGGTGTGTCGGCTCATGGGCAGGCTGCGTACCCGCTGGCCGGTTAGCGTTGCCACCGCATTGGCGACGGCGGGCGCTACGGCAGGCAACGGCGGTTCACCGATGCCGCCCATTTTTTCCCCGCTCTCGACCACACGCACGTGTACCCGGGCCATCCGCGCAGGCGGCAGGATCGGATACAAGTCGTAATTGCGCGCCCGGGGTTTGCCGTCAATCCACACTGACTCCTCCACCAGCGTCTGCGACAGCCCCAGCGCCACCGCGCCATTGACCTGAGCTTCGACAATCGCCGGATTGACGATGCTGCCCGGGTCAATCGCCTGCCAGATGTCGTGCACCTTGACCTGGCCGTTCTCGATGGACACCTCGGCGATCACCGCAGTCTCCGTACCGAACGGCGAGGCCATGGCCACGCCGCGCGCACGTCGGCTGCCATCCTCGGCGGTAAACGGCCCGCGTTTCCAGCCGCCCGACAGCTCACCCACTGCCTGCAGCAACGTGGTCAGCCGTTTGTTGTCGCGCAGCAAATGCAGGCGTAGGTCGAATGGGTCCTTGCCACCCTTGTCGGCCAGTTCATCAAGGAACGATTCATAGAAGAAGTCGTTGAGGGAGTTGCCCACCGAACGCCAGTAACCGAGCATGGCCGGCCCTTTGACGTAGATCTGCGCGATGCGCTTGTTGGGGATCGCATAGGACTTGCCCGACAACCCTTCAAGCGCCGTCGGATCGAGCTTTTCACCTTGCTTGCCAGCGAGGGCTTCGGTCGGGCCTTCGGTGGCACTGATCGCTTCGATTGCCAGCGGCCAGCCGTCGCTGTCCAGCGCGGCGCGGAAATTCACTGCGGCAACGGGGCGCAGCACATCACGCAGGAACTCTTCCTCGCGACTCCAAATCAGTTTGACCGGACGGCCAACCGCCTTGGACAGCGCGATCGCCTGAGGGTAGGGGCTGGCCGAGTCGTAGAGAAAATGCCGGCCGAAGAACCCGCCCAGCAACGGCGAATGCAAGGTGATGCGCGACGGATCCAGGCCCGTGCGTTTGGCGATGTCGGCACGGAACATGTCCGGCGCCTGATTCGGCAACCAGACTTCTAGCGAACCGTCCGGATTGAATCGGGCCAGTGCAGAAGGCGGCTCCAGTTGGCCGTGATTCAAGTATTGGTTGTGGTAAGTGGCGTCGATCCGGGTCTTGCTCCCCTTGAGAATCGAAGCCACGTCGCCTTCATGTTCATCATCTTTGGCCGGGCCTTTATCTTCAGCGAGGCGCTTGAACCAGGCATCGCTGGAAAAGTTGGCGGGCATCGGCCGCACTGTGCTGTCGAGCGTTGGCTCTTGCCAGTCGACCTGGATCGCCTCGACTGCACGTTTGGCGTGCCACCAGCGCTCGGCGACCACGGCCACGGCGCCCGGCAGACGATGCACGGAATGCACGCCCTTCATCGCCTTGACCTGGTCTTCGTTGCGCAGGTTGCCCACCGTCATTCCCAGGCGCGGGGCATGTTGCACCGCAGCATGCAGCATGCCGTCGACCTTCAGATCGATGGTGTAAAGCGCCTTGCCCGTGGATTTGTCGTAGGCATCGACGCGCTTCACCGGTTTGCCGATCCAGCGGAACGTGCTCGGATCACGCAGTTGCACGGAGGCAGGATCGGGAACCGGCAGATCCATCGCGCGCTCGGCCAGTTCACCGTAGGCCAGCGAGCGGCCCGACTTGGCATGCACGACTTTGCCTGGCTCGGTGCTCAACTCGTTCACGGACACCCCAAGCTGCTGCGCGCCCGCCTGCAACAGCATGGCGCGGGCAAGGGCGCCGAGGCGGCGCATGACCGGGTAACTCATGCGCACCGACATGCTGCCGCCGGTGATGCGCATGCCGTTCTCCATCACCACATAGGCCTCGCCGGGCGGGGCGGCCTCGACCAGAAAGGTCGCCGGGTCGGCATCCAGTTCTTCACCGACGATCTGCGCCATTGCGGTGAACGTACCTTGTCCGCCTTCCATGAAGGGGCAGAGCAGGCGCACGCGGTTGTCCGGGCGGATCTCGAGAAACGCCGGGACCTGCGTGCCGCGCTCGGCCGTCGCCGTTGCTGCTGCAGCTTGCACGCGTGTCGCACCCAGTGGCAGGCCGAAGCCGAGGACCAGTGCACCGACGGCGGTGCCGGCCAGAAAACGTCTGCGCGAAACATTGATCGGTTCGTGCAGGTCCAGGGCCGAGGCTTGCTGTGAAGGGTCGATATGAACGTTCATCACGCGTCTCCCTTGCCGGCAAGTTCATGCACGGCGGCATGAATGGCGTTGTAAGTGCCGCAGCGGCAGAGGTTGACCATCGCCGCCTCGATCTGCGCATCACTGGGTGTGGGGTTGTGCTTGAGCAGCGCGGTGGCGGCCATGACTTGCCCGGACTGACAGTAGCCACACTGGGCGACCTGCAGATCGACCCAGGTCGAGACCACCCGTTTGCCCACTGCATCGGTTTCGATGGCCTCAATGGTGGTGACCTCGCGGCCGACCACCCCAGCCACCGGCGTGACGCAGGAGCGCACGACGTTGCCGTCCACCAGCACCGAGCAGGCGCCGCATTGCGCCAGGCCGCAGCCGTACTTGGTCCCGGTCATGCCCAAGTCATCGCGGATCACCCACAGCAAGGGCGTATCGGCGTCGGCATCGACCTGATAGGTCTTCTGGTTGATTCGAAGTTCCATGGTTCACCCGCTTGATCATCGGTTGACGTGCATTGTTATGAACGGTGACACGCGGCGAGGCGCATCACCGGTGAAGCTGGTTTTTGTTCAGTTCGCGGCGCTGCCGAGTGCTTCTGGCGCGTATGGCTGCCCGCGTAGAAGCGCAATGTCCCGACTCGGCGCGGTGCCGAACAGCCGGCCATATTCGCGACTGAACTGCGAGGGGCTTTCATACCCGACAGCGAACGCTGCCCGCGAGACGTCCAGGTGCTCCATCAACATTAGTCGACGAGCCTCGTTCAGACGCAGCCATTTCTGATACTGCAACGGGCTCATGCCGGTGAGCTGGCGGAAATGGTGGTGAAAGGTCGGGGCGCTCATCTGCACCCGCGCCGCCAGATCGTCGATGCGCAGGGCATCGGTGTAATTGACCTTGAGCCAGTCAATGGCCTTGGCGATGCGATAACCCTGACCATCGACCGCAGTGATTTGTCGCAGCCGCGCGCCTTGATCGGTATGGAGCAACCGATAGTGGATTTCTCGCAGAACCAGCGGCGCCAGAACCGGGATTGCCTCGGGTTCATCCAGCAATGCCAGCAGGCGATCGAGCGCGCCCTCCAGAGCAGCAGACAGGCTGCCAATCCCGGCGCCCGTCCCCGTTGATTGCTGGCGTTTTGCAAGCAAACCGCTCTTGGTGATGACCTCGGCAAGCATGCTGACATCCAGTTTCAGTACGAGACCGACACAGGGCTGTTCGGGGCTGGCAAGCACCACTTCGGAGTTGGCGGGCAGGTCCAGCGAGGTGACCAGAAACCGTGAAGGGTCGTAGTTGTAGCCCTCACCACCGACCCACAGGCGCTTTTCGCCGCGACCGACGAGAATCAGGCTGGGTTCTACCATGCACACGGCGGGCGGCGCCGGCTGGTCGCGACGAAACAGCGACAGCCCGGGGATGGCCGTGGCGAAGTCACCCGGTACGCTCACGCGCGGGTCAATGTTCAACGCCAAAGGCGATTCATGGCGCAGATGGGGATCGATCATGTCGGGTCACTCCTGTTGATCGAACTCTAATCCGCGCCAGAGACGTTTCCTATCCATCACCCTGCATCCCCAGAGGATCAGGCAAGCATTCAAGAGGAATGCACTGGGGAAGGGCCGGATTGACCGGGAGAATGTGTCTATCTGTTACGGGGGCAGTGCCCGGATGGGCGACAAACTGCTGGCCCCTGCGCATCACACCCCCAGGTTTTTTGCACCACAGGTAGTTCCCATGACCTTTCCTTCTACAGAAAAACGCGGCTGGAGCGCCGTGCTGGCCATGTCGTTGGCCGCCTTCGCCCTGGTCGCTTCAGAATTCATGCCCGTTAGCCTGCTGACGCCCATCGCGGCAGACCTGCACATCACCGAAGGCCAGGCAGGGCAGGGTATCTCCGTGTCCGGTGCCTGTGCATTGATCACCAGCCTGCTGATTGCCTCGGTGGCCGCTCGCGTCGAACGCAAGAAGTTGCTGCTGGGCCTGACCCTGCTGATGATCGTCTCCGGTACGGTCGTCGCGTTCGCGCCGGGCTATCCCTCATTCATGTTTGGGCGTGCCCTGATCGGGATCGCGATCGGTGGTTTCTGGTCATTGTCGGCGGCGACTGCAATGCGCCTGGTGCAGCCTGATCAGGTGTCCCGGGCGCTGGCCATCGTCAATGGCGGCAACGCTCTGGCGACGGTCATCGCCGCGCCGGCGGGTAGTTTCCTTGGCGCGTTGATCGGCTGGCGCGGGGCATTTTTCTGTGTGGTCCCGGTCGCAGCGCTTGCCGCCGTGTGGCTGCTGATAAGCCTTCCGTCCTTCAAAACCGAGCGCCAGGCAGGCAGCGGCAATGTTCTGCGGCTGATGAAACAGTCGCCAGTCGCCTTGGGAATGGTCGCCGTCAGCGTATTTTTCATGGGCCAGTTCATGCTGTTCACCTACCTGCGGCCATTTCTTGAGGGCGTGACTGGCGTCAGTGTCTCAACCTTGTCGTTCATGCTGCTGGGGCTGGGACTGGCAGGTTTTATCGGCACCTTTCTGATCGAAAGGTTTATGGGCCGCGGCCTCTACCGCACCTTGAGCGTCATCCCGCTGATCATGGCGGCCATCGCCCTGGCGTTGGTCAGCTTCGGCAAATCACCGGTACTGACCGCCGTGTTGCTCGGACTCTGGGGACTGGTTGCGACGGCCGCACCGGTCGGCTGGTGGACCTGGCTGGCGCAAACGCTTCCGGATGATGCGGAAGCCGGAGGCGGCTTGCTTGTGGCCATTGTTCAACTGGCGATTGCCGGAGGCGCGATCATTGGCGGTCTGGCCTTTGACCTGAGCGGTTACAAAGCCACATTCGAACTCAGTGCCGCGGTGCTGGTTGCCGCGTCAGTGCTTGCCTGGCTGGCGGGTCGCAATGCCACGCACGTTCAGCTTGTCGAGTCGAACGCGACGGCGTGACGTGATCAGCCGTCTCTTCGCGCATGGGTTTTCTACGGCTCAAGCATCAAACTGCGCCAAACGATCACTGGCGGTTCAACCAGCACAACGTCCGGTTGCTGTGCTTGCTGTGTTTGCGATTCTGGCGAGGTCACCTCGGATGATGCCTGCTGAGGCGGTGAAAGTTGCTCAGCCTGTACGGTTCGCTCATCTGCAGGTGGCGTCGTCATTTGAGTGTAACAACGACCTTGCCCTTGGCTCGTCCCTGCTCGACGTATTTCAACGCCTCTGCCGTTGATTCAAAGGTGAAGGAGCGATCAACCACAGGGTTGATGATTGCGTCCTCAACGAGCGCGGTGATTTGTTGCAGCTGAGCGCCATTGGCCCGCATGAACACGAACGCGTAGCTGACGTCCTGCTTTCGCGCTTTGCGACGAATGCCAAGGCTCAGCAGACGCATGACTTGCTGCAATGGCCAGGACAACCTTTGCTCGCGCGCGAACTGTGCAGTGGGTGGGCCGGAGATGGAAATGAGCTGGCCGCCGGGCTTGAGAACCTTGAGTGACTTCTCCAGGACATCGGCGCCGAGGCTGTTCAACACCACGTCGTAGCCGTGCAAGACACTCTCGAAGTCCTGCTGTGTGTAGTCGATCACGGTATCGGCCCCGAGTGCCTTCACCCATTCGACATTCGTGGTGCTGGTGGTGGTCGCGACAAAGGCGCCGAGGTGTTTGGCGAGCTGGATAGCGACGGTGCCGACGCCGCCGGAGCCAGCGTGAATCAGCACTTTCTGGCCCTTTTTCAGCTGGGCGGTTTCCACCAGCACTTGCCAGGCGGTCAGTGCCACCAAAGGGAGGGACGCGGCTTGTGCCATGGTGGTATTGGCGGGTTTGCGCGCGACCGCGTTTTGGTCCACGGCGATCAGTTCGGCAAACGTTCCGATTCGCGCTTCAGGCGGGCGAGCGTAGACCTCGTCTCCCGGCTTGAACCCGGTCACCTGCGCGCCAATTTGAACCACGACGCCCGCCAGGTCATTGCCCAGTATCAGCGGAAATGCATAGGGCAGGATCAGTTTGAATTCGCCTGTGCTGATCTTCGAATCAAGCAGGTTGACGCTGCTGGCGTGTACCTCAATCAATACGTCGTGGGCGCCCACTTCAGGGGCGGGCACTTCGCCAATGCGCCCGGTGTTCTTGCCATAGCGATCAATTAGAAATGCCTTCATCGTAGTGCGGCTCTTGTCGGTGGTGAGGAGGGGCGCCGGTGCGTTGCGGTGTTGCTGTGTCGCGAGCTCAGGCATCGAGGAACGCCCGTGCCTTGGCCACAAAATCAGCGTAGTGCTGGAAGATGCCGCCGTGGCCGGCGTCTTCATAAATCACCAGTTGTGCGTTGGGGATACGCTTGGCCAGCTCAGACGAGTTAACGCTGGGGACCATGATGTCGTTGTCGCCGTTGACGATCAGCGTCGGCATGCGCAAGCGCCCGAGGTTTTGAGGTGACTGCTTGCCCCACGCGGTTATGGCTTTCAACTGCCGCAGGAACGCGCTGGGCGTCGGGCCTTTGTCGCGATTGTTTTTGCGTGCTTTCAAGCGCTGCAAATACTGCGAGGCGGCTCGGCGGCCATTGGTCGTCGACGTGAAGAACAGGTAGAACTTGGGGTCGCGCAGGGTCAGCAAACCTTTGAGCATCAATGGCCACGACACCGATCCGACCTTGTCGATACCGCTGCCGCCTGCCGGCCCGGTGCCGGTGAGAATCAAGCGCCGGACCAATTCTGGCGCTTTCAGAGCGATACCTTGAGCAACGAAACCACCCAGTGAAAAACCGAGCACATCGACGGTCTCGAAACCCAGCGCGCGAATCAGTTGAATGGCATCGTCTGCCATCTCACCGACAGTCAGTGGCGCGGCTCCACCAGAGCCGCCAATACCGCGATAGTCGGTAGCAATGACGCGTCGTGTTTGTGCCAGGCCATCGATGATCGCGGGATCGAAGTTGTCCAGCACCGCGCCCCAATGGTTGAACAGCACAAGGGGCGCGCCGATCATGGGGCCGATGTCGCGGTAGGCGAAGCGAACGCCGTTGACCGTGATCGACTGGTTCGCCGCGTCGATGAACGCTGTCGGCGAGTCCGCGCGGTTATTGGTATGGGTTGAATTCATTGCTACTCCGGACAACGGGCCGAATTCGATGTTGTGTCTTGCGCCAGCATCGAATCCGGCGCGAATGCTCGCTACCAAAAGATCACTGTTGCGTCTGGTAGCGCTGGGCAACCGCAGCCTGGCGGATTTGCCCCAGCAGGCCCTGACGTGCGCTCTGCAGGTCATCCCAGCGTTCAGCTTCGTGCAGCGGCGGGATCGTCACCGGTTCGCGACGGTCGAAACCGACCAGTGCCGCATCCACCAGATCGGCCACTTCCATGATTTCGTTCAAGGTGTTGATGTCGATGCCGGAGCGATCCCAGATCTCCGTGCGGGTGGCGGCCGGCAGCACGGCCTGCACGTAGACGCCCAGCGGCGAAAGTTCCAGGCTCAGGCCCTGGGAAAGGAACAGCACAAATGCCTTGGTCGCGCCGTAGACCGACATGCCGAACTCTGGAGCAAGACCCACCACCGAACCGATGTTGATGATCGCGCCTTCGCCGGCTTTGGCCAGGCGTGGGGCAATGGCGCTGGCCAGACGCACCAGCGCTGTGGTGTTGAGGGCAACCAGTTGCGCGACGCTGTCGGTGCTTTGGTCAATAAAGCTACCCGATAGCGCGGCGCCAGCGTTATTGACGAGGATGCCGATGCGGGCGTCTGCACGCAGGCGGGTTTCAATGCTTGTCAGATCGCCGAGTCGGGTCAGGTCCGCTGCAATGACTTCGATGGTGACGCCGTGTTCGTTGCGCAATTGGGCCGCCAGTGCATCCAGACGTGTCTGGTCGCGGGCAACCAGTACCAGGTCGTGGCCGCGTTGCGCGAAGCGCTCGGCGTAGACGGCGCCAATGCCGGTGGAGGCGCCAGTGATGAGAACAGCGGGGCGGGTGCTCATGGGTTATCTCTCTTTCAGGATGTGTGAAACACAAAGCGCGATCACTGATCGCTCAGTTTGCGGTGGCGCTCGATTGAGCCAACGTCGGGTAGTCGATGTAGCCTGCTGCACCGCCGCCATAGAGTGTGGCGGGATCGAAAGCGGACAACGGCGCGCCACGTTTGAGACGCTCGACCAGATCCGGATTGCCAATGAACGGGCGGCCGAATGCGATCAGATCGACCTGGTCTTCGGCGAGCCTTGAAGTTGCCAGGTCCAGGTCGTAGCCGTTGTTGGCGATGTAGGTGTTTTTGAAGCGCTGGCGCAGGGCGCCGAAATCGAATGGCGCCACGTCACGCGGGCCACCGGTCGCACCTTCGACCACGTGCAGATAAACCACGCCGAGGGCGTCGAGTTGTTCGACGACGTAATCGAATTGCGCCTGCGGATCACTGGTGGATACGCCATTGGCCGGCGACACCGGAGACAAGCGCACACCTGTGCGATCCGCGCCGATTTCATTGACGACTGCCGCCGTCACTTCGAGCAACAGACGCGCCCGATTTTCAATCGAGCCGCCGTAGGCATCGGTACGCGAATTGGCGCTGTCCTTGAGGAACTGATCCAGCAAATAGCCGTTTGCGCCATGAATCTCCACGCCGTCGAATCCGGCGGCGACAGCGTTTGCCGCGGCCTGGCGGAAATTGGAGACGATCCCAGGCAGTTCGCTGATGTCCAGCGCGCGCGGCTCGGAGACGTCTTCAAACCGATTGTTGACGAATACTTTGGTGGCGGCGCGCAGCGCAGAAGGGGCCACGGGGGCGGCCCCGTTTTCTTGCAGATCAACGTGCGACACGCGGCCGACGTGCCACAGCTGCAGAAAGATTTTTCCGCCCTCGGCGTGGACGGCATCGGTCACGGTGCGCCAGCCGTCTATTTGCGCCTGCGTGTAGATCCCGGGGGTGTCCTGATAGCCCTGACCCTGTTGTGAAATCTGCGTGGCTTCGCTGATCAGCAAGCCTGCGCTGGCCCGTTGGCTGTAATAAGTGGCCGCGAACTCGCTGGGGATAAAGCCCTGGCCGGCGCGGTTACGTGTCAGCGGCGCGAGGACGACGCGGTTCGACAGCGTGAGGGCGCCAAGTGTGTAAGGGGTGAACAGATTTTGGTCGGTCATCTGGTATTTCTTCCGTGCCCGTTGTTGGAGGTCGGTGATTCGTGAAATTAGGATGATGATCTAAATCTAAACTGTCAACGACTTTGATTATGAGCGACATCTATGTATGATTGGGCGCATGATTTCCCAGTGGACACGAGGTATTGCAGGTGAGAGTGACCAAGGCCCAGGCGCAGGCCAATCGAGCGCACATCGTCGAGACGGCTTCTGAGTTGTTTCGTGAGCGTGGCTTTGATGGCGTAGGTGTGTCGGATCTCATGGCGGCTGCCGGATTCACCCACGGAGGTTTCTACAAGCACTTCGGTTCGAAGGCCGACCTGATGGCCGAAGCCGCTGCCTGCAGTCTTGCCACGTCGCTGGCAGGAGCCCAAGCGCTGGATGTTCCCGGCTTTATCGACGTCTATGTGAACAGGGCACATCGCGACGGACGTGGCGGCGGTTGCACCATGGCGGCGTTGGGCGGCGACGCGGCGCGCCAGTCGGATGAGGTGAAAGCGACCTTTGCTGAAGGTATTGAACACACCCTGCAAACTCTGGGAGAGAAATACCCGACGGGGCCGGATGCCGAGGCGGGCGAGGGGCGAAAGAAGATGATCGACCTGCTGTCACGTGCTGTCGGCGCGATTGTTTTGTCGCGTGCCTGCCCCGATGACTCTGCGCTGGCGGATGAGATCCTCGCGGTGTGCCGCGCCGAAATGTTTGCTTCGTTGCCGAATGATGATGTGGAAGCGGTTTAGAAGGGCGGCTTGTTGAACGCGTCGTTTTCGGTGGAAGTTCGATTTTATGCTCGGCGCGTAGCCGGCGATCTGCGTCAGGTCGGCGAAGACTGTGGTCGCCATCGCTGACTGCAGCTATGCGGCGATAGCTAGCTGTTGCGAGGGCTGCAATCGAGACCCAATGCAGGTAATCGGGAGTAGCAAGCCATAGCAGCCGTTCACATCGGGGGGTTATCAGACCGATACACGTGTCGCTGCACACTCCACATCTTCGAACTTCAGGATGCAATAGAACGAGCCATTTGCCGACTGGCGCCGGGTGGCTGGCCGGTGATGCGCTTGAAGGCACGACTGAAGGCCGCCTGCGAGGTGTAGCCCAGGCGCTGCGCGACGGTCTCGATAGGCAGTCGCTCGAGACTTAGCCATTGGCTGGCGAGGCGCATCCGCAGCTCCGTTGCATAGCGCAACGGGGGGATGCCGATAGTGGCCTGGAAGCGTTCCGCGAAAACCGAGCGAGAGGTATTACATTGCGCCGCCAGTTCCGCGACGGTCCAGTCACGCGCCGGCTCTCGGTGCAAGGCCAGAAGCGCGCGGGCTAGCCTGGGGTCGCGTAACGCGGCCACCAAGCCAGAGGCGTTGCCGCAGGCGCACTCAACCCAGCCGCGCACGATCATTGCCGCCACTACGTCGGCGAGGCGAGCGAGGATGCCTGCGAAGCCGACGCGTGCGGAACGAACTTCGCGCTCCATGGAGGCGAGAATCGGCATAAGCCCGGGGTAACGCTGCCCCCTGGCATCAATCAACATCAGATCAGGCATCAACCCGCCGAGACCTTGCATGCTTCCGAGTTCAAACTCCATGCAGCCGCTAAAAATGATGGTGCTGGGGCTGACATCGGCACCGGGGGAAGCATCTACGGCGCAGACCGCATCGCCGAGAGGGGCCGCGTCGAAGCTGCCGATGTCTTGGGCGGGTACGTCCAGGCTTGAGAGAAGTTGATGGGGTTCACCCTGAGCGATGAACACGGCGTTGCCGGCCGACAACTCGTAGAAAGTGCCGTCCTCCGCACACAGGACGGCGGTGCCGACGGCGAGGAAGTGGAAGTAGGCGTGTCCTGGTTTGGCAGCAAAACCCAGCCCGAAAGAGGGGCCGGCCTGGATGCGACGGTACTCGACGCCCCGCAGGCGCATGCCGCGCAACAGTTCGTTGATGAGATCGGACGATAAGGCGAACTGATCTAGAGATTTCATTTCGGGGTTTTGGTCAAAAAATCAAGATTTTGCATCATAGAACATCCTGTTCTGCGTCCATAGACTTCTGGTTGAGATAATTTCCAGAGGTAGTTAGTGATGAGTAATGGGGTGTGTGACGTTGTAGCGGATGCGCGCGTTGGCAACGAGGCTGATGTAGAGCCAGCGACGCCGGCCTGGATGGCGGTATTTTCGCTGGCGATGGGCGTGTTTGGATTGTTGACGGCGGAGTACCTTCCGGCCAGCTTGCTGACGCCGATGGCCGTTGAACTAGGGGTGTCGGAAGCCTTGGCGGGGCAGGCAGTGACAGTGACGGCGGTAGTGGCGCTGTTCTCCGGGTTACTGGTGCCAGGCTTGACGCGGGGGGTCGACCGGCGCGTGGTGTTGCTGTGCTTTTCCACGCTGATGATTGCCTCCAACTTGCTGGTGGCTTTCTCTTCCAGCCTGATAGTGCTGCTGATCATGCGGGTTTTGCTAGGTATCGCACTGGGCGGCTTCTGGAGCATGGCGGCGGCAGTGGCGATGCGCCTAGTGCCGGCGGCGCTGCTGCCGCGGGCCCTGTCGATTATTTTCAGCGGTATTGCAGTGGGCACTGTGGTGGCGGTGCCGCTGGGCAGCTATTTGGGCGGGCTGTATGGCTGGCGCAGTGCCTTTGTGGCGGCCGCCGCCGTCGGGCTAGTGACGCTGGTTTTCCAGCTTTTCACGCTGCCGCCTCTGGCGCCGCGCAGGACCGCGCGGTTGAGAACGGTGCTTGAAGTGCTGCTGCGTCCGGGCATTGCCGTTGGCATGCTGGGTTGCGTGCTTGTGCACACAGGGCACTTCGCGTTGTTCACCTACATCCGGCCGTTTCTGGAAAGCACAACCGGCGTGGGGGCCGAAGGATTGGCGCTGATGCTTCTGGGGTTCGGCGCGGCTAACTTCGTCGGCACGCTGCTGGCCGGCTGGCTACTTGAACGTAGCCCGCGCGGGACAATGATACTGATGCCTGCGCTGGTCGGCGTGGCAGCATTAGCCTTGGTGTTGCTGCCTGCTTCTGTGCCGTCTCAGGCGTTGTTGTTGGCACTCTGGGGCATGGCTTTCGGCGGTGTACCCGTGGCGTGGTCAAACTGGGTAGCCCGCGCGGTGCCAGATCAGGCGGAAAGCGCGGGAGGAATGGTAGTGGCCTCGGTGCAGTCGGCGATCGCTGCGGGTGCCGCTGCCGGGGGCGCTATGTTCAGTTTCAGTGGCATCGCCGGCGTATTTGTCGCTGCCGGCATCTTGATGCTGCTCGCAGCGCTGTTGATCGGGATGCGGGTCAAGGTCGACGCCCCGGGGTACGGCGCAGGGGGCAATCCGGTTCTGCATCTTTAAGATGTGTGGTCCCTGTTCGGGGTCAGCGAATAGCTGCTTTTGGCCGATAGCAGATATCCGCAAACAACGTCCAGCCAGTAGAAGAGCTTGCCAGTTAGCTTTGAACAGTCCAGAGCATTGTCTGAACCATGATATGGGGATGACTTTCTAAAGGTTCCCATTCATCTATGAACGAAAACCCCTGGTTCAGATAGAAGTTTGAGGCTCTGGCATTGTCGGGAGAGACGTCCAGAAAAACCCGATCATGGCCTTTCTCTATCGCGCGAGATTTCACTGCCTCGACCAGATGAGCTGCTACACCAGAGCCACGTGCAGTGGGTTCAACCCACATTCCGATCAAGTTATAGCGATTCGCGCCACTGACCGCCGCACCTATCATGCCCACTGGTTTATCGCCCGTCAGGGCCAGCCAGAATTCAGTTCCGGCTGACGATGCTCTTTCTTTCCATTGTTCGTCACTGTATTGGACGGCAGTCTGGTAGCTCACACCAAACGCGGTCGGTGTGTCCAAAAGGGCTGCGAGACGAACTTGCTTCAAAAGCATCCAGTCTTTTACTTCCGTCGAACGAATGTCCATGTTCTTCCTGAAAATTAGCGGAACTTCAACCTCTCACAAGAATGTCGAGGGAGCAACCAAGTTGTCGTGGAGCGGGGTTGCTATTGGCCGATAGATGCCTGTCGCAAATGGCCGTTACCTATCTATTGCTGCAGGTAGCGACGCTGAAAGCAGCATCGCGTCAGCAAACGACGAGCTGTAGAGGTTTGGGATTGTGTTCGATCGGCAGGAGGCCGAGGAGGGGGAAAAACGGTCTGAGTTATGGAACGGTTCCATAATAGTTATGGAACACCTCGCCAGTGCGACCGGCTCCACCAAACCTCAGAAACGAAAAAGCCCTGAATATTCAGGGCTTTAACGTACAAATATGGCGGAGGCGATGGGATTCGAACTCATGGACCTGTTACAGTCGACGGTTTTCAAGACCGTTGCCTTAAACCACTCGGCCACACCTCCGTATTGCGTTGCGGGCGCCATAATACCCGAATGAAACACACTGTCAAACTCTCTGCGTAGCTTGTTGCAGAGCGTCTGTTATGATCTTTGCCACTGAACGTTTCAAACCAACAGGAGTGTCGCCATGCGCGAACAGGATTACGCAGTTAATAACGGCGTGCAGGCTGAGCAGCTAGAGGTTAGCCGCGTCCTGCGCAACACTTACGGCTTGCTGGCCCTCACCCTCGCATTCAGCGGCGTGATGGCTTTTGTGGCTCAGCAGATGCGTGTCGGTTACCCGAACATTTTCGTGGTGCTGATCGGCTTCTACGGCCTTTTCTTCCTTACCAACAAACTTCGTGATTCGGCCTGGGGCCTGGTGTCGGCGTTTGCCCTGACCGGTTTCATGGGCTTCCTGCTGGGCCCGATCCTCAACCGCTACCTGGGTATGCAGGGCGGCGCTGAAGTGGTCAGCTCGGCCTTTGCCATGACGGCGCTGGTGTTTGGCGGTCTGTCGGCCTATGTGCTGATCACCCGCAAGGACATGAGCTTCCTCGGTGGTTTCATCACCGCGGGCTTCTTTGTCCTGATGGGCGCAGTACTGGCCAGCTTCTTCTTCCAGATCAGCGGCCTGCAACTGGCGATCAGCGCGGGCTTCGTGCTGTTCTCGTCGGTGTGCATCCTGTTCCAGACCAGCGCCATCATCCATGGCGGCGAGCGTAACTACATCATGGCGACCATCAGCCTGTATGTATCGATCTACAACCTGTTCATCAGCTTGTTGCAGCTGTTTGGCATCATGGGTCGCGATGACTAATCGTCTGCCCTGAATAAAAAAGCCCGCTTCGGCGGGCTTTTTGTTGCCTTAAGTTTTGTGTGGCGCACATAACAGGGGGCTTTCGTGGGTGATCAGCCCATGGGCGGCAGGCGGCGTTTGACCGGGGTTTTCTTGACGATGGCGGTGTTGGTTTCAGCGTAGGTGTTCAGGTGGTCGAGCAGGGTGTCCAGTTGCTCCATGGAGCGCACGTGCAGGCGGGCGATAAAGCAGTCATCACCGGTGACCTTGTCGCACTCGGTGAACTGGGCGATGGACTGGATCTGCCGTTCGACCTCCTGCAACTTGCCCGGCAAGGGGCGGATGCGGACGATGGCCTGTAACTGGTAGCCAAAGAGTTTCGGGTCGACTTCCACCGTATAGGCCTTGAGCACACCGCGTTCTTCGAGGCGGCGCAGGCGTTCGGCAACGCTGGGGGACGACAGGCCGCTGATCTGCGCCAGGGCCTTGAGCGAGCGGCGTGAATCCTCCATCAGGGCGCTGATCAGCGCCTGGTCTATTTCGTCGATCATCGCAGCCTCTTAGGTGAAGTACGGATTGTGCCTTGATAAAAAAGGCATACAGCGGTTTTTGCCTATCGCAAGCGCTGGAGCGGCCCAGGGCGGCATTGTCATACTTTTGGCACCTGTTGAGGAGCCTGAAGATGGACAAAATGACACGCCGTGGTTCGCTGGAAATGACCGCCGCCATGCTTATTTCCGGGACCATTGGCTGGTTTGTGCTGGTGTCCGGGCAGCCGGTGCTGGATGTGGTGTTCTGGCGCTGTGTGTTCGGCGCCGGCACCTTGCTGCTGATCTGCGCCGGGTTCGGCTTCCTGCGCCCGGGCATCCTGACCCGCACCACCTTTGCCCTGGCAGTGCTCAGCGGGGTGGCCATCGTCGGTAATTGGCTGCTGCTGTTCGCGTCTTATTCCCGTGCCTCCATTGCCATCGGCACTGCGGTGTATAACGTGCAGCCCTTTATGCTGGTGGGGCTGGCGGCGCTGTTTTTGGGCGAAAAAATCACCGCGCAGAAGCTGTTCTGGCTGGGTGTGTCGTTTGCCGGGATGCTGGCGATTGTCAGCGCCCATGGCCAGCAGGGCGCCGGTGGCGATGATTATCTTGCAGGCATCGGCCTGGCCCTGGGCGCGGCGCTGCTCTACGCCTTTGCTGCGTTGCTGATCAAACGCCTGACCGGCACGCCACCCCATCTGATCGCCTTGATCCAGGTTTGCACCGGGGTGTTGTTGCTGGCGCCCTGGGCCAACCTTTCGCTGTTGCCGACGCAGCCCTCGGCCTGGGCCAGCCTGCTGACCCTGGGCATGGTGCACACCGGCCTGATGTATGTACTGCTGTATGGCGCGATCCAGAAGTTGCCCACGGCGTTGACCGGCGCCTTGTCGTTTATCTACCCGATTGCGGCGATCTTCGTCGATTGGCTGGCTTTCGGGCATCGGCTTGAGTGGCTGCAATGGCTGGGGGTGATCGCGATTTTGCTGGCCGCTGCCGGCATGCAACAAGGCTGGACCTGGCGTTTGCGGCGTGCGATCACGCCTTGAATCAGATCTTCCAGTGTTCCGCGCTTTTGGCCAGACGCTGGCGCATATCGCCCAGGTTGGCCACCAATTGCCGGGTCAGCAGGCGGTAGCCATCGAGCGCCGAGTACACCGGGGTGGTGTTCGACGGCTGCAGCAGGCTGTCGTCAAGGCGCCGCCCCAGGCGTTTCGAGGCGCCGGATTGCAGGGCCCGGGCCATGCCGATCAATTGCACGCGCACCAGGCGGTTTTCCTGTTTCAGCAACTGTTGCAGGTGCGCCAGGGCTTGTGGGTCGCTGACATCGGGGCGGGTGTTGGCGAGGATCTCCAGGGTGCTGAAGCACATGCGCAAGTTGCGCTGGATGGCGTCGAGCTCGGTCATGGAGATGCGCACCTCCTTGGACACCGAGGGCATCAGCGAGCGCAGTTGCAGCAGGGTCGCGTTGAGCCGGCTGAGCAGCTTCAGGTGTTCATCGTCGGTGACCGACTGGCCGTTGACGATGCGCCCGTACAAGGTGGCGCAGTCACGCAGGGCGCTGGCCAGGTTGTAGCGCCAGGAATAGACCGCGTACAGCGGGATGGCAAAGGAAAACGCCAGCGCCAGGGCAATACCGATCAGGATATCCACCGCCCGCCACAGGCCGTCGGTGATCTGGTTGTCACCATGGCCGGCCACGATAAACACGGTGATCGCCGACAACAGGGCGGTGTAACCCCCCTTGCCGATGGCGTGATAGGAAAAGAAGCCGCAGACCACCGACATCCCCAGATACGTCACCCAGGGCAGGCCCAGGTAAGCCTGTTGCAGCACCAGCAACAGGCCGACCCCGGCCCCGATCAGGGTGCCGATGGCCCGCTCGGCGGCCTTCTTGCCGATATTGCCGTGGTGCTGCAACCCGCCGATCACCACCAGCATGGTCACTGACGCCCACTCACCGTGGGGCAGGTTGATCCCGGTGGTCAGCAGGATGGTCGCGATCAGGCCCAGGGAGACCCGTACCGCATGGATCAGCCTGGCGTGGCGGTAGCGCCGGTACGGGTCCAGCAAGGGACGCAGCAGTCGGCGCACTATCAGGGGCATTCGGGAGGTTCGCAGGTCGCTCATCGGGCTCGGCTATGGGCTCCAGTCAGGGTTTTCAGAATATGTAATCGGTGGTCAAAAAGCTCGACTCGCGATTACGGATGATGTCGCTGATCAACTCCTTGTTGCTCTCCAGGAACTTGGTCGCCACCAGGGTACGGATCGAGAAGGTGCGCAACGCATCATGTACCGACAGCGTGCCCTCGGCGGAGTTCTTGCGCCCGTTGAACGGGAACGTATCGGGCCCGCGCTGGCACTGGGCGTTGATATTGATCCGCCCGACCTGGTTGGCGAAGGTGTCGACCAGGCGCCCGACTTCAGTGGAGTTAGTGCCGAAGATGCTCAACTGCTGTCCGAAGTCGGATTCGAGGACGTAATCGATCACGGTGTCGAGGTCGCGGTAGGGCACGATCGGCACCACCGGGCCGAATTGCTCCTCCTGGTACACGCGCATCTGGGTGGTCACCGGGTACAGCACCGCCGGGTAGAAGAACGAGGCCCGGGTTTCGCCGCCGTCACTGTTCACCACCTTTGCGCCTTTGCTGGTGGCATCGGCTACCAATGCGTGCAGGTAGTCGACCTTGCCCGACTCCGGCAGCGGCGTCAGGGCCACCCCGGGCTCCCAGGGCATGCCGGGCTTGAGGTGCTGCAGCTTGGCGTTGAATTTCTCGATAAAGCGCTCGACCACTTCTTCATGCACGAAGAGGATTTTCAGCGCGGTGCAGCGCTGGCCATTGAACGACAGCGAGCCGGTGACCGCCTCGTTGACCGCGTTGTCGAGGTCGACCTCGGGCAGCACGATGCCCGGGTTCTTCGCATCCAGGCCCAGGGCTGCGCGCAAGCGGTGGGGCTTGGGGTGGAGCTTTTTCAGGTCGCTGGCGGCCTTGTTGGTGCCGATAAAGGCGAAAATGTCGATCTTGCCGCTGGCCATCAAGGCGCTGACGGTCTCGCGGCCGCTGCCGTAGATGACGTTGATCACCCCGGCCGGGAAGCTGTCGCGAAAGGCCTCCAGCAACGGTCGGATCAGCAGCACCCCGAGCTTGGCTGGCTTGAACACCACGGTGTTGCCCATGATCAGGGCCGGAATCAGGGTGGTGAAGGTTTCGTTCAGCGGATAGTTGTACGGCCCCATGCACAGCGCCACGCCCAGTGGCACGCGGCGGATCTGGCCGAGGGTGTCCTGCTCCAGTTCGAAGCGGCTGGAGCGGCGGTCCAGTTCCTTGAGGGCATTGATGGTTTCGGTGATGTAGTCGCAAGTGCGGTCGAACTCTTTTTCCGAGTCCTTGAGGTTTTTACCGATTTCCCACATCAGCAGCTTGACCACCGCCGAGCGCTGTTCGCGCATGCGCCCGAGAAAGGCTTCGACGTGCTGGATGCGCTCGGCCACGCGCATCGTCGGCCACACGCCTTGACCCCGGTCATAGGCTTGCACGGCGGCGTCGAGGGCGGTGAGGGCGGTGTCGGCATCGAGCAGCGGCGTGCTGCCCAGGATCACCTGCTCATCACCATTGGGCCCGGCCAGGTACACCGGGCTGCGTACCACGGCCAGGGGGCCGCTCCAGGTCTTGAGTTCGCCGGCGACCAGGTACTCGCGTTGTTCGGTCTGGCCGTCCAGGCGGTATTGCTCGGGAATATCAGCGGCGGCAGGAAACACGTGCTCGAGAAGATTGGCTGTGGTCATGACTCTATCCCGTTTGAATGCGCGGACCTGAGGGGCGGTCCGCTGGCGAATGACAGTCGACAAGCGGCTACAAGGGTTATACGCCTGTAAGGCGCCGGTCTTTAAGCGGTCTGGGGCAATGCGTGGCAGGGCAGGCGGGTGATGGTCTGGGTCTTTGGCCCAAGAGTAGACCTTTTTCTCTGCCCGGCGCGAGGGCTCAGGCCTCAGCCGGCACTGAACAGCTGGCGGATCAGGCGCGGCGTGCTGCCGGTCCAGCGCTTGAACGAGCGCCGGAAATTGGCCGCATCGTTGAAGCTCAAGTACTGCGCCACGTCATCGTTGCTCCAGCCCTTGACCTGATACAGGTACAACGCCACGTGCTTGCGCACCAGGTCGACCTGATGCTGGAAGCAGGTGTCGTGTTTCTGCAGTTTGCGCTTGAGAGTCGCCGGGCTCATGGCGAAGGCCAGCGCGGCCTGTTCCAGGTTCGGGGTCTGGCGCACATGGGTTTGCAGGTAGCGATAGAGGCAGTCGAGAAACCCCGAGCCCAGGCCCAACTGCTCCAGTTGCGCGGCGGCCTGCTGGCGCGCCACCTGGCCGGCGGTGGCCGAGGCATTGGGCCAGGGCTGGGTCAGAAACTCCCGGGGAATGCGCATCAGGTCCAGGGGCCGACGGAACTGCGTGTGCTCCCCGAGGTGCACCCAGTACTGCTCGACGTAACGCGGTTCGGCGTGGCTGAAGCTGCATTCCCAGGGCAAGCGCTGGCCGCTCAGCCACTGACTCATGGCGATCAGCGAGGTCATGCTGGCCTCCAGCAGAAAACGCCACTGCTCGCCGGCGCCGCAACTGTCGAGCCAATAGCAGTAGGCGTACTGCTCATCCAGCAACAGCCGTGGCGCCACCAAGGGGCTGAGCAAGGCCTGTTGCTGGATCAGGGTGTCGAGGGCCTGGTGCAGGTTTTGCGCATGTTGCAGCGCATGGCTGGCCGCGCCGTAATGCCCCGGCAGCAGGCGCTGGCCGAACAGAAAGCTGCTGTCGTCGGCGTCCAGCAGGCGCCGGCTGTTACCGATCAGGCCAAGGAATTGCTGTGGGCTGAGACGGGTCTGGCCCGCCAGGATGTCTTCGTGGAACAGGCCGGTACCACGCAGCAGGCGGTGGCTGTCGATGTCCCGGGACAGCGCCAGGTCGATCAGGGTCGCCGGCTGGTAATGCCCGGGAATAAAGCGGCTGTCGGTTTCGTACCAGAGGGTCTTGAGCGTCATGGGGCGGCCTCAGGCGGTCTTGGCCAGGGGCTGCTTGGCCCGCGCCAGCGCCAGGTTGAGGCGTTTGAGCAGGGCCTCCGGGGCTTCGCTCAGGGCCATCACCACCGCGGTGCTGGCCGAAAGTTGCAGGCGTTCGCCGTGCTGCCGGGTCTTGTGGGCCAGGCCTTGCACCGCCTGTTCCAACTCCAGGGCCAGCAGCCGCGCCTGGCTTTCGCCGGTGTTGGGCAGCAGCACCACAAAGCGGTCGCCGGCCAGGCGGCACAACAAATCCTGGCGTCGCAGGTTGAGCAGCAGCAGATGGCTGATGGCCTGCAACACCGCATCGCCCTCGGCATGCCCGTAGTCATGGTTGATGGCGGCAAAGCGATCCAGGTCCAGGGCCAGCAGTGACAAGGGTTGCTGGCGTCGCGCGCTGTCTTCCAGGGTGCTGACCAACTGGCGCTTGAAGTAGTCGGCGCCACCCAGCGGCGTGAGTTTGTCGAACAGCCGATGCTCGCGGAACAGCCGTTCGCGTTTCTCCATCTGCGCGCTGATGGCCAGCTGTTCGCGGTGCCAGTGATAGATGCCGATGGTCAGCAGGATCATGCCCACCGGCATCGGCCCGGACTCCAGCCAGTGGTCCCAGGTGATGCTGTCGGGCAGGCGGATAAACTCATCCAGGCTGTCGATCCACCAGGAGAAAAAGATGCAGCTCAAACCCAGGGCCAGGTAGTTGGTGACACGCCCGGCCGGCCGGCTTTTCAGCACCAGCCCCAGCCACACCAGGGCCAGCAGCGCCGAGCCGCCTTCGCCGACGATGTCCAGCCACTCCCATTCGCTGACCGCCTTGAGATCGCCGCAGGCCAGGTGCAACAGCAAGCCGGCATTGGCCGCGAGCAACAGCAGGGTGAGTTTCAAGCGATGGGGTTTGAGCACTGAGAACATGGCCGGCGACCTGGGTTGAAGGCGGAATGGGCCTCAGCTCAGCAGATGGATGTGACAGTCCGGTGACGGCGTGCACCCCACCCGGGGAGGTCGAATCAGCTCACCGCGCCTGGGCGTTTTTTTTCGCCGCTCACCGTCAATCAGCCGATTTCCCGGCGCTGCCGGGCCTTAACAGCTATCCACCCGGGCGCTGCCGGCGGGCCCCAGAGGTCATATCAGCTCACTTTGCCCGCCGGGCCTCTGGCAAAGCGCGGATTTCGCGGGTCAGCGCCGACCCCTGTCACAGAACCGTCATTCGCCGACCCTAGCTTGCCCTCCCAGTTGCCGGGCCGATTGCCTGGCGTTAACGGACTCTTTGGGGGAGGACAGGATGGACACGCGCAGCAATCATCAGCGCAACGGCACGTTCGGGCTGGTCGGCTTCACACTCACCGCGCTGGCCCTGGCTGTGGCCAGCGAGCGCCTGAGCGCGGCGCAAACCACAGACGGCACCGAGCACGTCGAAGTGGTCGGCCAGGCCGCCAGCATTGATCAGGCGCTCAAGGAGCAGCGCAGTTCCGACAGCATCAAAAGCGTGGTGCACGCCGATGGCGTGGCCCAGTTGCCGGATGAAAACGTCGCCGAGGCGGTACAGCGCCTGCCGGGGATCAGCGTCGAGCGCGACCAGGGCGAAGGCCGGTTTGTCAGCGTGCGCGGGCTGGGGCCGGACCTCAACAGCGTGACCATCAACGGCACTCTGGTGCCTTCGCCAGAAAGCGCGCGCCGCGCCGTGGCCCTGGATGTGCTGCCCTCCGAACTGGTGCAGTCGCTGTCGGTGATCAAGACCCTGACCCCGGACATGGACGCCAACTCCCTGGGCGGCACTGTCGATGTGCAGAGCCTGTCGGCGTTCGACCACAAGGGCCTGTTCTACACCGGCAGCAGCGAAGCCAGCTACGACCAGAACAGCCACCAGACCAGCCCCAAATTCTCCGGCGCCGCCAGCAATCGCTTCAGCCTTGGCGACGGCATCGACAACTTCGGCGTGGCCGCGGCCCTGAGCTGGCAGAAGCGCGATTTCGGCTCGGACAACGTCGAGACCGGTGGCGCCTGGGACTTCCAGCAAGGCGCGCGCCTGCAAGAATTTGAACAACGGGACTACGACATCAGTCGCGAACGTGCCGGTGGCGGCCTGAACTTCGACTACAAGCCCGACGACGACAGCCGCTATTACCTGCGCACCCTCTACAGCCGCTACAAGGACAGCGAGACGCGCAACTCCACCAGCATCGAATTCGCCGACCCCCAGGCCTCCGGCCAACTGGGCGACGCCGAAGGCAAGCGCAAGCTCAAGCAGCGCGAAGAGACCCAGGAAATCCAGTCCTATGTATTCGGCGGCGAGCGGATGCACGGGCTCTGGACCCTCAGCGGCCAGGCCGGCTACAGCCGGTCCAGCGAAGACAGCCCGGGGCATATCGCCGGTGCCACCTTCGAGGGCAACAGCGACTTTGCCGACAGCGGTTTCTACGACACGCAAAAGCCGCGGCCGATCATCGGCGCGGGCTTCTATGACCCGGCCAACTTCACTCTGGACAAGGTCGACTGGGAACAACAGAAAACCACCGACACCGAGAAGAACCTGCGCCTGGACCTGGCCCGGGACTACGACTTCAGCGGCTACGCGTCCCAGGTCAAGTTCGGCGGCAAGGTCAGCCGGCGCAACAAGGACAACGACCTGGATGCCTGGGTCTACAAGGACTTCGACACCCTGGGCTTCAGCGACCAGCAGCTCAACCTCACGCAGTTCCAGAAGGGCAGCGTCGATTACCGCCTCGGCCGGTTCGGCCCGGGGATCAGCGGCTCGGCGATCAAGGACCTGATCGGCAGCCTCGATCGCGCCGACTTTTATGACGAGCAGGAATCCCGGGTCAACGACTTCACCATTCGCGAAGACATCAACGCCGGCTACCTGATGAACACCCTCGACATCGACGACTGGCGCTTTATCGCCGGCCTGCGCTACGAAGGCACCGAGTTCGAAGCCAAGGGCACCGGGGTCACCGACGGCGCCTACACCGCCACCGAGACCCAGCGCCGTTATCACCACTGGCTGCCCGGCCTGCATGCGCGCTACCAGCTGGATAAAAACACCCAGGTGCGCGCGGCCTGGACCAAGTCCGTGGTGCGCCCGACCTTTGGCCAACTGGCCCCGGGGTTTGTCATCGACGGCGACGAAGCCACCTTCGGCAACCCCGACCTCAAGCCCCTGGAGTCGAGCAACCTCGACCTGGGCATCGAGCACTACATGGGGCGCGCCGGCACCGTCTCGGCCTTTGTGTTCTACAAAGACATCAAGAACTTCGTCTACAACACCGACCTTGCCGGCACGGGCGCCTGGGCCGGTTTCTCCGAAGCCCACAGTTTCGACAACGGCGACAGCGCCAAGCTGTACGGCCTGGAACTGGCCTACTCGCAGAAATTCGACTGGCTGCCCGCGCCCTGGAACGGCCTGTTGGTCGGTGCCAACAGCACCTTCAGCCGCTCCAGCGCCAGCATCGAGGGCTTCGACCAGACCAGTGGCCGCAATCGCAAGCGTGATATCGCGCTGCCCAACCAGTCGGACACCGTGGGCAACCTGATGCTCGGCTGGGAAGACGACACCGTCAGCCTGCGCCTGTCGGCCAACTACAAGTCCGACTACCTCTACGAGCTGGCGTCGATCAACGACAAGGCCCACGACCTGCACGTCGATGCCCAGACGTTCGTCGACTTCAGCGCGCGCTACTCGCTGAGCAAGAACCTGCAGCTGAGCTTCGAGGCGCAGAACCTCACCGATGAGTCGTACTTCGTCTACACCGGCCATCGCGCCTACAACGGCCAGTACGAAGAGTACGGCCCGACCTACAAGCTCGGCCTGACCTTTACCCACTTCTAAACCCCGGCGGCGCTGCTGGCCGGCGCCGCCCCGGATGAACCACAAGGATTTCCACCGTTGATGAAGATTCAGCCGTTCTCCACGCCGACCCTGCTGGCCACGCTGCTGGCCCTGGCCTCGACCGCGGTCTTGGCCGCGCCTGCGGTGCCTAAGTTGCAACTGCAACCCTGGGCCGCGACCCAGCACCTTGAACTGAGCGCCCTGAGCTTTCTGCCGGCGCAACTGGGGCCTGAGCGCCTGGCCGCCAGCGAGCGCGACGGCTTGCTGTTGCTCGACGCCCAGGGCGCGGAGCTGGCGCGTTTGCCGGGGTCGTTCAGTGCCCTGGACAGCCGCGCCGCCGGCCAGCAAGTACTGGTGGCCAGCCTCGACAACCAGCGCCAGCAGGCGCTGCTGGTGAGCCTCGACCCACGCACCCGCAGCTGGGGGCAGCCGGTGTATCTGCCGACCCGCGACTACCCGGTAAACGGCCTGTGCCTGTACCGCGACGAGGCCAGCAACCTGTTCCTGTTCCTGGTGGGCGAGGAGGGCAAGGGCGAGCAATGGCTGGTGGGCAATGGCGCGCAACTGAACCCGCAGCCCCAGCGCGTGCGCGGTTTGCCGCTGCCGCCGGCGGCGCAGTTCTGCCAGGTCGACGATGGCGCCAACCAACTGCTGGTCAATGAGCAGCACGTGGGCTGGTGGGCCTACCCGGCGCACCCGGAAGCCGATGTCGAGCGCCTGCCGGTGGCCTTGCGCGCACCTTTCGGCGACCTCAAAAAAGCCGCCGGGGCCATGGCGCTCATGCCGGGCGGGGTGCTGGGCCTCGACCCCAAGGCTGCACAACTGCACCTCTACCAGCAGCAGGGCGAGCGCTGGCAAACCGTGGCCGCGCTGCCGTTGCCGGGCCTGGTGGAGCCGGAGAACCTGGCCGTACAAGCCACCGCCAAAGGCGTTCAAGTGCTGCTGCGCGATGACGAGGACGGGCGCCTGTACCAAGGCGAGTTGAACTGGCAGGCGAGCCCGGTGCCGCTGCCTTCGCCATTGCCCAACGTGGCGGCGGCCAGCCAGAGCGACCCGGTGGGGCGTCAGGGCGATGCAGCGGACGATCCGGCGATCTGGATTCACCCGCAGCAACCGGCCTTGAGCCGGGTCCTGGGCACCAATAAAAAACAGGGCCTGCTGGCCTATGACCTGCAAGGCAAGCTGCTGCAAGAGCTGCCGGTGGGGCGCCTGAACAACGTCGACGTGCGGCCCAACTTCGCGCTGGGCGAACTCAAGGTCGACCTGGCGGTGGCCAGCAACCGCGATCACAACAGCCTCAGCCTGTTCGCCATCGACCGCAGCAGCGGCGAGTTGCGCGAAGCGGGGGAGATCCCTACGCCGCTCAAGGAAATCTACGGCATGTGCCTGTTCCAGCCGGCCAGCGGCGAGGTGTACGCCATCGCCAACGGCAAGGACGGGACCTTTGTCCAGTACCGCCTGAGTGCGCCCAACGGCGTGGTGCAGGGCGAGCTGGTGCGCCAGTTCAAGGTCGCCAGCCAGCCTGAAGGCTGCGTGGCCGACGACCAGCGCCAGCGGCTGTTTATCGGCGAGGAGGATGTTGGCGTATGGGCGGTGGACGCCCGTCCCGAGCAGCCGGCAACCCTGAGCGCTGTGATCAAGGTCGGCCCGCAACTGCATGCCGATGTCGAGGGCCTGGCCCTGTACCAAAGCAATGCGCGGGACTACCTGGTGATTTCCAGCCAGGGCAACGACAGCTACCTGGTGCTCGACGCCGAGCCGCCCTTTGCGTCCCACGGTGCGTTCCGGGTCGGGATCAACGCCGCCGCGGGTATCGACGGTGCCTCGGAAACCGACGGCATTGAAGTCACCTCGGTCAACCTCGGCGGGCCCTGGAGCCAGGGCATGCTGGTGGTGCAGGACGGGCGCAAGCGCATGCCGGAGCAGACCCAGAACTTCAAATTCGTGCCCTGGGCCGAGGTCACCCGGGCGCTGAAACTGCCCTGAGGCGGGCTGTCATCAATCGGTCATCACACTTTCATCCAATAGCCCGCGGGCAGTCGCCCATCGACTGCTCCCGGGCTGGCGCACAGGAGCGACACCATGCAAGCGACACTGGAACACATGACGATCTGGGGGCTGATCAGCGATGCCAGCCTGTTGGTCAAGGCAGTGATGCTGACCTTGCTGCTGGCCTCGTTGCTCAGCTGGTACCTGATTATTCAACGCAGCGCGGTCTTGAGCCGTTGCGAGCGGCAGATGAACGACTTTATCCAGCGCTTTCGCAGCGCCCCGGAGCTGCCGTCGCTGTACCGCGAAAGCCAGCACAGCGGTGATCGCGAGGGCGGGGTGGAGCCGATCTTCCTTGCCGGCTTCCAGGCGTACAGCCAGCTTGGGCAGCAGCCCGGCAACCCGGCCGAGGTGGTGCTCGAAGGGGTCGAGCGCTCGTTGTCCGTGGCCATCAGCGAACAGGAAGTGCAGTTGGAAAAAGGCCTGCAGTTTCTCGCCACCGTGGGTTCGGTCAGCCCCTATATCGGGCTGTTTGGCACCGTGTGGGGGATCATGAATTCCTTCCTCGGCCTGTCCCAGGTGCAGCAGGCGACCTTGTCGACGGTAGCGCCGGGGATCGCCGAAGCCTTGATCGCCACGGCCATCGGCCTGTTCGCGGCAATTCCGGCGGTGATTGCCTACAACCGCTTTTCGGCCCGGGGCCAGACCTTGCTCACCCGTTATTACGCCTTCGGCAACGAGCTTCAGGCACGCCTGCACCGCAAGCTGCATGGCGCCCCGTTGAACCTGGCCGTGGCCGCCTGAAAGGAGAATGCACATGTTAGTCAGGCCGCAACGCAAGCACGGGCCCAAGGCGGAGATGAACGTGGTGCCTTACATCGATGTGATGCTGGTGCTGCTGGTGATCTTTATGGTCACCGCGCCGATGCTGACCCAGGGCGTGAAGATCGAGTTGCCCAAGGTCGCCAGTGAGGCCCTGGCCAACGATACCCGGCAGCAGATCCTCACGCTGTCGGTCAAGGCCGAGGGCGGTTACTACTGGAACCTGGGCGGCGAGCTGGACACCAGCAGCCAGACCGACAGCGCCGTGGACCTGGATGAAATGCGCGCCAAGGTGGCGCAGATCGTGGCCCGGCGCAGCGACACCCAGGTGTATATCCGCGCGGACAAGGACGCCGGCTACGGCCGTGTGGTCGCGGCCATGGCTGCCTTGCAGCAGGGTGGGGTGAGCAACCTCGGGCTGGTGACCGAGGCCCCGCAATGAACGCGATGATCATGCCCGGCCCCACGTTGCACCTGTCGCCGCTGGCCCCTGGCAAACGGCTGCCCAACATTCTGGCGGCGGCCCTGGCCCTGGCGTTGCACGCCGGGGTCCTGGCCGTGCTGGTGGCCGGCTGGTCGGTGGACAAGCCGCCGGTCGAGCCGCCCAGGGTGCTCACCACTCAATTGGTGATGTTGCCGCCGG
>NZ_ATLP01000080.1:0-27898 GCF_000416215.1 Pseudomonas sp. CF161
CCGACCCCGGCCGCGCGTCCGACCCCAGCACCGACTCAGGTCGCCACCGCCAAACCTGCAGCCAAGCCCGCAGAGAAGCCGGTCGTCGCCGCCAAACCGGCTGCGCCTGCCAAACCTGCCGAGAAACCAGTGGTGGTGGCCAAGGCCGCCGGTGGCAGCTGGTACGCCGGCCAGGCGCCGGGCAACTACGTGGTGCAGATCCTCGGCACCAGCTCGGAAACCGCAGCCCAGAGCTTCGTCAAGGAGCAGGGCGGCGAGTACCGTTATTTCAAGAAAGTGCTCAACGGCAAGCCACTTTACGTGATCACTTACGGCAACTTCTCCAGCCGTGATGCCGCTGTAAACGCCATCAAAGCCTTGCCAGCGAAGGTTCAGGCTGGTAAACCTTGGCCTCGCACTGTCGCCAGCGTCCAACAAGAACTGGCAACAACTCGCTGAAGATTCGGCGGCCTTACCCAGGCCGCCTCTCCCGGCACCTCAAAAAAAATCACACGGGCATGCTGCCTTCCAGGCCGCGTGCCTTGTGGTGTCTGCGTCACAGTGGCTTTTGAGTCGTAGTGGTCAACATTAAAAAAGTTTTGACTAGCACAGCGTATCGCTTTAAACCTTTCATAAATGCGACATAGATTTGCGACATTTCGTCGCCAAATTTGTGAGCGTCTGTGTCGGTGTGTACAATGACCTCCCTTTTGCCCCCGCAAAGCTGGCGTACGTTCGGCGCGGATGGTAACGGGTTGAATTGAAAAGAAATTTGCCTCAAACAAGAGGCAGCCTGGTGAGAAAGTGTCTATGAAAGCAGGTCTGTACCAACCAGATGAATTCAAGGATAACTGTGGTTTCGGCCTGATAGCCCATATGCAGGGCGAACCCAGTCATACCCTGTTGCAAACGGCCATTGAGGCCCTGACCTGCATGACCCACCGCGGTGGGATCAACGCAGACGGCAAGACCGGCGACGGTTGCGGTCTGCTGATGCAAAAGCCCGATCTGTTCCTGCGCGCGATCGCCAAGGAACACTTCGGCAATGACCTGCCCAAGCAGTACGCCGTGGGCATGGTGTTCTTCAACCAGGATCCGGTAAAAGCCCAGGCTGCTCGCGAGAACATGAACCGCGAGATCCTGGCTGCCGGCCTGCAATTGATCGGCTGGCGCAAAGTGCCAATCGATACCAGCGTGCTCGGCCGCCTGGCCCTGGAGCGCCTGCCGCAGATCGAACAAGTGTTCATCGGTGGCGAGTCCTTGAGCGATCAGGATTTCGCGATCAAGCTGTTCAGCTCCCGTCGTCGCTCCTCGGTGGCCAACGCCGCCGACACCGACCACTACATCTGCAGCTTTTCCCACAAGACCATCATCTATAAAGGCCTGATGATGCCGGCCGACCTGGCCGCCTTCTATCCAGACCTGGGTGACCCGCGCCTGCAGACCGCAATCTGCGTGTTCCACCAGCGCTTCTCCACCAACACCCTGCCGAAATGGCCGCTGGCCCAGCCATTCCGCTTCCTCGCCCACAACGGCGAGATCAACACCATCACCGGCAACCGCAACTGGGCCCAGGCCCGTCGCACCAAGTTCGCCAACGACCTGATCCCGGACCTCGAAGAACTCGGCCCGCTGGTCAACCGCGTGGGTTCCGACTCTTCCAGCATGGACAACATGCTGGAGCTGATGGTCACCGGCGGCATCGACCTGTTCCGTGGCGTGCGGATGATCATTCCGCCAGCGTGGCAGAACGTCGAGACCATGGACCCGGATCTGCGTGCGTTCTACGAGTACAACTCGATGCACATGGAGCCGTGGGACGGTCCGGCCGGCGTGGTCATGACCGACGGCCGTTATGCCGTGTGCCTGCTCGACCGTAACGGCCTGCGCCCGGCGCGCTGGGTCACCACCAAGAACGGTTTCATCACCCTGGCGTCGGAAATCGGTGTCTGGAACTACCAGCCTGAAGACGTGATTGCCAAGGGCCGTGTCGGCCCGGGTCAGATCTTTGCCGTGGACACCGAAACCGGGCAGATCCTCGACACCGACGCCATCGACAACCGCTTGAAGTCCCGTCATCCGTACAAGCAATGGCTGCGCAAGAACGCCCTGCGCATCCAGGCGACCATGGAAGACAACGACCACGGTTCGGCCTTCTACGATGTCGACCAGCTCAAGCAGTACATGAAGATGTACCAGGTCACGTTCGAAGAGCGCGACCAGGTGCTGCGTCCATTGGGCGAGCAGGGCTACGAAGCGGTCGGCTCCATGGGCGACGATACGCCGATGGCCGTGCTGTCCCAGCGCGTGCGCACGCCGTACGACTATTTCCGCCAGCAGTTCGCCCAGGTCACCAACCCGCCGATCGACCCGCTGCGTGAAGCCATCGTCATGTCGCTGGAGATCTGCCTCGGTGCCGAGCGCAACATCTTCCAGGAGTCGCCGGAACACGCCTCGCGCGTGATCCTCAGCTCGCCGGTCATTTCCCCGGCCAAGTGGCGCTCGCTGATGAACCTCGACCGCCCGGGCTTCGAGCGGCAGATCATCGATCTGAACTACGACGAAAGCCTTGGCCTGGAAGCGGCGATCCGCAACGTGGCCGATCAGGCTGAAGAAGCCGTACGCTCCGGCCGCACCCAGATCGTCCTCAGCGACCGCCATATCGCACCGGGCAAGCTGCCGATCCACGCCTCCCTGGCCACCGGCGCGGTGCACCACCGCCTGACCGAAAAGGGCCTGCGTTGCGACTCCAACATCCTGGTCGAAACCGCCACTGCCCGCGATCCGCACCACTTCGCGGTATTGATCGGGTTTGGCGCCTCGGCGGTCTACCCGTTCCTGGCCTACGAAGTGCTGGGCGACCTGATCCGCACCGGTGAAGTGCTGGGCGACCTCTACGAGGTGTTCAAGAACTACCGCAAGGGCATCACCAAGGGCCTGCTCAAGATCCTGTCGAAAATGGGTATCTCGACCATCACGTCGTACCGCGGTGCGCAGTTGTTCGAGGCCATCGGCCTGTCTGAAGAAGTCTGCGAGCTGAGCTTCCGTGGTGTACCGAGCCGGATCAAGGGTGCGCGCTTTGTCGACATCGAAGCCGAGCAGAAAGCCCTGGCTGCCGAAGCCTGGAGCCCACGCAAGGCCATCCAGCAGGGCGGTTTGCTGAAGTTCGTCCACGGTGGCGAATACCACGCCTACAACCCGGACGTGGTCAACACCCTGCAGGCCGCTGTGCAGCAGGGCGACTACGCCAAGTTCAAGGAATACACGGCGCTGGTGGACAACCGCCCGGTGTCGATGATCCGCGACCTGTTCAAGGTCAAGACCCTGGATACCGCGCTCGACCTCAGCGAAGTCGAGCCCCTGGAGTCGGTGCTCAAGCGCTTCGACTCCGCCGGGATCTCCCTTGGCGCACTGTCGCCCGAGGCCCACGAAGCCCTGGCCGAAGCCATGAACCGCCTGGGTGCGCGTTCCAACTCCGGTGAAGGCGGCGAAGACCCGGCGCGTTACGGCACCATCAAGAGCTCGAAAATCAAGCAAGTGGCCACCGGTCGTTTTGGTGTCACCCCGGAGTACCTGGTCAACGCCGAAGTGCTGCAGATCAAGGTGGCCCAGGGTGCCAAGCCCGGTGAAGGCGGCCAACTGCCAGGCGGCAAGGTCAACGGCCTGATCGCCAAGCTGCGCTATGCGGTTCCGGGCGTGACCCTGATCTCGCCACCGCCGCACCACGACATCTATTCCATCGAAGACTTGTCGCAGCTGATTTTCGACCTGAAGCAGGTCAATCCCCAGGCGCTGGTCTCGGTCAAGCTGGTGGCGGAAGCCGGCGTTGGCACCATCGCCGCTGGCGTGGCCAAGGCCTATGCCGACCTGATCACCATCTCCGGCTACGACGGCGGCACCGGTGCTTCGCCGCTGACGTCGATCAAGTACGCGGGCGCTCCATGGGAGCTGGGCCTGGCGGAAACCCACCAGACCCTGCGCGGCAACGACCTGCGCGGCAAGGTCCGGGTGCAGACCGACGGCGGCCTGAAAACCGGCCTCGACGTGATCAAGGCGGCGATCCTCGGCGCCGAAAGCTTCGGCTTCGGCACCGCGCCAATGATCGCCCTGGGCTGCAAATACCTGCGCATCTGCCACCTGAACAACTGCGCCACCGGCGTGGCGACGCAGAACGAGAAGCTGCGCAAGGATCACTACATCGGCACCGTCGACATGGTGGTGAACTTCTTCACCTACGTCGCCGAAGAAACCCGCGAGTGGCTGGCCAAGCTCGGCGTGCGCTCCCTCGAAGAGCTGATCGGGCGTACCGATCTGCTGGAAATCCTCGAAGGCCAGACCGCCAAGCAGCAACACCTGGACCTGACGCCGTTGCTGGGCAGTGATCACATCCCGGCCGACAAACCGCAGTTCTGCCAGGTGGACCGCAACCCGCCGTTCGACAAAGGCCTGCTGGCCGAGAAAATGGTCGACATGGCGAGGTCGGCCATCAATGACCTCAGCGGCGCCGATTTTGCCCTGGATATCTGCAACTGCGACCGTTCGATCGGTGCGCGGATCTCCGGTGAAATCGCCAAGCTCCACGGCAACCAGGGCATGGCCAAGGCGCCGATCACGTTCCGCTTCAAGGGCACCGCCGGCCAGAGCTTTGGCGTGTGGAACGCCGGTGGCTTGAACATGTACCTGGAAGGCGACGCCAACGACTACGTGGGCAAGGGCATGACCGGCGGCAAGCTGGTGATCGTTCCGCCCAAGGGCAGCGTGTACAAGACTCAGGACAGCGCAATTATCGGCAACACCTGTCTGTACGGCGCCACAGGCGGCAAGCTGTTTGCCGCAGGTACGGCCGGCGAGCGGTTCGCGGTGCGCAACTCCGGTGCCCACACCGTGGTTGAAGGCACGGGCGATCACTGCTGCGAATACATGACCGGTGGTTTCGTCTGCGTACTGGGCAAGACCGGTTACAACTTCGGCTCCGGCATGACCGGCGGGTTCGCCTACGTGCTCGACCAGGACAACACCTTCGTTGACCGGGTCAACCACGAACTGGTGGAAATCCAGCGGATCAGCGGCGAAGCGATGGAAGCCTATCGCAGCCACCTGCAACGTGTTCTGGACGAGTACGTCGCGGAAACCGACAGCGAGTGGGGGCGTAACCTCGCCGAGAACCTCGATGACTACTTGCGTCGTTTCTGGCTGGTCAAACCCAAGGCAGCGAGCTTGAAATCTCTGCTCACCAGTACTCGTGCCAACCCGCAATAAAGCAGCTGCAAGTGGCAAGCCTCAAGCTGCAAGTGACGCAGCTAGAGGTTTGCCGGGCATAAGTGATCGACTTGCGGCTGGCAGCTTAGAGCTTGCAGCTGCTGTATAGAGGTTTTGAAGATGGCCGAACGTCTGAATAACGACTTCCAATTCATCGAAGTCGGGCGTAAAGACCCGAAGAAGAAACTGTTGCGTCAACGCAAGAAAGAGTTCGTGGAAATCTACGAACCGTTCAAACCCCAGCATTCGGCCGACCAGGCCCACCGCTGCCTGGGTTGCGGCAACCCGTATTGCGAATGGAAGTGCCCGGTGCACAACTTCATTCCCAACTGGCTGAAGTTGGTGGCCGAGGGCAACATCCTCCAGGCCGCCGAGCTGTCGCACCAGACCAATACCCTGCCGGAAGTCTGCGGCCGCGTGTGCCCGCAGGATCGGCTATGCGAGGGTGCCTGCACCCTTAACGACGGTTTTGGCGCGGTGACCATCGGTTCGGTGGAGAAGTACATCACCGACACCGCCTTCGCCATGGGCTGGCGTCCGGACATGTCCAAGGTCAAGCCGACCGGCAAGCGCGTCGCGATCATCGGCGCAGGCCCGGCGGGCCTGGGCTGCGCCGACGTACTGGTGCGCGGCGGTGTGACCCCGGTGGTGTTCGACAAGAACCCGGAAATCGGCGGTCTGCTGACCTTTGGCATCCCCGAGTTCAAGCTGGAAAAGACCGTGCTGAGCAATCGCCGCGAAGTCTTCACCGGCATGGGCATCGAGTTCCGCCTCAACACCGAGGTGGGCAAGGACGTGACCATGGAGCAACTGCTCGCCGAATACGATGCCGTGTTCATGGGCATGGGCACCTACACCTACATGAAAGGCGGTTTTGCCGGTGAAGACCTGCCAGGCGTGCATGACGCGCTCGACTTCCTGATCGCCAACGTCAACCGCAACCTGGGCTTTGAAAAGTCGCCGGAAGATTTCGTCGACATGAAAGGCAAGAGGGTGGTGGTCCTGGGCGGCGGCGACACGGCGATGGACTGCAACCGCACCTCGATCCGCCAGGGCGCCAAGTCGGTGACCTGCGCCTATCGTCGTGACGAAGCGAACATGCCGGGCTCGCGCAAGGAAGTGAAAAACGCCAAGGAAGAAGGGGTGAAGTTCCTCTACAACCGCCAGCCGATCGCCATTGTCGGCGAAGACAAGGTCGAAGGCGTGAAGGTGGTCGAGACCCGTCTCGGCGCGCCGGATGCCCGTGGCCGCCGCAGCCCCGAGCCGATCCCGGGTTCCGAAGAGATCATCCCGGCCGACGCCGTGGTCATCGCCTTCGGTTTCCGCCCGAGCCCGGCACCCTGGTTCGAGCAGTTCAGCATCCAGACCGACAGCCAGGGCCGCGTCGTGGCCCCGGAACAAGGCCAGTACAAGCACCAGACCAGCAACCCGAAAATCTTCGCCGGTGGCGATATGGTGCGCGGCTCCGACCTGGTGGTGACGGCGATCTTCGAAGGGCGCAACGCCGCCGAAGGCATCCTCGACTACCTGGGCGTCTGACGACGCCAGCGGCAAGCTTCAAGCTGCAAGCGACAAGTTGAGGGCATCAGTGCTTTCAGCTTGCGGCTTGTAGCTTGCCGCTTGCCGCTGCTCCCCCGCTGTCTTTCTGCGTCGCGCTCTGAGAAAATGCCCCCACTTTTTTTCCGGATGCCGACATGACTGCCCTGAAGAACGACCGTTTCCTTCGTGCCCTGCTCAAGCAACCCGTAGACGTCACCCCGGTGTGGATGATGCGTCAGGCTGGGCGCTACCTGCCTGAATACCGCGCCAGCCGTGCCAAGGCCGGTGACTTCATGAGCCTGTGCATGAACCCGGAGTTCGCTTGCGAAGTCACGATGCAGCCTCTGGACCGCTATCCGCAGCTGGATGCGGCGATTCTGTTCTCCGACATCCTGACCATCCCCGACGCCATGGGCCAAGGCCTGTATTTTGAAACCGGCGAAGGTCCGCGCTTCAAGAAAGTCGTCAGCACCCTGGCCGATATCGAAGCCCTGCCGATTCCGGACCCGCACAAGGACCTGGGTTATGTGATGGATGCGGTCAGCACCATTCGTCGCGAGCTCAATGGCCGTGTACCGCTGATCGGTTTCTCCGGCAGCCCCTGGACCCTGGCCACCTACATGGTCGAAGGCGGCTCGTCGAAAGACTTCCGCAAATCCAAAGCCATGCTTTACGAAAACCCTCAAGCCATGCACTTGCTGCTGGACAAGCTCGCGCAGTCGGTGACGTCCTACCTCAACGGCCAGATCATGGCCGGCGCGCAAGCGGTGCAGATCTTCGACAGCTGGGGCGGCAGCCTCTCGGCGGCGGCCTATCAGGAGTTCTCCCTGGCCTATATGCGCAAGATCGTCAGCGGCCTGATCCGCGAGCACGAGGGGCGCAAGGTTCCGGTGATCCTGTTCACCAAAGGCGGCGGCCTGTGGCTGGAAAGCATCGCCGACGCGGGCGCCGATGCCCTGGGCCTGGACTGGACCTGCGATATCGGCAACGCCCGCGAGCGCGTCGGCAACAAAGTCGCCTTGCAAGGCAACATGGACCCGACCGTGCTCTACGCCAACCCGGAAGCGATCCGCACTGAAGTCGGGCGCATTCTCGCCAGCTATGGCAAAGGCACTGGCCACGTATTCAATCTCGGCCACGGCATCACTCCGGAAGTCGATCCGGAACACGCCGGTGCCTTCCTGCGTGCGGTGCATGAGCTGTCGGCGCAGTACCACGAGTAAGCGTCCTCCGCTTAAAAATGCCCGGCCAGTGCCGGGCTTTTTTATGGGCGGGGCAAACCGATCGGCGGATTAAGTTTCAATTCAGCCTCACTGGTTAACCTGGCTCCATTGAAACCCACACTGGATCACTGCCATGAAAACCCGTTACCTCGTTCTGTTGCTTGCTCCGCTGTTCAGCACCGCTGCCCTGGCTGTCGGTTATACCGGCCCGGGTGCGCACGCAGTCACCACCGTTGCCGCCGCCAACGAGGCCGCAGACGACACCCCGGTGGTGTTGCAGGGCCACGTGACCAAGAAGCTGAACAATGACGACAAGTACGAATTCAAGGATGCCAGCGGCACCATCACCGTCGAGATCGATGACGAGGACCTGCCGCCCGTGGCGTTCAACGAGAAGACCCAGGTCAAGCTGACCGGTGAAGTCGAGAAAGGCCTGATGAAGCGCGAGATCGATGTCGACCTGGTGGAAATCGTCCAGTAACTCGCCGCGCATTCTCAGATGCAGTCGCCCATGCCGGCGATCGGGTTCGGTGCTCTACGCGCCGAAACCGATCGCCGGCATGGGCGTTTCAGATCACTGGGTGGCCAGCGGTGGCAATTTCGACAGCTTGATGGCAATCAGCAGCGCGCCCACCAGCAACGCCCCGATAAACAGCCCGATCCCATTCCAGCCCCCCAGGTGCCAGAACACCCCGCCGGCGGTGCCGGCGATGCTGGAGCCGGCGTAGTAGCTGAACAGGTACAGCGACGAGGCCTGGCCCTTGGCCTTGAGGGCGCGGCGGCCGATCCAGCTGCTGGCCACCGAGTGCGCGCCGAAGAAGCCGAAGGTGAACAACAGCATGCCCGCCAGCACCAGCGCCAGGGGGTGCAGCAAGGTCAGGGCGATGCCCGCCAACATCAGCACTATGGTGCCCCAGAGCACGCGGCGCCGGCCGAGGCGGTCGGCCAGGGCGCCGATTTTTGCCGAGCTGTAGATGCCCGACAGGTAAACCACCGACAGCAGGCCGACCAGCGCCTGGCTCATGTGATACGGCTCGGCCAGCAGGCGGTAGCCGATGTAGTTGAACAGGGTCACAAAGGCCCCCATCAGCAGGAAGCCCTCAAGGAACAGCCACGGCAGGCCGGCGTCGCGAAAGTGCATGGTGAAGCCGTCCAGCAGGCTGCGCGGGTGCAGCGAGCGGGCGCGGAAGTTGCGTGATTCGGGGAGGATCTTCCAGAACACCGCCGCAGCGATCAGCGACAACCCGCCGATCACCAGCATCGCCGTGTGCCAGCTGACGAAGTCGATCAGGACCCCGACGATCAGCCGCCCGCTCATGCCGCCGATGGCGTTGCCGCCGATGTACAGGCCCATGGCCAGGCCGATGTGCTGCGGGTGAATCTCTTCGCTCAGGTAGGTCATGGCCACCGCTGCCAGGCCGCTCAGCGACAGCCCCACCAGCGCGCGCATCACCAGCACTCCCTGCCAGCTTGGCATCAGGGCGCTGGCCATGGTGCAGGCGGCCGCGGCCAGCAGCGCCGCGACCATCACTGGTTTGCGGCCGATACGGTCGGAGATCGGACCGGTGATCAGCAAGCCGACCGCGAGCATGCCGGTGGCGACGGACAGGATCAGGCTGCTCTGGGCCGCATTGATGGAAAACTCTTTGGACAGCAGCGGCATCATCGGTTGCACGCAGTACAGCAGGGCAAAGGTGGCGAAGCCGCCGGCAAACAGGGCCAGCACAGTACGCATGAACATCGGCGTGCCGTGTTCGATGTAAGTGTCACTGCGCGGAGGAAGAACGTCGTCGAGGGCGGGAGCGGGTGTTTCTTGGGCAAGTGGAGCAACGGCAGATTTCACGGGGACCTCAGGGGGAAGCGCAGCCGGTCAGGCAATGGAAAAAAGCATATAGCTGGCTAATGATTCTTTCCAATATATTGTTCGACCTGTTTGATAGCTTGTGCGACCTAATGGAGTCTTTATGGAATTGCGTCATCTGCGCTACTTCATCGCGGTGGCTGAAGAGCTGCATTTCGGCCGCGCCGCCCAGGCCCTGGGGATCTCCCAACCCCCGTTGAGCCAGCAGATCCAGGCACTGGAACAGGAAGTCGGGGCGCGGCTGTTCGAGCGCACCAACCGTCGGGTCGAGCTCAGCGAGGCCGGGCGGCTGTTTCTCGAAGAAGCACGGCTGGTCCTGGCTCAGGTGGATAAAGCCGCCGATGTGGCCCGCCGTGCGCAACGGGGGGAGTTGGGGGAACTGAAGATCGGGTTCACCTCGTCGGCCCCCTTCAATTCCACTATCCCCCAGGCGATCTTCGCCTTTCGCCAGCGCTTCCCGGCGGTGCACCTCAACCTGCGGGAGATGAGCAGCACCCAGGTGGCGGATGCGTTGGTGGACCAGTCGATCCAGGTCGGCCTGATGCGCCCCTTGCCGCTGCCTGACTCATTGAGCGTGGTGGAGTTGCTGCGCGAGCCGCTGGTGGCGGTCCTCAGTGCCAAGCACCCGCTGGTGGCCGGCAGCGAGGAGGGCCTGCCGTTGTCGGCGCTGGCCCATGAGCCGTTTGTGTTCTTCCCGCGCAGTTATGGCAGCGGCCTGTACGCGCAACTGCTGAGCCTGGCCCGTGATGCCGGGTTCACCCCGCACTTTGCCCAGGAGGCGGGCGAGGCCATGACCATCATCGGCCTGGTGGCGGCCGGGCTTGGGGTTTCGGTGTTGCCGGCGTCGTACCAGCGCATGCGCATCGACGGCGTGGTCTATCGCCGGTTGCTGGACCCGGAAGCGGTGTCGGCGGTGTGGCTGGTACAGCGCACCGATCAGGCTTCGCCGATGGCCAAGGCCTTTGTCGAATTGCTCACACGCAAGACCGAGAGCCTGGGAGGACGGCCCTGAGCACCGGCCAGCAGGTTATTGCAGGCGCACCAGGTCGCCGCGCAAGGCCACGCCGGCCATCAGCACCCCGGCATGGCACTCGTAGGTGTTGAGGTCTTTGCGCACGTGGTGCTTGTAGTAACTGACGATGTTGGTCACGGCGTTGGCCCCGGCCTTCTTGGCAGCGGCCTGCAAGGTGATCAACGCCGATTGCAGCACCCATTCGCAGGCGTCGTTGTCGCTCTTGTTGAAGCCGTTGGTCTTTTTGTTGGTGGCGACGTCGCTCACCAGCAGCCGCATCGGCCCCGCCGGCTGGTTGCCGGCCAGGTAGAACTGCACGCTGCCGTCCAGGCGTCCGGCGCGGATCGCATCGGCCACGACCTTTTCGAAGGGCATGTAGAGCAGGTTGGTGGCGTGCCCGGTGTCGGGCAGCAGGCTGAGCAGGGCAACGGCGAACAGGGCTTTGATAGGCATGGTCAGCTCCTTGACGTTGAAGGAGAACCGCGATCATCCGCCGGCCCGGAATGCGTCTGGACAAACGCCGTGACGGTCACCTCGCAGTTCGCGCGGGCTGCAATGGGTCAGCCTGCTGTTGCGAGTGTAGACCGGGATTTACCCCGCGCCGTCGCCGCTGCCGAGGCCCGAGGCTGCGCTGGCCCTCGGATTCGCCGTAGCTATGGGCGGCGGCAGCAATAGAAAGGGCGCCCTGAGGCGCCCTGGATGTGGCGGGGGCGTGGCTTATTGCACTTTGGCCAGGTCGCCGCGCAACGCTACGCCGGCCATGACGGCGCCGGCGTGGCACTCGTAGGTCTTGGCGTCTTTGCGTTCGTTGCTTTTGTAGAAGCTGGCGATGTCGGTCACGGCATTGGCGCCGACTTTTTTCGCCGCCTGGTGCAGGGTGATCAGCGCCGACTGCAGGGCCCATTCGCAGGCCACTTCGTCAGATTTGTTGAAGGCGTTGGTTTTCTTGTTGGTCACGGCGCCCGGGCTGATGACCGAGACCTTGCCCGCTGGCTTGTTGCCGGCCAGGTAGAACTTGACGCTGCCGTCGATCTTGCCGGTGGCGATGGCTTCGGCGACGACTTTGTCGAAGGGCAGGTACAGCGCGGTGTCACGGGCCTGGCTGATGCCGGGCAGGGTCGCGAGCAGCAGAGTGGCGGCCGCGGCCAGAGTCTTGAATTGCATGGTGGTCTCCTTGACGTCTAAGGGGGGGCAAAGCACAAAGGTGCAGCCGCCGCCCCGGGGCGACGGCTACAGGTCAGTTCGGTGCAGGGGTGGCCTGGGCCGCGTCGGACAGCTGTTGCGCGGTCCGTTCGTTCTGGTTGTCACGCAGCTCGCGCAGGATGCCCTTGTCCAGCAGGCGCACCCAGCGGATGTAGTTCTTGTGGATCTTGCCGTCCTTGTAGTCCAGGTCACGGCTGTCGCGGTAGACGATCTTGTAGAAGCTGGCCGAGTACTCGATGTCGATCTCGGCATGGAATTCCTGGCGCACGGTGATCTGCGCCTGGATCAGGCCGGGGCTGATGCGCTGCACCTCCCACTTGCGGGCCACCAGGTTTTTCAGGATGGCCTGCTTGACCTGGTCCTGGTCGGCGCTGATGGTCGCCGGGATGATGCGGTTCGGGGTGTACATGCGTTTGCTGGTGCAGGACACCGTGGTCAGCAGCGCCAGGACGATCAAGGTTGCGCGAAGCAGGGAAGACATTCCGTTCTCTCCAGTGGGTTGGGGGCGTTACGGCCAGCGGCGGAAAATCAACGACGTGTTGACCCCGCCAAAGGCAAAGTTGTTGTTCATCACGTACTGATGGCTCATCTGCCGGAACTCGCCGCGCAGGTAGTCCAGCTCGCCGCAACGCGGGTCGACCTCATCGAGGTTGAAGGTGTGCACGTACTGGTCGCGGTTGAGCATCTCGATGCTGAACCACGACTCCAGCGCGCCACAGGCGCCCAAGGTGTGGCCGAGGAAGCTCTTCTGCGAACTGATGGGCATGCCGCTGCCGAACAGGCTGCTGGTGGCCAGGGTTTCGGCAATGTCGCCCTGTTCGGTGGCCGTGCCGTGGCCGTTGACGTAGCCGATGGCGGACGCCGGGATGCCGGCATCTTCCAGGGCCAGCTCCATGGCCCGGCGCATGGTGGTCTGCTCCGGCCGGGTAGTGTGCTGGCCATCGGCGTTGCTGCCAAAACCGACGATTTCCGCGTGGATGTGCGCACCGCGGGCCAGGGCGTGCTCCAGTTCTTCGAGCACCAGCATGCCGCCGCCTTCACCGATCACCAGGCCGTCGCGGCCGCTGTCGTAGGGCCGAGGGCTGGTTTGCGGGGCGTCGTTTTTCAGGCTGGTGGCGTACAGCGCGTCGAACACCATGGCTTCGGTGGGGCACAGCTCTTCGGCGCCGCCGGCGAGCATCAGCGGCAGGCGTCCGAACTTGATCGCCTCATAGGCGTAGCCGATGCCCTGGCTGCCGCTGGTGCAGGCGCTGGAGGTGGGAATCAGGCGCCCGGTGAGGCCGAAGAAGATGCTGATATTGGCCGCCGTGGTGTGGGGCATCATGCGCACGTAGGAGTTGGCGTTCAGGCCTTCCGCCACCGAGTTCAGCAGCATGTTGCCGAAGGCCTTGATCTCGTCGGTGCTGCCGGTGGACGAGCCGCAGGCCACGCCCATGCGCCCGTCCTTGATCGACTCGTCGCCCAGCAGCCCGGCGTCGGCCAGCGCCTGTTCGGCGGCGCCCACGGCCAGGCGCGAGACCCGGCCCATGCTGCGCAACTGCTTGCGGGTCCAGTGGGCCGGCACCTTGAAGTCATCGATCGGCCCCGCCAGGCGGGTGTTGAGTTCGGTAAAGCGATCCCACTCGTCCATGCGCCGGATGCCGCTGCGGTTGGCGCTGAAGTTGCCGGCGATGGTGGCCCAGTCGCTGCCCAGGGAGGTGATGCCGGCCATGCCGGTGACGACCACGCGTTTCATCAGCACAGGCCTCCGTTGACGGCCAGCACCTGGCGCGTGATGTAGGACGCTTCGGCCGACATCAGGAAGTTCACCGCGCTGGCGACTTCTTCCGGGGTGCCCATGCGTTGTGCGGGGATCATTTTCATCAGTTCCTCCACCGGGACGTTCTCGTCGAGCATGGCGGTGTCGATCAGGCCCGGGGCCACGCAGTTGACGGTGATCTTGCGCTTGCCCAGTTCAATGGCCAGGGCCTTGGCGGCGCCGATCACGCCGGCCTTCGAGGCGCTGTAGTTGACCTGGCCACGGTTGCCGATCAGCCCCGAGACCGAGGTGATGCAGACAATGCGCCCAGCGGCGCGGCGCCGGATCATCGGCATCATCACCGGGTGCAGCACGTTGTAGAAACCGTCGAGGTTGGTGCGCAGCACGTCGTCCCAGTCGTCCTCGGTCAGGGCCGGGAAGGCGCCGTCCCGGGTCAGCCCGGCATTGAGTACCACGCCGTAATAGGCGCCGTGGGTGTCGACGTCGGCTTCAAGAATGGCCTTGCAGGTGGCGCGGTCGGCGACGTCGAATTGCAGGATGCGCGCAGTGCGCCCCAGGGCCTGGACTTCGGCCTGCACCGCCTGGGCCTCGGCGAGGCCGGTGCGGCAGTGCAGCACCAGGTCATGCCCGGCCTGGGCCAGGCGCAGGGCGATGGCGCGGCCGATACCACGGCTGGAGCCTGTGACCAGTACGGATTCAGTCATGGCGGGGTTCCTGTGTGTCGTCGAGATAGTGGGCCGCGTGCGGCGGGCGGAACACGTTGAGGCGAGCGCTGGCCTGGATCCCCGGGCCGCTGAGGTGGCACTCGAATACGCCCATGCCGTTGTCGTCTTCCAGGGAGCGCAGGGCGTGGATGCTCAGCTCGCTGCCGGCCGGAAAGTGTTCCACATTGCATTCGAATTTGCGCGTGCCGAGCAAAAAGCCCAGCTCCACGGCTTGCCCTTGCTGGCGTGCGCGGCAGCCGGCATAGGCGGCCACGCTCTGGGCCATCAGCTCGATGCCGAGCCAGGCCGGCAGGCTGCCGTCGGCGCGGTTGAACAGGCCGCCGGGCTTGACGGTGAGGCGGGTGTGGATCTGTTCTTCATCGAACCCCAGGACCTGATCGATCAGGATCATGTCGCCCGCGTGGGGCAGCAGTTCGGCGAGTGACCAGGGGATCATGGGGCGTCTCCGATAATCAGGCTGACGTTGTTGCCGCCGAAGGCAAAGGAGTTGCTCATCAGGCAGCGCGGTGCACCCGTGGCCAGGCGATCGGCGCTGCCGACCCAGCGCAGGGCGGGCAATTGCGGGTCGGGCTGGGCGTCCCAGACATGGGGGGGCAGGGCCTGTTGCCGATTGTCGGCGGCCAGGCTCAGCCAGCAGAAGGCGGCTTCCAGGGCCCCGGCGGCGCCCAGGGTGTGGCCGCTCATGGGCTTGGTCGACGAGCAGGGCACACCGTCGGGAAACAGCTCGGCCACGGCCAGGCTTTCCATGGCGTCGTTGTGCTGGGTGGCGGTGCCGTGCAGGTTCAGGTAAGCGATCTGCTGCGCTGCCAGGCCGGCATTGCTCAAGGCCTTGCGCATCGCTTGCAGGGCGCCCCGGCCGCTGGGCTCGGGCGCGGAAATATGGTGCGCATCGGAACTGGCGCCGGCGCCCAGCAGGGCGATGGGCTGCTGCGTGCCGGGCTCCCTGCTCATCAGAAACAGTACCGCCGCCTCGCCGATGTTGATCCCGTCGCGGTTGACCGAAAACGGGTTGCAGCGCTGGTCACTGACGGCTTCCAGCGCTGAAAAACCATTCAGGGTCAGCTGGCACAGGCTGTCGACCCCGCCGCACAGCACCGCGTCGCACAACCCCAGGTCGAGCAGGCGCCGGGCGCTCATCAGGGCCCGGGCGCTGGAGGTGCAGGCGGTGGAGATCACGTAGGTCGGACCGCTCAGTTGCAGCCAGTCGGCGAGAAAGTTCGCCGGTGCCCCGAGTTCCTGCTGCCGGTAGTCGTAGTGGGCCGGGAAGTGCTGGTCGCGCAGGTAATGGGCGATGCCACGGCTGGCTTCGTCGATGCCCGACGTACTGGTGCCCAGCACCACGCCAATGCGCCCCGGGCCGTAGGCCTGGATCGCCTGATCGATGTCGTCGCGGATCTGCAGCGCCGCCTCCAGCAGCAGCTGGTTATTGCGGCTGTGCTGGCGGCTCAGGTGTGCGGGCAGGGCCGCCAGCGGGCCCTTGACCGCCGCCACCGGCAGGCTGCGCTCGGGCACCCAGCCGGTTTCGTCGCGCATGCCTGAACAGTCGCCGGCAAACAGGCTGCGGGCCACCTGCTGTTTGTCCCGTCCCAGGGCGCAGATCAGCCCCAGGGCGTTGAGGTAGACCGTCATGGCGCGTGCTCGGCGGTCAGCGGGCTGATGTGGTACTGCAGGCCTTGAGGCAGGTTCAACTGGAAATCCAATGGTTGGCGATAACGGAGCTGCCAGCGCGGGGCGAGGCTGCGTTGCTCGCCTCGGACCTGGGCAGCGGGGTAATTCTCGGACAGCTCGGCGGCGGGCGTCAGGGCAAACAGCAGCGCGGCGAACAGCTCCCGCGCTTCGGGGTTGGGCGGCAGCAAGCCATCGGCCTGCCACTGGCCATCGATCAGGCGCTGGCGGGCCAGGGGAATGCCCAGGGGATCCATCAGCGACCAGCGGATGCCCGCGCCTTCGGCCTGGATCACCAGCAGCCAGTCCTGGCGTTGCGCCGCCTGCTCACGCTCGATGTGCAGCTGCAACGGCAGGGCCAGGCTCGGGGTTTTTGCGGGCAGCGGCGCCTGGCTGGCGCAACCGGCCAGCAGCAACAGGCAACCCACCAGCAGGGCGCGGATCATGCCGGCTGCCCTGGCGCGCAGTGCTCGCCCAACGGCTTGCGCGCCACCACGTTGACCAGGGTTTCTTCGCGCTGGCCAAAGGGTTTCGGGCGGCGCAGGCCGAAGCGTTCCAGCAGGCCGAAATCCGTCGAGCGGCTCCACCACAGGTAGGGGTAGGAGACGTTCTGCGGGGTGAACTCGAAACCCTGGCGACGGATCATGTCCAGGTACTGGGCGGCGCTTTTCTGCACGTGCATCGGGTGGCGGAACAGCCAGCGAATGACCCAGGTGTCGATATAGGCCTCGGTGGACTCGGCAAACAGCAGGTAGCCGCCGGGCTTGAGCACCCGGTAGAACTCGGCCAGGGCTTGGTCCTGCTCCACCAGGTGGTGGAAGGTCTGGTGGCAGAACAGCAGGTCGACGCTGGCATCCGGCACGTCCAGGGTCGCGCAGTCGCTGCCGATCAACTCCACCTGCATGCCCTGGCGCGCCGCTTCCTGGGCGCTCAGTTCCAGGCTGTGGGGGTCGGCATCCAGGCCGATCAGGCGCTGGGGCGCGAACACCTGGCGCAAGTACTGGAACGACTTGCCCTGGCCGCAACCGGCGTCGAGCAGCACCGGGTTGCCGGGCAGGTCGCTGGTGAACAGCGAGCGCAGGTCGTTGATCGCCACCCGCAGCACATGGTGCTGCCAGGTGTGGCTGCGCAGGAACCAGAAGCCGAAGCGGGTTTCCTCGACGTACGTATCGCAGAGGTACTGTGGCTGGGGGCTGTTCATGCCACCTCCGTCGCGCAGATTTCCGAGAGCATGCGCAGGCGACGCTTGGGTTCGCTGACAAACGGGTTGCGCTCGTCCCAGGCGTAGCCGGCGAGGATCGAGCTGATCATGCGGCGGATTTCCGGCGAGCTGCCGGGGTGGAAGATCACGTCCTGGAATGTCCCGGCGTACCAGCCTTCGACGTAGCAGCGGAAGGTGTCGACCCCGCGCTTGAGCGGCTCGGCAAACTCCAGCTGCCAGTCGACGCTTTCACCTTGCAGCTGACGATGCAGCACGGCGGCGGCCATGCTCGCCGAACGCATGGCGATGGTGACCCCGGACGAGAACACCGGGTCGAGAAATTCCGCGGCATTGCCCAGCAGGGCGAAGCCCGGGCCGTGCAGACTCTTGACGTTGGCCGAGTAGCCGCCGATGGTCCGCGCCGGGGTGTCCCATACCGCGTTGGCCAGGACCTTGGCCAGGCTCGGGGTCTCGGCGATAAAGCCGCGCAGGCACTGGTCCAGGTCCTGGTCGCGGCCGACAAAATGCTCCTTGGCCGCGACCACGCCCACCGAGCACCGGCCGTTGCTGAAGGGGATGCTCCAGAACCAGATGTCGCGCTGGGTCGGGTGGGTGGTGACGAGGATCTTTTCCCGGTCGAAACCGGGGTGGTCGATGCGGTCTTCGACATGGGTGAACACCGCTTGGCGCACCGGGAAGTTCGACGGCGCCTCCAGGTCCAGCAAGCGCGGCAGGACCCGGCCATAGCCGCTGGCATCGAGTACGAAATGGGCCTCGACCTGGTACTGGCTGCCGTCTTCGCGACGCACCCCGAGCTGCGGCTGGGGCAGGCTGAAATCGGCGCTGACGATCTCTTCGCCATAACGCACCTCAACCCCTTGCAGCGCCGCCTGGTCGGCCAGCAGCTTGTCGAAGTCGCCGCGCTGGACCTGGAAGGTGGTGGGCTTGCCGTTGCTGAAGGTGTCGCCGAAATCAAAGGCGCTGTAGCGCTCGCCCCAGGCGAAGGCCGCGCCGTTCTTCAGCTGGAAGCCGGCGGCTTGCACGGCTTCGAGCATGCCCGCTTCCTCGACGAAGTCCAGGCAGTGGGAGAGCAAGCTTTCACCGATGGAGAACCGCGGGAAATGCTGGCGCTCGATGATCAGCACGTCGTGGCCCTTGCGTTTGAGCAGGGCGGCGGCAATCGCGCCCGATGGGCCGGCGCCGATGACTACAACCTGGCGGCGTTCCATTTCAACTGTTGGCACTGGGGCTCCTTGCCGGTTCGGCGATGTTCAGATTCAGAGGGACCAAGGGGGGGCGATGCATGCCGGCCACTGCCGGCAGCAGGGTCGCGATCAGGCCCATCAGCATCAGCGCAAAGTACAGCGCCGGGCTGATCAGCTGTTGTTGCAGCAGCAGGTTGAGAAACACGATCTCGCTCAAGCCGCGAATATTGAGCAGCAGGCTCTCCCGCCAGCGGCTGGCACCGGCGAAGGACGCACCGGCCCAGCCCAGGCCCAGCCAGTTGCCGGCCAGCTTGCTGGCAATCGGCACCAGCAGCAGGGCGCCCAGTTGCAGCCCGCTCAGGCTGTCCATGGCGCTGTGCACGTTGATCTGCACAATGCCGAACGTCAGGATCAGCGGGATGGCGATGTAGGTCTGCAAACGGTTCATCCAGGCTGCCTGTAACGGCAGCACCAGCGCCACCTTGAGGGCGGCCATGCACAGCAGGTAACCGATGCCGAAAATCAGCGCATTGAGCTTGTAGTGCTCGGCCACCACCAGCAGCGCAAAGAAGCCCAGGCTGTGCAGCAGCGGCTGGCGCAGGCCGAGCAGGCGCAGGAGCAACGGCAGGCAGGCGCCGGCCAGGGGCAGCAGCAGGCTGGCCAGGTGCAGGCTGCCCTGGGCGATGGCGAACAGGCTCCAGCAGGTCAGGTCGATCAGGATCGCGGTCTGCACCAGGCGCCGAGTGGCGGCGGCCGGGTAGTTGATGTGGCGCAGGTACAGGTAGAGCACCGGGATCGCGGTGATCGCAAACAGCAGGCCCACTGCCAGGGAGCTCAGCCACGGCTGCGGCGGCAGCAGCCAGAAGGCAATCGCCAGGCCGCAGGCGAAGGGGATGATGAAACTCGGCAGGGCGATCTTCAGGCTCTGGCGGTCCAGGCGCAGGTCGATCACGTCGCTCAGGATATGCCCCAGCAGCAGGGCGAAGCTCAGGCTGTAGAGGTTTTTCAGCCAGACCGGGGACACCAGCTGGGCACCGCTCAACTGCCAGTGCGGCTCGATCCACAGCAGCATCAGCAGGGGCAGGCCGAAGGTTGCCAGCAGCAACTGACTGACAATCGGGATCAGGCCCAGGCGCCGACCGATGACGGTCGCCAGGGCAAACAGTGCCAGGGCCAGGCACCAGAACAGGGCGATCAGCATGGGCTTGGCTCCGTGACTTTGGCGGGGTGTTGCTGCTGCCCGGCCCAGGGCGCGAGCATAAAGCTGAAGGCCAGCCCGAGGCTGACCGAGAGCCCGAAATTGCTCACCGCCGGGGTGCTGGAAATGGCCAGCAAGCCGAACGACAGCCAGGTGGTCAGGGCCGCGAGCAGGGTGCCCAGCAGGCTGACGGCGGCGCCGCCGATCTGCTCGCGCATCAGGATGGCGTAGTCGACGCTGATGGCGGTCACCAGCAGCAGGCCGAACAGGCTGAACAGGGTCAGCGGCTGCCCCAGCCAGCCGAGGCTGGCCAGGCTGCACAGGGCCGCCAGCAGCGGCAGCGCGACGATGCGCAGGGCCCCGCCGAAGCCGAACGGCAGAATCAGCAGCAACACGATCAGCACGCAGGAGGCGAGCTTGAGTTCGGCGGCGCTGACCTGGGTCGCGGCAAAGACTTTATTCAATTCGCCAAGCCGGTCCACCAGTTGCACCCCGGGCAGGTCCCGGGCCTGGGCCCGCAGCAGGCTGGCATCGTTCAGCCCTTGCAGGCTGACCATGGCCGCCACGCCTTCGGGGCCGGCGCCCAGCCACAGTGTGCGGTAGGGTTCGGCCAGCGGGCCTTTCAGGGCGGCGTCGATGTCTTGCAGCGGCAGCGCCTGCAACCGGGCCAGCTCGGCCTGCAGGGCACTGGCGGGCACGCCGAGATCCAGCAGCGGCTGCCAGAATGGCGGCAGACGCGTCAGGGCCTCACGCAGTTGCTGTTGGTCGCTGGGCAGATTGACCAGTTGATTGAGCGCCAGATAACCCTGCAATTTGCCCTGTTTCACCAATTGCCCCAGGCGTTCGCCCAGGGCTTGCTGGCGTTCGAGCAATTGCTGCTGGTCGGCGGCGCGCACCAGGAAGAACTGGCTGGTGGGCTGGTAGCCGGTGATGCGGGCAATGGCCTGGGCTTCGTTGAGCAATTGCGGCGGTGCGCCGACCCACTGGCGGATATCGTTTTTGCTGGTCAGCTGCCACAGCCCGGCGGCGCAGAATGCGGCCAGCAGGGCCAGCAGCACCGGGCTCGGCACTCGTTGCAGCAGGGCCGCGCGCAGTTGCAGCAGCCACTGCGCAACCCGCAGCGGCCATTGCGCCGGGCGCAGGTCCGCGCCCTTGAGCAAGGCCGGCAGCAGGCACACCGCCGACAGGTAGGCGCCGAGCAGGCCGGCCGCGGAGAACACGGCGATCTGGGTCAGGGCCGGGAACGGGGTCCAGGCCAGCGCCAGGTAACCGATGCAACTGGTGGCCAGGCTCAGGCTCAGGCCCGGCAGAGTCAGGCGCAACGCCGGCCAGCTGTGCCAGGGTTTCAGGCTCCAGCTCTTGGACAGGTAATGCAGCGGGTAGTCGACCGCGACGCCGATCAGGCTCGAGCCCAGGACCAGGGTCATCACATGCATATGGCCGAACAGCGCCACGCAGGCCACCGCGCCAAACAACATGCCCACCAGCACCGGGACAAACGCCAGCAGCACCCGCAGCCGGCGGAACGCCAGAAGCAACAGCAGCAGGATGCCCAGGGTCGCACCGCCGCCGACCCAGGTGATTTCCCGGGTGGCTTGCTGCTGGCCATTGGCGGCGTACAGCAGGCCGCTGGCGGCCAGCAATTGCACATCGGCCTGGCTCGCCTGTTCGCGGCTTTGCCGGAGCAGCTCGGCCACCTGCAACGGCAGGTTCATATCAAAGGCATTGCCGGTGGTGCGTGCCCGCAGCAGCACCCAGCTCTTGCCGTCGGCGTCGGCTACCAGGGCGCCGCTGCCGATGTCCAGTTGCACCGCGCCGCGTTGCGGCTGGCTGTTCTGGATGCGCCCGGTTAGGCCCAGCCAGTCATCCTGGCTCGGCACCAGGCTGAACCCGGTAAAGGGGTCGAACAAGGCTTGGACCCGCTGCTGGATAAAGGCCGCGGGTTGTTCGATCAATTGCTGCCGGTCGGCCGCCGAGAGCATCGCCAGCCGGCCTTGCAGCAGTTGGTTGCGCAGTGCCGGAAGGTCGGCTTGCAGGTTCCACTGGACCTTTTCGAACAGCCCGCTGGCCTGCCAGCGTTCCCCCAGTTGCTGGGCCATGGCCACCGCCTGCTGCCGCTCGGCATGGCCCACCAGCACCAGCATTTCGCGGTTCAGCGGCTCTTGCATGCGCTGCTCGGCCTTGAGCTCCAGGGCGTCCGGGGCCGTGCCCGGCACCAGCTCCATCAGGTTGGCCGACAGCGGCGCACCGTGGCGCCATTGCCAGCCGGCCAGGGCCAGCACCGCCACCAAAAGGATCAGGAACAGCCTGGGTAACCAGCGCTCACTGGGCAAAGTCATGTTGCTCCGCTGCGCTCAAGGGTTGGCTGCTGGTGCTGTCGCGCATCTGCAGCAGGGTGCTGTCGCCCTGGGTTTCCAGGAGTTCGATGCGCTGCACCAGGGCACCACCGTCGATATTGATCTGGGTGAACACTTGCTTGAGCAGCAGCGAGCGCGGGGTCAGGGTCAGTTTCCAGTCCTGGGCGTCGCCCGCCAGGGTGAGTTCGAAGTCGCGCTGCAGGCCGCTGCTGTCGCCTTGCAACACCGCGAGGAACAGGCGGTTCTGCTCGGCGCCGGCACTTTTGCCCGGCAGCATCTGCCAGCCGTTGGCGTCACGCCGGGCGATGCCCTGGCCGGTGATGCGGTAGTCCTGCTGCAACGGCGTTTTCAGCAGCCAGAGCAGGCCGTGGTTCTTGGCCAGGACAAAGGTGCCCTTGCTGGTCAGGGGCTGGGGCAGGGCCCGCAGGTGTTTTTCCTGGATGAAGCTGCCGTGGATAACCTCGGGCTTGGCCAACTGCTCGCTGAGCTGTTGCAGGTCGAAGGCCTGGGCCAGGGAACTGAACCCCAGCAGCACCAGGCCCGACAGGGCCGCCCTGGCCAGGGGCAGGAGATTCAACCGGCTCATGGCAGCACCTTGGCCACGGCGTCGGTAAAGACCCGGGGCGAGGCCAGTTGCATCTCGCGGCTGGCCATGTCCACCGCGACCTGCACCGAGCTGGCGCGGGTCAGGCGTTCGCCGCTGGCGAGGTCGGTGATCAGGTAGTTGATCTTCAGCCGGTTTTCCCACTCCACCAGGCTGGCGCGCACGTTCAGGGTCTGGCCGAACACCGCGCCGCGCACATAGCGCAGTTGCAGGTCGATCACCGGCCAGGCGTAGCCCGACTCGACCATGGCCGTGTAGTTGTGGCCGATCTTGTCGAGCAAGGCGCAGCGGGCGACTTCCAGGTATTTGACGTAATGCCCGTGCCAGACGACGTGCATGGTGTCGACGTCGAAAAACGGCACCAGGATCTGGGTGTCGGCGTGCAGCACTCCCTTACTGCGCATGCAGCCTCCAGTGTTGCTCGGCGATGCGTTGCAGGCACAGGCGCAGTTCGCCTTCCAGGGCGCGGTCTTCGATCACCGGCGGGAAGTCCCTGGCCAGCTCTGCATGCATTGCCGCCAGGGCCGGCGGCAAGGGGCGCGCATCGGCGGCCTGGGCGCGCAGCCACACACCCTGGTTGGCTGCCAGCAGGGTGGCGGCGGCGACCTGTTCGGTCAGCTCCAGCACGCGAATCGCGTCCCGGGCGGCGATGGTGCCCATGCTCACCTTGTCCTGGTTGTGGCACTCGGTGGAGCGCGAGAACACGCTGGCCGGCATGGTGTTTTTCAGGGCCTCGGCGGTCCAGGCGCTGGTGCCGATCTGCACCGCCTTGAAGCCGTGGTTGAGCATCGCGCGCTCGGCGCTGGCGCCGGACAGGTTGCTCGGCAGGCCGTGGTTGTAACGCACGTCCACCAGCAGCGCGAGCTGCCGGTCGAGCAGGTCGGCGACGTTGGCCACCAGGGTCTTGAGGCTGTCCATGGCGAACGCAATGTGCCCGCCGTAGAAATGCCCGCCGTGCAGCACGCGCTCGGCTTCGGCGTCGATGATCGGATTGTCGTTGGCGCTGTTGAGCTCGGTCTCGATAAACGCCCGCAGCCAGTTCAGGCTGTCGGCCAGCACCCCCAGGACATGGGGCGCGCAGCGCAGGGAATAGCGGTCTTGCAGGCGGTGCAGCGGCGCGGTCGGGGCGTCGATCGCCAGATCCTGGCGTAGCCAGGCCGCCACTTGCATCTGCCCCGGGTGCGGCTTGGCGGCGAACAGGCGCTCGTCGAAGTGCTCGGGGTTGCCCTGCAGGGCCACCACGTTCAGCGCGGTGATGCGGGTCGCCAGTTGCAGCAGGTAATCGGCGCGGGCGAAGGCCAGGCAGGCCAGGCCGGTCATCACCGCGGTACCGTTCATCAGCGCCAGGGCTTCTTTGGGGCGCAGCACCAGCGGGTCCCAACCCAGCTCCCGGTGTACGTCGGCGGCCTGGCGCCGTTCGCCACGGAACAGCACTTCACGCTCGCCGGACAGGGTCGCGGCCACGTAGGACAGCGGCGTCAGGTCGCCACTGGCGCCGACCGAGCCTTCTTCCGGGATCAGCGGCAGGATGTCGTGTTCGAGAAAAGCCTGCAGGCGTTCCAGCAGCTCGACCCGCACCCCGGACACGCCGTGGCACAGCGACTGCAAGCGCGCCGCCAGTACCGCGCGGGTGGCCTGGGCATCCAGCAGCTTGCCCAGGCCGCAGCCGTGGAAGGTGTACAGATGGCGCGGCAGGGCCTCGACGTGTTGCAGCGGCACCGCCACCACGCAGGAGTCGCCGTAGCCGGTGGTGACGCCGTAGATCACGCCTTCCTTGTCGAGCAAGGAGTCGAGAAACTGCGCGCCTTTGGCGATGCGCTGGCGAAACCCGGCATCACCTTGCAGTTGCACGGGCACCTGACGGTTGGCCAGGGCCAGCACGTCTTCGATGCGCAAGGGGAGTTCGCCGAAGGTTACCGGCTCAAGCGGATGCGTCGTCATCGGTCTTCCAGAATGGGTAAAAGTTGAACCACTGTTGCGGCGCTTCGAGGCAGTACTGGCCCAGGCGTTCGGCGTAGCGGGCGGTCCATTGGGCGATCACCTGCTCGCGGTCGCTGCGTTTCCAGGCCACGGCGTCGGTGAAGGGCTCGAGGATCACCCGGTAGCGGCCCTGCTGCTTGAGGCACAGCAGCAGGTTGACCGGGCATTTGAGCAATCCTGCCAGCAGCCACGGGCCCTGGGGGAAGGCTGCCGGATGGCCGAGGAAATCCACCCGCACATTGCGTCCGCCGTGCAGCGGCACGCGGTCGCCGGCAATCGCCAGCCACTCGCCACGGTCCAGGCGCTGGCTCAGTTGCAGCATGATCGCCGGGTCCAGCTCGCTGACCTGGATCAGCCGCAGGTTGGTGGCCCCGGCCTCGCCCAGCAGGCGGTTGAAACGTTCGGCGTGCTTGGTGTGCACCAGCACGTTCATGGTCACCTGCTCGCCGAGTTCAGCCAGGGCGCGGCAGACTTCGAGGTTGCCCAGGTGCGCGCCCACCAGCATCTGCCCGCGTTCGCCGCGCAACTCGTTGCGCAGCAGCGCCGGGTCGACGATCTCGATCTGCTCGATGCGCAGCTTGCCGTTCCACACGTCGAGCTTGTCCAGCAGGGCATCGGCAAAGGCCATGAACTGGTCGAACACCCGGCGCTGGGTCGGGCGCAAGTCGTGGCGTCCGCTCCAGTCGGCGAGCCGTTGCTGGTACTGCCAGGCGCTGTGCCGGGCGTTGCGGCCGAACAGGAAAAAGTACAGGACGATGGCGTACAGCACCGGGCTCAGCACCCGCCGCCCGAGGATTCTGACCCCGAACGCGGTGAGCTTCATCAGCCAGAAACTGCCGCGTTCTTCATGCTCGGCCCAATGCTGTTTCTGGCTCATGCCCGCCACCGTCGCCAGAGGATCTGCGGCGCCCGCAGCAACATGCCGAAAAACAGCCGGGTGTGCATGCTGGAAATCAACGCGTTGTCGTGCAACAGGCGAAAGTGCGAGAGGCCATCGGTGGGGTAGTGGACCTTGGTCGGCAGCCAGCGCATCGGCTGATTGCGCCAGGCCAGGCGCACCAGGACTTCGGGATCGAAATCCATGCGCTTGCCGAGTTTGACCGAATCGATCAGCGCCAGCACCGGCGGCAGCGGGTAGACCCGGAAGCCGCACATGGAGTCGGGAATCTGCAACGACAGGCTGTTGATCCAGACCCACACGTGGGTCAGGTAACGGGCATACAGGCGGCCCTTGGGCACGCTGCTGTCGTACTGTGGATAACCGCAGATCAGCGCCTCGGGGTGGACCCGGGAGCTGGCGATAAAGTTATCCACATCGCGCAGGTCGTGCTGGCCGTCGGCGTCCACTTGCAGGGCGTGGCTGAAACCCAGGCGCGAGGCCTCGCGCAGCCCGGCCATGACCGCGCCGCCCTTGCCCTGGTTCAGTGCCAGGCGGATCAGGAACACCTGCTCGCGGCTGGCCAGTTGCTCCAGGACCGCCGCGCAGGCCGGGCTGCTGGCGTCGTCCACCAGCACACAGGGCAAGCCGCCGGCGAGCAGGGCCTCGACCACCGCCGGCACCGCGTCTTCGTGGTTATAAACCGGAATCACTGCACAGGGCTTATGCATCGACCGCCCCCTGCCGCAGGCTGCGGCCAATGGCGCAGAACACGCAGATTCCCCGATAAAACTTATCCACAGGCTGCCTCCAGCAAAATGCGCCCGCTGGAACAGGCCGCCGTGTCATTGCGGTAGGCGAAATACAATTTGCCGCGCTCAGCGTCGAACCGCAGGTGCAACTGCACCTGGTCGCCGGGGCGCACCAGTTGCTGGAACTTCAGCACTTCCATGCCGGCAAAGCGGCCCGGCAGATCCAGCAGTTGCTGGCCCAGGGCCAGGGCCCAGTCGACCTGGACCACCCCGGGCAATACCGGGGTCTGCGGGAAGTGCCCGCTGAAATAGGCCAGGTCCGGGGGGATGCTCAGTTGCAGGTTCCACTCGCCGTCCTGTTCGTGCTGTTCCAGCACTTCAGGCGCTTGCGGGCGAGGTGCCAGCAGCAGGGCCTCGACCTCGGCCTGGGGCAACTTGCCCTGGGCGTTCAGCGGCAGTTGGCGCAGCAACCGCCAGCGGCGCGGCAGGGCCAGGGCTTCGCAGTGCTGGCTCAGGTGCTGGCGCAGGGTTTGGGTCAGGTGGCGGCGGCCGCTATTGCGCAGGGCCTGCAAGCCCGCTTCGCTCAAGACCAGCACGGCGCCGAGGGAGGCGCGGTTTTCCTGGACCACGCCCAGGCGTGCTTCGCTGACCCAGGCATGGCTGGCCAGGGCCTGTTCGAGCATGGGCAGGGAGATGCGTTTTTCTTCCAGCTTGACGATCCGGTCCAGGCGCCCGAGCAGCTCGAAACGGCCATCGGCCTCGATCCGCGCGGCATCGGCGCTGTGTTCGATATGCCCTTCTGGCAGGTAGGTCGAGGCGATCAGCAGCGCGCCGTCCGCGTCCTGGCTCAATTGCACGCCAGCGAAGGGTTGCCACAGGCTCGCGCCCTGGCGCCAGGCGATGCCGCCGGTTTCCGAGCTGCCGAAGATCTCGGTCGGCCACTGGCCCAGGCGCTGTTGCAGGCTGTGCGCGGCCTCGGCGGGCAAGGCACCGCCCGAGGAAAACACCCGGCTGACCTGGCTCAGGGCCGGCCAGTCGAGGTTGTCGCCCATGCGCTTGAGCAGCGCCGGGCTGGCGACCCAGGCAAAGGCCGGGTACTCGCGGCTGGCGCGTTGCAGGTCTTCGGGGAACGGCAACTGGCGGCGCACCAACGGGCGCCCGGCGCACAGCGGCCACAGCACCCGAAACAGCAGGCCGTAGATGTGTTGCGCGGCGACGCTGCCGATCATGCAGGCGCTGCCCAGTTCGGCGCCCCACAGCTGTTCCAGGGCCTGGACCTCGTTGGCCAGTTGCACCAGGGTCTTGTCGATGCGCTTGGGTTCGCCACTGGAGCCGGACGTGCACAGGCTCAAGCGGCACTGCGCCAGGTCCAGCGCGGCAGCCGGCAGCGGCGCCTGCAACAGGTCGGCGAGGCGGGTGTCGTGCTCCAGGTCGGTGAGCCACAGGTCGACTTCGCCGGACCAGCGCTGGCGGGTCTGGGCCTGCAGGTCGGCCGGCAG
>NZ_ATLP01000081.1:0-44413 GCF_000416215.1 Pseudomonas sp. CF161
GACCCGGGTCCTGGAGCAGGCGCCCAGCGCTGCCCTGGCCGGCTTTGCCTCGGGCCTGTGGCGCTGGCCGAGCAAAATCCGCCAGGCCCTGACCCTGGCCACCCCGGCCTATCGCAGCAACGCCCATGTCCTGGAAGCCCTGGGCGAGCAACGGCTGGAAGCGGTGCGCATCCGCCAGGGCCAGCGCACCCTTGAACTGCCTTGCGAGCGCCTGGCCTGCGGCTTTGGCCTGGTGCCCAACACCCAGCTCGCCAGCCACCTGGGCTGCCAGCTGCAAGGGCAGGCCATCGCTGTCGATCACCAGCAACGCACCACGGTCCCCGGGGTCCTGGCGGCAGGTGAATGCACCGGGGTCGGCGGCAGCGAGCTGGCGCTGATCGAAGGCGAAATCGCCGGGCTGGTCGCCAGCGGCCAGGACGCCGCCGCAGCCGAGCTCAGTCAGCGGCGCCGGCATTGGCAGGCGTTTGCAGATCAGGTTCGCAACACCTTCACCTTGCGGCCCGAGGTGCTGCAACTGGCGCGTCCGGACACCCTGTTGTGTCGCTGCGAAGACGTGGCCTTTTCCGCCATCGCCGAGCAACCCGGCTGGACCGCCGCCAAGCTGCAATCGCGTTGCGGCATGGGGGCCTGCCAGGGCCGGGTCTGCGCCACGGCGGCGCAAGCCCTGTTCGGTTGGGAGCCGCCCCGGCCCCGCACGCCCCTGGTGCCGGCGCGTATCGGGACGCTGCTCAAGCGCTAAGCGAGCGGCACGCGGGTCGCCGCCCTTGCCACAGCCCGGTGCCTCGCCATAATGAGCAGCGGCTGAGAGCCAGGTCATTCAAGGAACGGCAGCATGATCGAACCCGCCACCCTGCACCGGCTGCCCGCAGCCCTGGCGCGCCAGCGCCCCGAAGACATCGAGAGCCTGCTGGGCAGCATGGCGCTGATTGCGCCGCTGCTCGACACCATTGCCAACGCGGTGTTTTTCATCAAGGACCTGCAGGCCCGCTACCTGATCGCCAACCTGACCCTGGCCCAGCGCTGCGGCTTCAAGAACATCGAGCCGCTGCTGGGCAAGACGTCCGCCGAGGTATTCCCGGCGGTGCTCGGCCCGGTCTATACCGAACAGGACCAACGGGTGCTGCGCCACGGCATCAGCATCAAGGGCCAACTGGAACTGCACCTGTACGGCAGCCGCGAACCCGGCTGGTGCCTGACCCATAAATTGCCACTGCACGGGCGCGCGGGGCAGATCATCGGCATGGCCGGCATCTCCCTCGACCTGCAGGCGGCCCACGACACCCACCCGGCCTATGAACGCCTGGCGGCAGTGGACCGCTACATCCGTGAGCACTACAGCGAAGCGATCCGCCTCGAGCAGTTGACCGAGATTGCCGACCTGTCGATTGCCCAGCTGGAACGCTACTGCAAGCGCATCTTCCACCTCACGCCACGGCAGATGATTCACAAGGCACGCCTGGAACACGCCTCGCGCCTGCTGCTGGGCCAGTTGCCCATCACCGAGGTGGCGCTGCAATGCGGCTACACCGACCACAGCGCGTTCAGCCGCCAGTTCAAGGCCCTGACCGGCATCAGCCCACGGCAGTTTCGCCACAACGCCACACGCTAGCCACCTGGCCCGAGTGACCTGTCACTCGCGGCAAAAGGTGGTGTATTCAAACAGGGTGGCAAAGCCTGCCCGACGATAGATCGACAAGCCGTCGATCGAAGCCTCAAGCACGCAACACCGCGCGCCCTCGACCTTGGCATACGCCAGGGCGTGCTGGATCAATGCACTGGCATAACCCCGATGCTGGTACTCGCGCTGGGTACCGATGTCGTCGAGCCGGGCCACCCCAGGCCCCAGGGACAAGGTCAGCGAACACACCGGCACTTGCTCGACATACAGGCTGAAATGGCGCAGTGAGCGACCCGCCGCCAGCGCCGCCCGATGCCGTGCCAGGTATTGGCCAATGCCCTCCTCGCCCGACTCGAAGGCACTCGCCACCGGCCGCGACCAATCCTCCAGGTGCTGGTCGGTGCAACGGATATCGACCTGGCCGGGCGCCGTCCCCGCCGCCTGCCAGGTCGTGAGGTCCAGGTGCATGCAGGTGGTCTGGTCGCTCGCCAGCAACTGCTGTTGCTGCAACTGCTCATGCACCTGCGCCACCAGCGTGTCACGCACCACCACGCAAAATGGCATCTGCGTGCGTTGCAGAAAGTCGATGCCCTGGGCCAACTGCGAGGCCAGCTCGGGGTCGGCCTGCTTCACCAGCAGCAGGTTCAGGCTGCTGGCCTCGACCCCCGTGCAGTAAGCGCTGAGGCTGCTGCCGAACTGTCGATACAACTGGGAAATGGCGACGAAGAAATCATCCTCCGCCTGGTGATAAAGCTCGATAACCGACGTATCCGCGCTGGACCTCATGCCTGCCTCCCTGAAACCGTCGCCCCATCAGCGGCGCGACAGGCCACACGGTAAGCCCGCAGCCAGCACGGTTCCAGCCTTGCCCTGTTTTATTGTGCGAAGAAGTATTTTCATCTGTAAGCGCAGTTCAACGCTGAACCCGAGAGTTGCCAATAGCCACCCGCCTCACCCCTGACGCCCGTTGCAGGCGTCAGGAGCAATGCCGGCGTTATTCGTAATAGCCGATGGTCTTTTTCAGGGAGTCCGAATACTCGTAGATATCATCGATGGAGTTGAGCGGATGGCGGGTTTCATTTTTGTCTTGGTCGAAGATCCCGATGTACTTTTGTGAGCGATTGAAGTGCAGGCGGCAGATGGGTTTGCGGTTGTTGTCATCGAGCAATATGCCGAAGTAGCTCTGGGTATCTCGCTGCACAATACGCTTGGCATCGACCACTGAACGCACGACCGCACGCACGATGTGGTAACCCTCCAGTTCCTCCAAGGTGGTAAATACCTTGTCCTCGATCTGGTCGAGCTCCTCTTCCTCCGTGCCCCCAGCAGCCTTCCCGGTAGTGGTCATAACAGCAATCGGCGGCTGAATCGCGCCACTCATTGCCGACTTGAGCCGATCATTGATCTGGTCATTGAGAAATTGCCCCAGGGCCTTTCTCGTCAGCTCATAAAACTGCTCGCGAACCTTCTGGGTGATCACCCCGTCATAGACTCGCGAAGCAAAGACTTTGACAAAGTCGTCGTCGGGTTTGCTGACCTGCGAAGCGATGACCTTTTTAATCTGACTGACATACTTCAACTCACCCGCTGCATTGATGATCGACTCGACATCAAAGGCTGACTTGGTGAGTTTTGTCAGCTCCGGCACCGCGTATTCATCGATATCCAGAAGGTCGAGTTCGAGGAAAGGTTTCTCGTCCATCTTGTTCGGCGCATCCAGGTCCGTAAAAAACTTGTAGACCTGGCCGTTGGTCAAAATGGATATCCGCGCACTGGTCACGTGAAAGTAGCGAAAGAGTTGCGAGGCATGATTGATATGCAACGGCTCGCCGATTTTTTTGCACTCGATCAGGATCTGGACTTCGCCTTCCTTCATAACGGCGTAATCGATTTTTTCGCCTTTTTTGGTCCCGATGTCACACACGAACTCAGGGGTCACTTCCGTAGGATCGAATACGTCATACCCCAGCACCGTACTGATGAAAGGCATGACAAAGGCATTTTTTGTCGCCTCCTCAGTTTGAATGGCGGCTGCTTGCAAACGCACCTTGGCAGCGAGACTGGCTAACTTTTCGAAGAATTCCATGGGCGACCTCTTACCTTTTCCGATCCGTGTATGAACATGCTGGCAATTCGCCGGCCAATTGATACTAGACACAAACCATCACAAAGAAAGATTTCCCCTCATATAGCGCTGCACCTCACGGCTCGCTCGGCCTCGCACCGTTAAAAGAAATTCCACCACCGCGCTGCGGTCAGAAGCTCAGGTCCACTCTGATCATTCTGATAAGGAATCCGCTCATGAAGTTTTCCAAGATCTCGCAATCGTTATCGATGTGGGCCGGGAGCCCGAAGACGTTTCTGGTGGCGGTCGGCCTGATTGTGCTGTGGGGGTTGAGTGGGCCGATTTTCCATTTCAATGACACCTGGCAGCTGATCATCAACACCTCGACCACCATCATCACCTTCCTGATGGTGTTCCTGATCCAGAACACCCAGAACCGCGACAACGACATTTTGCATATCAAGATCGATGAGTTGCTGCGCGCCACCCAGGATGCGCACAACGCGGTGCTGAGCCTGGATGGGCTGGACCTCAAGCAGTTGGAGAAACTGCGCAGCCAGTACAAGGAAATCGGCCGTGGCGATTCCCTGAACCTCGACGCCTCGGGCGCCGAAGACGGGCGCAAGACCGATTTGAATCAGTGCTGAATTCGCCCCGGGGCTGGCCAGCGGCCGGCCCCGAAGCGCTTGGGCTCAGGGCAGTGGATTGCTGCCGGTGACGCCGAACACCTTAGCGGTGATGGTGATGTAGCTCGACTCCTGGGACGCCAGCGGCCCGTAGAGCGGCGCGCACTCTGCCGGTTGGCCGGGGCGTCATGCCCTGGTCGATGCCGGAGGCGGTTTGTGGCTGATCGGGGAATTTGCACTGGGGGCCTGGAACAGGCCGCGGGTGAGCAACTGGCGCGGCTCACCCGCAGGGCTCAGGAAATCAACGGCTGGCTTGCAGGGCCCGGGCCATTTGCAGGTGGTTTTCCAGCTTGGGCAGGGTTTCCTCGGCAAACGCCTGGAGCTCGGGCACCTCGCTGGTCTGAGCCTGTTGCTGGATCTGCTCGATGGCTTCTTCAGTGGCCTTGACCTGGCTGGCAGCGTAGGCGGCATCGAAGGCCTCGCCCTCGGGAACCTGCGGCATCATGGTTTTGGCCTTGCTCAGCACTTCTTCGCGGGGCGCCACCGGCAGGTCCAGTTGCTTGGCGATCTTGGCCAGGTGCTGGTTGGCCGTGGTGCGGTCGTTGATCACCACGATGGTGTAGTCCTTGACCTCCTTGGACGAGGTCTTCTGGTGCGCCATGCGGCTGGCTTCAATGTCGGCGATGCCCTTGGCCGAGGCGTCGTCGATAAATGCGGCTGGCGACTGCGCGAAGGCGCTGGTCGCGCCCAGGCTCAGCAGCAGTGCCAGGCTGGCAGTGCGTAATGGGTTGGCCATGCGGCTCATGGTTTCGCCCTCCTTACTCAGGGATGAACACCTCAGGGTGTGATAACGCGACTCGGTAGTGCCGCCTGTAGGCATATGAAAATTCGCAGCGACAAAGGTTTAGAAAAATCCCCCTGCCGCGACGAACGGTGCCTGGCCACGCCAGCCAATACCCGCCGAATACCGCGCGAAACGCGGACGCAGGGTGGGCCTCAGGCGTAGATGCCTGCCACCTCGGGTAGAGAGCAATCACGCCCGGGAGTGGGCCTTGCGCGCCCGTTTGGCCCGGTACATCGCGTCGTCGGCGTGCTTGAACAGTGGCTGCTCTTCCAGGCCGTGCTCGGGGTACAGGCCGATGCCGATGCTGGGGCGGATGCTCAGCGAGTGGCCGTCCAGGCGCAGTGGGTCGCCCAGCACCTGGCAGATCTTGTCGGCCACGGTGTCGGCGTCTGTGGCCGCCTGCATGCTTTCCAGCAGAATCACGAACTCGTCGCCGCCGATCCGCGCCACGGTATCGCACTCACGCACGCAGCCCTTGAGCCGGCTGGCAACGGCCTGCAGCAGCATGTCGCCGACGGCATGGCCGTAGGTGTCGTTGACCTGCTTGAACTGGTCGAGGTCGATGTACAGCAGGGCCATGCGCCCCGATTCGCGCCGGGCCCGGGCCAGTGAATGGCGCAGGCGCTCCTTGAGCAGCTCGCGGTTCGGCAACTGGGTCAACTGGTCGTACTCGGCCATGTATTGCAGGCGGGCCTGCAACTGCTGGCGTTCGATGGCGGTGGTCAGTTGGGCGCAGACGTACTGCAGCAGCTCCTGGTCCTGCTCGGTATAGCGTTCGCCCGGCGCGCTCCTGACCACCAGCGCGCCGATGGTGCCTTTCTGCGAGTTGAGCGGCACCCCGAGCCAGCACGGGCTGTCCGGCCCTGGCATGGGCGGGAAAGACGCCGGCAGCGGCTCGCCGGAGTCCGGGGTCAGGCGCAACGGCAGGCCGCTGCGGATCACTTCGGCACACACCAGGCCGATGAAACTGCCCGTGCGTTCCGGCTGCTGCTCGCTGGGGTCGACATGGTAGGCAAAGCTCATGGCCTGGGAATGCGGGTCCTGCAGGGCCACTGAAAAATTCAGTGCCGGCAGCCATTCACCAATGATCCGATGCACCCGCTGGAACAGGCCGAGCAGGTCTTCGGCGCCCTGAGCCGCTTCGGAAATCGCATACAGCGCCGCCTGCCTGGACTCGGCCAGCTTGCGCTCGGTGATATCCCGGGCCACGGCAATGCGCAGTTGATCGACCTCCGACCAGCGCGCCGACCAGAGAATATGGGCGATGCGCCCATCCTTGCGCAGGTAGCGGTTTTCGAAATTGGGCATCGGCACCCCGGCCATGATCTCCCGCGCGGCCTGCAGGGTGCGCGCGCGATCCGCCGGGTGCACCAGTTCGATCATGGCCGTGCCGACCAGCTCTTCGGGGGTGTAGCCGAAAATCCGCTCGCAGGCGGCACTGACAAAGACGAAGCGGCCGTTGCTGTCCACCGCACATACGGCATCCAGCAACAGGTCGATAAAGCTGGCCAGAGGCGCTGAATTCTTGGTTGCCATCAGGGAAAGAGACTGCCTTGCAAATGAAACGCCGAGTATCAATCCCTGGGCCTGGTCAAACGGCATCGGCCGCTGACGCCTCGCTGCTGCAGCCTTGCAGCGCGGTTATCCCTTGTTGCTGATCAGCCCCGGCACCGCATGCACCAGGGCATTGATCGCGAAGCCGATGAACATTACTCCGCAAACCCGCGTAATAGCCAGCTCATGGCGCTGGTACAGGGTGCGTATCTGACGGGCGCCGACCACCCCGATCAGGATCGCGTAGGCCACCACACCGCCCAGGAAACTCAGCAGAATCAGCCACGGCAGCATCGACCAGGTCAAGAGCTCGGCGCGGCTGGAGAGCAGCGCGGTAAAGGTCGCCACGGCCACCGGGTAGGCCTTGGGGTTGGTCAGGCCGAATAGAATGCCGTGCCAGAACGGTTGCCGCGCCGCGCCCTGGGGCGCGTCGCTGCCGGCGCTGCGGGTGCGGATCGCACGCAGGCCGAGCCAGAACAGGTACAGGCCGCTGAGCACGCCCAGTACGTCAAAGGCACTGCTGCCGATCTCACGGGCACCGACAATGGCGACCAGCGCGGTGCTGCACCAGACCACATCCCCCAGCAGATGACCGCAGAGAAACCCGGCCCCGGCCCGTCGCCCGCGGGCGGCGCCAATGCCGAACACCGCCAGCACGCCCGGGCCGGGGGTGATGCCATAGATAAAGCCGGAAGCGAGTACGGCCAGCAACAGTGATGCAGTCATCGACAAAACTCCACAATGTGCCCCACAGACAATGCCTGGCACAGAATCAAGGGGGGATTCTGCACGAAGCCTGGCGCTGATCACCAGCCGGTTCGATCAAAAGACCCGCTCCGTCCAGCAGAGCGCAACGCCCTCCTCCGCGACGCGGGCTGGGGGCATCAACCCGGCCTCGGCGTCGAGCACCAGCACGGCCGCGAACTGGTCGCGGATCGGGCAGGCATCGCTCATGGGTTCACCGCAGCCCTCAGCGCCAGGCCTTCAGCCCCGGGGGCACGCGGTAGCGCTGGCCGTCATAACGCAAGGTGGTGCTGGCGGTGCGGGTGTGGCTGGAGGCCGTGGTGCAGTCGTCGCCCTGCTCAAGGGCTTCGCTGTCGGTGGTCACGGTGGTGACGATCAGGTCGGCGTACCCCTGGCTGCGGGTCTGGGCCACGGCCACGGTACTTTTGCTGTCGGAGAAATGGCCGTTGCAGCGGGTATCCCATTCGCCACTGGAAGACTCCACCACCAGCTTCTCCAGGACCGGGCGCAGGGTCTTGCCCTCGCGCACGTACAGGCTCAGCCAGGTTTCGCCATCGGGGTTGGCGCGGGAGGTGCCATTGAAGAAACTGCGGATGCCAAAGGCCCGCACCTGCTCGCTCAAGCGGTAGCGCGCCGTGTCGATGCCCAGGCCACGGAAGGTGCTGGTGTCGGAAAGAATCGCCCCAGGCAGGGAGTAAGACGCCTGGACGCTGCCGTCGCTGCTGGACACCAGCGCCAGCTGCAGCTCATAGCGGCCGGGCTCTTCGGGCGGCAAGGCCTGTTGCGGATGCTCCAACCGCGCCTGCCCGGTGATCCGGGTGCCGGGATAGGCCGGCCAGTCCTTGCACACCTCGTACAGCACCTCGGCCCCGGAATAGACACTGGCGCTGCATTCGGCGGCAGCCTGGACGGCGACGCCCCACAAGCCCAGGGCGATCACGCCACGCAGGCAAAACCGCTTCATGTGCATCCACGCTTCCCGAGAGTGTTCATTCATCACGCAGGCCCTGGGGCACTACGTAGCGTTGGCCGTCGTAACGCAAGGTGACCTGGCTGACCTGCGGCGGGCTGTTTTGTTCCAGGCACTGCTCACCGCGCTGGGTGGCCTGGCGCTTGACCAGCGTGGTCTTGACGATCAGGTCGGCGAAACCGTGGCTGCGGGTGGTGGCCATGGCCAGGGTGCGTTTGCGGGTGCTGAATTGGCCCTGGCAGCGACCTTCGCTTTCACCGCCGTACTGATACACGTTGAGGTCGCTTAGCAGCGGGCGCAGGGCTTGTCCCTGGACCACGAACAACGAGAGGTTTTCGCTGGCGAACGGGTTGTACATCGATTCGTGGCTGAAGTGGCTGCGAATACCGAAGGCGCGAACGCCTTCGCCCACCTGATAACGCGCGGTGTCCACGGCCAACCCATCGAAGGCCACGGCATCGGAGCTGATGGCCTGTTGCTGCGTGTATGAGGCCTTGACCTGCTGGCTGCCGGTATCGACCAGGGTCACGAGCAGGTCGAACATCCCGGCCTGCGCATCGCCCGTGGCGTTATCGGGCGCGCTGGCCAGGGCGCGGATCTGCACCCCGGCCTGGGCCGGCCAGTCCTTGCACGCCGCATACCCCAGGGTGCCCGGTGGCAGCGCTGGTTCCTGGCATTGCGCGTGACTCTGGCCGGCCAACAGCAGCAGGCCGCTGGCGACCAGGCCTGTCAGTAAAGGGGGGTTGAAGATCATTGCCTGCTCCCTGCGTTAACCCAAAAAAGCCCGTTTCGGCGGCGCACTATCGCCGCTCAGCCGGTTGCTTTCAATGGTGCGAGCCAGGGAGTGTGAGGGCAGGCCGGCCCCTGAGGTTCAGGGGCCGGCCCGGGGTGCAGGGTCAGCGGGTCAGAAGGCGCTGCGGAAGATCTCTTCGATCTGCCGTTGGTCCGCCGCCCGTGGGTTGGTCAGGCCGCAGGCGTCTTTCAGGGCGTTGGCGGCGAGGATCGGGATGTCCGGCAGCTTGGCCCCCAACTCACGCAGACCGGCCGGGATCTCCACGTCGCGGGCCAGGCTGCGAATCGCGGCGATGGCCGCCTGGGCGCCCTCTTCCGGGCTGAAACCGCGAATGTCGGCGCCCATGGCGTGGGCCACATCGGTCAGGCGTTCGGCACAGACCGAGGCGTTGAAACTCTGCACATGGGGCAGCAACACCGCATTGCACACACCGTGAGGCAGGTCATAGAAACCGCCCAACTGGTGCGCCATGGCATGCACGAAACCCAGGGAGGCATTGTTGAAGGCCATGCCGGCGAGGAACTGGGCGTACGCCATGTTCTCCCGGGCCGTGAGGTCGGAGCCGTCGTGCACCGCCTGGCGCAGGTTGTTGCTGATCATGTCGATGGCTTTCAACGCGCAGGCGTCGGTGATCGGGTTGGCCGCGGTCGACACATAGGCTTCGATCGCGTGGGTCAGGGCGTCCATGCCGGTGGCGGCAGTCAGGCCCTTGGGCATGGCGACCATCAGCGCCGGGTCGTTGACCGACAGCAGCGGCGTGACGTTGCGGTCGACGATGGCCATTTTCACGTGGCGCGCTTCGTCGGTGATGATGCAGAAGCGCGTCATCTCGCTGGCAGTGCCGGCGGTGGTGTTGATGGCGATCAGCGGCAGCTGCGGCTTGGCCGACTGGTCGACGCCCTCGTAGTCGCGGATATGCCCGCCGTTGGTGGCGCACAGGGCAATGCCCTTGGCGCAGTCATGGGGCGAACCGCCGCCCAGGGAAATCACGAAATCGCAGTTGCCTTCGCGCAGGCGCAGCAGGCCCTGCTCGACGTTATCAATGCTCGGGTTGGGCTTGGCGCCGTCGAACACCAGCGAGTCGATGTCCTGCATCGCCAGCTTCTCGGCGATCATGCTCGCCACCCCGGCTTTGGCCAGGCCGGCATCGGTGACGATCAGTGCCTTGCGAAAGCCGTAGTTGCGAATCGCGTTCATGGCCTCGTCGAGACAGCCAATGCCCATGATGTTGACCGCTGGAATAAAAAACGTGCTGCTCATGGAAAATCCTCTTGGCTGGGCCGAACCGCGAAACGCCAATTCAGCAAATGCCTACAGGATCGACCCATCGGTCACTGTCGATCTTGACCTGGCTCAACAGTCGGTCGTGATAAAGTCGGCGCCCTGTGCCTTGAGACGACGAACCGCGATGATGGATTTCCAGGAATTTGACGCCAACCTTGAAGACTGGGAGGCCTTGCGCGCCAGCACGCCGATTGCCGGGCTGCTGATCGGCAATGGTGCCAGCCGTGCGGTCTGGGAAGATTTCGCCTATGACTCGCTGTTCGAAAACGCGCGCACCGTCGAAGAAAAACCCCTGAGCCAGTCCGAACTGAGTGTGTTCGACGCCCTGCAGACCCGCAGCTTCGAACAGGTGCTCGGTGCCCTGAAGACCACCAGCCGGGTCAACAAGGCCCTGGCCGTGAGTTCGGCAGCGCCGCGCAATCGCTACTACGCGATCAAGGAAGCGCTGATCAACACCGTGCACGCGGTGCACATCCCCTGGCGCCTGGTGCAGCCGGCGAGCCTGGCCTTGATCAACCAGGAACTGCGCCGCTACCGCACGGTGTTCACCACCAATTACGACCTGCTCAACTACTGGGCGATCCAGCATGACCACCCGGGTATCGACGACCTGTTCCACGGCAGCGAACCGATGTTCGATGTGCGCGATACCGCCAGCAGCGACACGCGCTTTTTGTACCTGCACGGCGGCCTGCACCTGGTGCGCAACGTCGATGGCAGCGCACGCAAACTGACCTCCACCGAGGGCACGCTGCTGGGCAGCTTCGCCATCAACAACACCATCAAGACCCTGGATGACGTGCCGCTGTTCGTTACCGAAGGGCCGCTGGCCGACAAGCTCAAGACCATTCGCAGCAGCGATTACCTGTCGTTCTGCTACGAGCAACTGCTGGGCCACGGCGACGCGTTGTGCATCTTCGGCCACAACCTCGGCCCCCAGGACAACCACCTGGTGCAAGCCATCCGCCAATCCGGAAGCAAGACCCTGGCGATCTCGATCCACCCGCGCAGCAAGGCCTTTATCCAGCACCAGAAACGCCACTACGCCACGCTGTTCGACGGCATGGACGTGACGCTGCGTTTCTTCGATGCCAAGAGCCATGCACTGGGCAATCCGAAACTGTCGGTGCCTGTCGAACGTTGATTGCGTAACCCGCGGATAACCCTGTAGCCGCTGCCGCAGGCTCGGGCCGCGTTCGGACGCTAGCCCTCACAGACGCCACGGGGTGTCAGGCGAATGGAGGTCGTTGCGGATGGCCAGCGCAGCCTTGCAGGCTCGGCAGCGGGCAGCGGCTACAGCTCTCATTGACGGTGTTGTGTGTGTGATGCGGATGGCTACTGCTCGCCGCTGTGCACCACCACCAGCAACTGCGCCTGGACCTCGCCCACCGAGCGGATGCGGTGGGGTTTTTGGGCGTTGAAGTGCAGGGCGTCGCCGCGATTGAGCAGCACCCGTTCGTTCATGAAATCGACTTCGACCTGGCCTTCGTGGACGAACAGAAACTCCTCCCCCAGGTGCTCCTTGAAGGTCTTGTCGCTGAATTCCCTGGCCGGGTAAATGATGAACGGCAGCAGGCTGCGCTCGCTGACCTGATGGGCCAGCACCGCGTACCCCGGCTGGTCGCCGGCCGCCAGGGACTGGCGCTGGTCGCTGCGTACCAGGCTGTAGCTGTCGAGGCTGACGGCGTCTTCGGCGAACAGTTCCTCGACCTTGACGTTCAACGCCTTGGCCAATTTCAGCGCCGCGGCAATCGATGGAGTGTTCAGCCCGCGCTCGACCTTGGACAGGTAACTCTTGGTCATCCCGGATTTTTCAGCCAGGGCCTCCAGGGTTACGCCAAGTTTTTTTCTGAGTAATTTCAAACGGATAGACATGTAGAGCGGTTAATCCATTGAGGAGGCGACGATTTGTGCTTGCCAATGACACAAAGTGTCATATAGCCTCTTTAGTGTCATTTGCTTTAACCCAACGACCTTGCGAGCAGCGGGGGCTGGCAAATCCGACGTCCAATAGACTCAGTAAAGGACACCGATATGGCCAAGACATTAGCACTACCCAAAGAGCAACTGGTCAAGCAGGCACTGACCCAGATGCAAAACACCCTGGCGGATAATACGTGGACCGACCGGCAAAAGCTGGCCCTGACCTGCCGCATCCTGTTCGAGAACGGCCACGACTCCGGCCTGGCCGGGCAGATCACCGCCCGCGGCCCGCAACCCGGGACCTACTACACCCAGCAATTGGGCCTGGGTTTCGACGAAATCACCGCCAGTAACCTGTTGCTGGTCAACGAAGACCTGGAAGTCCTCGAAGGCCACGGCATGCCCAACCCGGCCAACCGCTTCCACAGCTGGGTGTACCGAGCGCGGCCGGATGTGAACTGCATCATCCACACGCACCCGACCCACGTCGCGGCGCTGTCGATGCTGGAAGTGCCGCTCGAGGTGTCGCACATGGACCTCTGCCCGCTGTATGAAGATTGCGCGTTTCTCGAAGCCTGGCCGGGGGTGCCGGTGGGCAACGAGGAAGGCGAAATCATCGCCTCGGCCCTGGGCGACAAGCGCGCCATCCTGCTCTCGCACCATGGCCAGCTGTCCAGCGGCGCGAGCATCGAGGAGGCCTGTGTGATCGCTCAGTTGATCGAGCGTGCGGCCAAATTGCAGCTGCTGGCCATGGCCGCCGGCAGCATCAAGCCGATCCTTCCGGAACTGGGGCGCGAAGCCCATGACTGGATTTCCCGGCCCAAACGCCACGCCGCCGCCTTCAACTATTACGCTCGGCAGAACCTCAAGCAGCACGCCGATTGCCTGAACTGAAACCACCCGGACACTCAAGGAGCGACCCCATGTCGACCCCACGCATTCACGGCATCATCGGCTACACCATCACCCCCTTCAGCGCCAACGGCGAGCAACTGGACCTGGACGCCCTGGGGCGCTCCATCGACCGCCTGATCGACAGCGGCGTGCACGCCATCGCGCCCCTGGGCAGCACCGGCGAAGGCGCCTACCTGAGCGACGCCGAGTGGGACCAGGTCAGCGAGTTCAGCATCCGCCACGTGGCCAAGCGCGTCCCGACCATCGTCAGCGTGTCCGACCTGACCACCGCCAAGGCCGTGCGTCGCGCGCGCTTTGCCGAGCGCCACGGTGCCGATGTGGTGATGGTGCTGCCGGCGTCGTACTGGAAGCTCAGCGCGGCGGAAATCCTCGCCCACTACCAGGCCATCGGCGCCAGCATCGGCGTGCCGATCATGCTCTACAACAACCCGGCCACCAGCGGCACCGACCTGCCGGTGGAGCTGATCCTGAAAATCTTCCACGCCGTGGAAAACGTGACCATGGTCAAGGAGAGCACCGGCGACATCCAGCGCATGCACCAGTTGCACTTGCTCGGTGAAGGCCAGGTGCCGTTCTACAACGGTTGCAACCCCCTGGCCCTGGAAGCCTTCGCCGCCGGTGCCGCCGGCTGGTGCACCGCCGCGCCAAACCTGATCCCCGAGCTCAACCTGGCGCTGTACCAGGCGGTGCTGGCCAACGACCTGAACCAGGCCCGCGCGCTGTTTTACCGTCAGTTGCCGTTGCTCGACTTCATCCTCAAGGGCGGCCTGCCGACCACCATCAAGGCCGGCCTGGACCTGACCGGGCTGCCCGTCGGCGAGCCGCGCCGGCCGCTGTTTGCCCTGGACGATGCCGGGCGCCACCAGTTGCAGCAGTTGCTCAATACCCTGGGTTGAACCCAGGCCAAAAAAAGCCCGGGCGCATCATGCGCTCGGGCTTTTGCCTGGGCGATGGCCAGCCAGGGCTCAGTGGCTGTTCAACGCCGCCGCGGGCTTCGGCTTGAAGATCGGGTCCTTGAGCATCTGCGCGATAAAGTCATCGGTGATGCGCTGCACGTGCGGGTACTGCCCGCCATCGAGGTTGACCCAGCCGCGCCAGGAGCTGGTGTGATTGCTGATCTGGTATCTGGCCAGCGGCTGGTCGCCACGGCTGACATGGAAAACCACCTGGCTGTCCCAGGTGGCCGGGGCCGGCACGATAAACAGGGTCAGGGCACTGAGCAGGCCCAGGGGGATATTCTGCCAGCCGAAGTAATCACTGTTGGCCGCCACGATCACGTTGTAGCCCTCGGCGCTGTGGCCATCGAGCACTTGCTCGAAGGTGCCACGGCGCCGCAGCTCATTGCGGATCAGCGCACCGGGGATGGGGCCGATCACGCTGACATTGATCGGCGGCAGCGACTGGCGATAATCGACCTCGGCCGGCTTGAGGCTATGAGTGGTCTGGCAACCGCCGAGGGCCAGCATCAGCCCCCCCCACAAGCAAAACGTACGGCGCATCACAGGTCTCCCGACAGCATGGCTTTAAGCATCGAGGCCTTGGGCCCCTGCTCCTTGACGATCAACGGCGTGGCTGCTTCCATTTTCTCCAGGTCGACCCGTTGCAGGCTCGGCACCTGCGGGTACTTGGCGCGCACCAGGGCGGCGTCGCGCTCCAGATGATCGCTGTGCAGGAAGATGCATTTGGCGCCACCGGCCGACAGGCACCCGGCGCGGAAATCACCGACGTAATAGGCCTTGCCGGCTTCCAGCTCCAGGGGAATGGAGAAGTCTTCACGGCTCCAGGAGGTGGCGTTGCCGCGGTCGAAATGCAGGTTGTAGATCTCATAGCGCCCGGGCTTGAGCGGCATCACGAACAGGCTGCCGATGCCGTGCCAGGTCTCGCGCACATCACGTGGGGTGCGGGCGTAGAACTGGTTGTACAGACGCGCGGTGGCGAAACCGTCGCCACCCCGTGGGCGGATCAGCAGCATCTGCTCGTTGGCGGTGTACACCGCCTGCGGCCAGATACCGACCACCCCCACCACATAAGCCACGCCCGACTGCGGGTCGGGGCTCATGCTGTCGGCAATTTTGGTGGGAGACAGGCTGTAGCAGCCGCTCAGGGCCAGCAGCGCGGCGAGTAAGACGAGAGGGCGAATCATGAGGTCGCAGGTCCCTTGGACGATGATCGATAACGTCAGCCAGGGCACCAGGCATCCCCACTTCCCTGTGACGGGCGCGGAGGATAAAGCAAGCGATAGCATTTCGCCATAATTCGGTCGTCAAACCCCTGACGGTTTATCCCGAAGAGGGCCAGGCTGCGCCGCCCCAGGGAGCGGCGAGCCTATACGGACGCGGCCTACAGCGCCGGCGCGGTCTTGTCCTTGATCGGCCCGACGGGGCCATTGGCCTTGACGCTGGCAATGCCTTTTTCCAGCGCCGCGCTGGAGGAATAGGCCTCGCCGTTGCCGATGACCTGGTGGTTGGCGGCCTTGAGGTTGAAGTACGGATGGCCATCCTTGGTGGTCTTGCGTTCGTAGCGTTCATCCAGTGCGCTGTTGGTGCGTACCGCAGCGATGCCATTTTCGGCGGCACTGCGGGTGGTATACAGCTCGCTGGTGAGCAGGGTTTCGGCATTGGCCGCCTTCAAGACAAAACGGAACTGGCCATTGCTGCTTTTGCTCAACTCGTACCATCCGGACATAAACGTGCTCCTTGGGTGTGATAGGCAGTGAAGGTGCCTTGAGAGTAAAGACCCTGGCCAAACTTTAGCCACCCGCCCTCAACCACCGCTCGCGCCCTCCTCCACCACGCCCAGGCCCTGGGGTTGACGCTGGCGCAGCAGCACACTGACCGCCGCCCACACCGCCAGGGTCACGCCGGCCAGAAACAGCATCACCGCGCGGTAGCCGTTGAGAAAGGCAGCGTGCCCATCGTCCACCGGGGTCGCGGAGAAGTGGTGATACAGGCCCACCCCCAACGCCAGGCCCAGGCCGCCGCCGACGTTGTGCAGGGTCATCAGCGAACCCATGGCCACTGAGCCGACCTCCTGGGGCACCGAGGAAATCCCCAGTACCGTCGACGGCCCGAGGATGCTCGCCCAGCCCAGGCCCATGATCACAAAGGCGGCCAACAGGTACGGCAGCGAGGTCTGGCCATCGAAACCGGCCTGCAACAGCGCCGACAGCACAAACAACAGCAACCCGGTCTTGATCAGCAGCGCCGGGCCCTTGCGGTCCACCAGGCGCCCCACCAGGGGCGAGAGCACGGCCACGCCGAGGGTGGTGGGCAGCAACAGCCAGCCGCTGGCCTGCACGCTTTCGCCACGGATCAGCGCCAGGTACAGCGGCATCACAAAGAACGCCACGCAATAGAACACCGCCAGGCCAAAGCTCGCCAGGACCCCGGCAACAAAGCGCCGGTTGGCGAACAATTTGAGGTCGATGATCGGCGCCGCGACCCGTTGTTCCACCGCCACAAAGGCCGCCAGGGCCAACACGGCAACGGCGATCAGCGCCAGGGTGGTCGACGAGCCCCAGCCCCAGGCCGCGCCCTGGACGATCACCAGCACCAGGCTCGGCAAGCCGATCAGCAACAGCAGCGCCCCCAGCCAATCCAGGCGAGCCCCGCTGGCGGGTGCCCGCGATTCGTCGACGCTGACGCTGCAAATGGCCAGGCTCAGGAGCACGAACGGCACGTTGATCAGGAAGATCCACTGCCAGCCAAAGGCGCTGGTGATGACGCCGCCCAGCACCGGCCCGATGGCCAGGCCCACGCCGTTGACCCCGAACAGCACGCCAAACGCCTTGCCCTGCTCGGCGCTGTCGAAGGTGCTGGAGACAATCGCCCCCGAGGCGGTGTAAAGCACCGCGCAAGCCAGGCCCTGGACGATCCGGGCGACGATCAGGCCGTCGATCCGGCTGGCCAACCCGGCCGCCAATGACGCCAGGCCAAACACTGTGAGGCCGATAAACAGCACGCGCTTGCGCCCATGCAGATCAGCCAGGCGCCCCACCAGCACCATGAAACTGGAGAGGGCGAGGATAAAACCGTTGATCACCCATTGCAGGCTGTCGACCGAGGCACCGAGGTCGGTTTGCAGTGCCGGCAGCGCGGTGTTGACGATGGTGAAATCGACGCACCCGAGAAAACTGGCAATGCTCACTCCGAGCAGTGCCCACCATTTGCGTTGCTGTTGCGCAAAAACGCTCATGGAAACTCCTTAGCGAAAAATCATGAAAATCTGCTGCCGCTGCGGCCGGCTGCGCGGGCCCCGGGCGGGACGATGTGCGGTTGGGCCGGGATCTCGGCAGCGGCTACAGATAGCGGGTTGGGGCTAGATGGCGATGGCTCCACTGGACCAGTTGGGGTGGATGACGCCGGGCAAGGTGAAGGGGATCGGTATCCCGCGTTTCTTGAACTTGAGCGGCAGCCAGCGCACCCGATCCGGGCTGTGGGGTTCGATCAACAGGTCACGGCTGGTGGCCATGGCGGCGGTCATCTGCTGCGGGTACAGCACGTAGTCATACCCCTCGGCCGCCCACAACGGCAGGATGATCGGGATTTCCTCGAGGATGTATTCGCGGCACTGGGCGGCCGCGCGCTCGATGTCGGCGTGTTCGTCCCGCAGGCGCAGGCGATCGGTAAACACCGCGATGGTGCTTTCAATCGCTTCGCGCAGTTCGTGGCGCTCGTGGTAGACCAGGTTCAGTTGCTGGCGCAGTTCGGCGTAGTGGTCGCTGGCCAGTTCCTGGTTCCAGCGGGTGATCTGGTACGGCACCCGCAGGCCATCGAGGATGCTCTGGTTGCGCGCCAGCCAGGCATCGCCGTCGCGGATCGAGGCCGACAGCGCCTCGCCCGGGGATTTGCCGTGCTTGTTGTGGCGCTGCAAGGTGTCGGCCACCACCACTTTGACGTGGCTGAAGCCGGACTGATTGATCAGGTGGATGGTCGAACGCAGCTTCTGGTCCTCGTGGTATTCCTGGCCGACGCTGACCGCCAGCACCACCCGCTTGCCTTCGAACTCATGTTCTTCGCCGCCCTTGTTGAAGTAGGCCTTGAGGTTGATTTCCTGCACGTTGCTCATGGGGTTAGCTCCAGTAGGCCAAAGGCTGGTGTTCGCCGTAAAAACCGATAAAGACGCCGAGGGTGATCCGGGTGCTGCTGGCCGAAGGGCGGACCGCGTGGATCAGCCGTGGGTTGAGCAGGATCAGGTCGCCCGGCTCCGGCTTGATCACAAAATCCGGGGGTGGCAGCAGGTGGCGTTCGATGCCGTAGGCGCGCTCGCCGCGCAGGCGGTTGTATTCCTCCTCGTCGGGCTCGATGCCCCAGATCTCCAGCTCGCCGCCGTCTTCGGGTATCTCCAGGTAAATGTTGGTCGACAGCTGGCTCAGCAGCGGCTGGCTATGGCCCTCGGGCGCATTGCGCTCGAGGTTGTCGGTGTGCGGCGTCAGGTCCACGCCGCTGCCCTGGAAGCGGGCGATGCCGACGAAGCATTTCTGCCCGTCCACCTGCAACAGGTGCGCGCCCTGGGGCCAGACTTCGTCCAGCAGCAGGCGCAATTCGTCGATGGGCGAGGCCAGCGGGCGGAACACCTGGCGGATCTTGCGGATATTGCCCAGCGCCTGGGCGTGGTACTCGGCGCGGCTCTGCTCGTCCTGGATTTCGATGTAGGCCTTGCCGATGCGCACGAATTCCTTTTGTTCGCTGAAGGCGCTGCGCAGCTCGTGCTGGTACAGATGATCGCGCGCCACCTGCAAGGTATCCGGCGGGCAGAAACCTTTGAGCTGCACCCCATAAGAGCGCTTCTCCACGACATCGAGGATATGCCGTGCTTCAAGTTGATCGGCCGTAATGACTGTAAACATGCAAGCTCCCTTATTCCCTGGAAGTAGTGCGAAGAGAACAACGTACTATTTTGTTGCAAAGCCACCTTAGTCAGCCAAAAGTCCGTTGTGAAATACCCTTTACCTCTATTATCCAAACTTAAAAATGTATTGAAAAAATAGCGCAAAAGGCCCTGCAACGGCCTTTACAGGCCGAGCAACAACGTACGTTTAAATACACTAAGAGCGCATGACCGAATAACTTTAATCGCCGTACATAACAGCAAGACTCCCGAGTTAAATTAATGAAAACTTCATCTTCTTAGTTCACGTCATTGAAGCGATCATCAAAGTAGGCCGGGGCATCGAACGTGCTCTGGATAATGCCCTCCTCGCGATACAGATCAGCGGTGTGCTGCACGTCCTCGATCACCGCCGGGCCGATGGCGATCCGTTGCGGTCGTGAATAACGATTGGAACGTTCGTGGATTTCCACCGGCAGGCCGCTGTACACCGCCTGGATCCGGGAGAACGCTTCCTGGTGCTGGTCGGCCCAGACATAGGCCCGCGCCAGGCGCCGCAGGAAATCGTCGATCTGCGGCGCCTTGTCCTGGATCGCCTGATCGCTGGCCACCAGCAACATATGCCCGGCGAACAAGCCCTCGCCGCTGATCAGCACCCGGGTCCCGCCCGCTATCTGCACCATGCTGGTGTAGGGGTCCCAGGTCGACCAGGCATCGGCCTGACCGTTGGCCAGCACGCTGCGCGAGTCACCGGGCTGGAGGAAAATAAACTGCGCATCGCTGCCATGCAGGCCCACCGAACGCAGCGCCGCCAGGGCCAGGAAATGGCCGATGGAACCGCGGGTGGTGGTGATGCGCCGGCCCTTGAGGCTGGCGGCGTCGGTCAGGGGCGAATCCTGGTTGACCACGATCGCCACCGCGGTCGGCGTGACCTTGAGCTTGATCACCCCCACGGTCTTCATCGCCGCCCCGGCCGCCGCCGCAAACACAAAGGGCGCATCGCCCAGGGCGCCGATGTCCACCGCCCCCGCCGACAGCGCCTCGGCGGTCGGGGCCGCAGCGGCAAAGGAGGCGAATTCGATCGGGTACGGCACCTGCTCCAGCTCGCCGGCGGCCTGCAGCAGAATCTTCAGCGACTGCTTCTGGCTGGAGACCCGCAACCGGTTGTCGGCCTGGGCTGCGGTGGCCAGCACACACAGGATCAGCAACAGCATCCCGTAGCCACTGCCGAGCCTGCGAGGCTGCGCTGACCCGCCCAGGCACCGCAAAGCAGTACGCACACCCCACGGCATACCCACCCCTTAAAACGCCAGGCTGACGCGGCTGTAGTAATAACCACCGCCCAGCCCATATGGCGAAAACATCCCGTACTCATAGGTCCCGGCCCACGCCTTGAGGCCGATCTTGTCCGGGTATTCGTCGAACAGGTTGTTCGCCCCCAGGGCCACGGTGAGGTTCTTGGTCACGTCGTAGGCCACATCGATATCGGTGATCCACTTGGCGCTGTAGGTACGGTCGTTGGCCGGAATGTTCGAGCCTTCGGTGTACTCGCCAAAACGCGTCAATTGCAGGTTGGTGGTCCAGTCGCCGACCTTGTAGTTGGTCGACAGGATCCACTTGTCCTTGGGCGTGGACTTGGTCAGGTCGATCTGCTGCTGGCGGTCGAACAGCACATAGTTCGAACCCAGCCGCGCCAGGGCCGCCGGGGTGTCGGCCAGATCACGGATGGTGGTCTTGTTGTGGTTGTAGGCAACGCTCCACTTCGCCGTGCCGTACTCCCCGAACGACTGGCTGTAGTCGGCCACCAGGTCCACACCCTTGGTCCGGGTGTCGGCGGCATTGGTGTAGTACTGCCCTGCCAGGTTCGGCGACAGGCCGTTTTCCACCAGGATCTGCGAGACCTGGGTGCCTTGCAGCAGGCCGGTCTGGAGAATCCGCTTGTCGATGTCGATCAGGTAGAAGTCGGCGGTCAAACGCAGGCGCTCGGCCGGTTCGGCGGTAAAGCCCAGGCTGTAGTTGCGCGAGGTTTCCGGCTCCAGGTCGCGGGCCCCCAGGGCCACGGCTTCCGCCGAGTTGGGGCGCATCTGCTTGGTCCGCACCGAGGTGGTGGTGCCGCCCGCGCCGAACTGGGTCACGGTGCTGGTGGTGGAGAACACGCTCTGGGCCAGGGACGGCGCGCGGAAGCCGTTGCTCACCGCCGCCCGCACCGCATACCCGGGGATGAACTCGTAACGGGTGGTGAGCTTGCCGCTGGTGGTGTCGCCGACCCCGAGGTTGTACTTCTCGTAGCGCCCGGCTGCGCCGACGTACCAGTTGGGGGTGATGTTGAGGCCGAAATCGACATAGGCCGCTTCGCTGTGACGCTCCAGGCTGTAGGCGTCCTCCGGGGTGGTGCCGTTGACCGAGAACAGCCCCGGGTCCGGGCGCACCCCGGCGAACGGCCCGACATTGGGCACATAGCTGCCGTAGTTGTAGGAGTTGGGTTCACCGCTTTCGAGGGCGTACTTCTCCCGCCGGTATTCCAGGCCGAAGGAGGTTTCCAGCGGGCTGCTCCAGCCGATGTCCAGGGCCCGGGAGAAGTCCAGGTTGTTGGTCCACTGGTCGAACACCAGGTTGCCGAGGTGGAAATCATGCTGGCCGTAGGGGCCGTTGGAAATGTTCAGGTTGTTGGCGGTATCCAGCACGCCGCGGTCCTTGCCGTAGGTGCTCGACAGGTCCCAGTCCCAGCCGCCGGCCAGGCCCTTGGCGCCGCCGGCCACCTGGAAGTCGGTCTCGTGGATCTCGCGCCGCGCCTGGCCGCCATTGGGGTATGGCGCGTTCGGCACACCGGCCAGGCTGGTGATGTCGGTGGGCCTGCGGTGGCCCAGGTCCTTGTTGCTGTTGCGGTAGCTCAGGGTCGAGAACGAATACAGCTTGAGGTCGTCCTGCAACGGCAGTTCGGCGTTGTAGGCGACGCTGGTGGTGCGGTCGCGGCCCAGGCCGTACTCGGTGCCCCAGCCCTGGCGGTTGCTTTCACGGGGGTCGGGGGAACCATCGGCCTGGTTGAAATACAGCTGGCCGGTGGCGGCGCTGGAGCGCTCGTAGGGTTCCTGGATCTTGGCGTCCCACGACAGGTTGAAGAAGCCGCCGTTCTCCCCCAGCTTGTTGCCCCAGTTGAAGGCTTCGTGGCCGGTGGTGCCGTCGCCGTCGTAGTACTGGCCCAGGCTGGTGTCGGAAGTCAGGCCCTCGGCATTGCGCTTGAGGATGATGTTGATCACCCCGGCAATCGCGTCCGAACCGTATTGCGCCGCTGCGCCGTCGCGCAGCACTTCGATGCGCTCGATGGCGGCGGTGGGAATCAGGTCCAGGTCCACCGGCACCGAGGCGTTGCCGACCCGCGCGCCGTTGTTGATCAGGGCCGAGTTGTGCCGGCGCTTGCCGTTGATCAGCACCAGCACCTGGTCGCCGCCCAGGCCGCGCATGCTCACGCCGCGCACCAGGAACGCGGTGCCGCCGCCGTTGATGGTCGGCACGTTGAACGACGGCAGCAGCCGCGCGAGCATTTCCTTGAGGCCGTTCTGGCCGATGGTGCGCAGCTGTTCGCTGTCGATCACATCGATCGGCGCCGGGCTGTCGGTGACGGTGCGCTGCTGGCTGCCGCGAACCCCGGTGACCACGACGGTGCCGAGGGTTTCATCGGCCGCCAGGACGCTGGGCGGCAAGGTCAGGCCGAGCAAGCCAAAGCTGAGCGGCGCCACGCCGACGAGGGTTTTGTGCAAGTTGGAACGCATGGCTGAAGATCCTTTTGAGCGGCGCTTAGTGCGACCTGGCGGCGACGGTTTCGACTTCGATCAAGGCCCCGGGCAATACCAGCCCGGCTACCTGCACCGTGGTTCGCGCCGGTTTCAGCGGCTGCTTTTCTGTGCCGAAGAACTCGCGAAAGGCCCGTTGCAGGCCATCGAAATCCAGCCTGCCGCCCAGGGCCGGGTCGCCCACCAGGTAGATCCGCAGTTGCACCACATCGCCCAGCTTCAGGCCCTTGCCGGCCAGGATCGACTCGACCTTGCGCAGCACTTCGCGGGTCTGGCTTTCGGTATTGCCGGCGGCGCGGATCTGCTCCTTGCCGGCCTTGGGATCGACCGGGTCCGGCAGCAGGCCGGAGAGGTAGGTCACTTCGGTGCCGGCGGGCAAGGTCACCGATTGCAGGATCGGCGAATTCGGATAGGTCGACGGCACACGCTCGATGGACGCGGCCCAACTGCTGCTCGCGGCAAAAACGATCCCCAACCCCAACAAGGCTTTTTTAAAAGGCATGTACAGACGCTCCAAGGTTATTTAATGCCAGCCTCGGAGGTCCGCTACCTGGCAAATCAGTGACTGCTGTTTTGATGAAAGCGCGGCTTTTTCAGGCCGTTTGCTTGAGTGGCGAGCTTTGCGCCCGCTCGAATAAATGGCGCACGACGCGCCGCGCGGCGCCGGCAGCGGCTTCCTGCCAGATGCCGATGCCGCTGTGGGCCAGGCCGTCGCTGGTCAGGTAGACCCGGCCCTGGGCCTGGTTCAGCAACTGGTAATCGGGCTCGGCCACGGCGTGGTTGATCCAGGGCCCGAGGTTGTAGGGGATCTTGCTCCAGGCAATCGCCAGGGGCTTGCGCAGTTCATGGCTGTGGCCGGGGTGCAGCAGCTCCACGGCCTGGCGGGAAATCTCGATCTGCTCGGCCAGGCTTCGCTCGCCGAACTTGCGCGCGGTTTCGCCGTTGTTGTAAGCCGCCACCAGCACCCCTTCGGCCTGGTTGAAGCCGCCGCTGGGGTACCACAGGCCGGAGGCTTCCTGATTGATAAAGGACAGCCCGCCGTAGATCTGGTAGTCGCTTTCCCAGAAGCGCCGCGACTGCCAGGCCACCTTGTTCGCGTAGCCAAACTGCACCTGAGCGATGGCCTGGCGCACCGAGGTGCTGAGGTTGTTCTCGACCTTGGCCAGCAACGGCAGCGGCAGGGAACTGATCACATAGTCAGCACGCAGGCTCTGCTGGCGGCCGCTGCGCCGGTCCAGATACGCCACGTCGACACCCTCGGCCTGGTTGTGGATGCCAAGCACTTCGGCGCCCAGGCGCAACTGGCCCTGCAACTGCCGGGCAAAGGCTTCGGGGATGCGGTCCATGCCGCCTACCGGCTGGAACATGGTGGGCGAGAATTCGGGGTATTCGTCGATCATCAGCGCAGTGGTCAGCGCCGGATTGAGCAGGGTCTGCAACGGCAGCGGGTCATTCTTCTGCGCCAACTGGTCACCGGCACCGGGCCAGACCTTGTAGCCGGAACGGGCCGAGCCCAGGTATTCGAGCTTGTCGGAGAGGTCGCCCCAGGTCTTGAGAAAACTCAGCAGATTGCTGCGGTCGGCGGGGCTGAGTTCCTGGTCCAGGGCATTGCGATTGACCGCCTTGGCCAGCAGCTCGGAGAAGTGCCCACGGCTGTCATTGACCGCCTGGCGAATCTGCAGCGCCGGCTGGTTCAGGTCCGGCCGCACCAGGGCGTTGCGGCTGGTGTTGACCAGCACTTCCAGCTCCACCCCCAGTTCGCGGCAATAGCCGAGCATCAATTGGTGGTGGCTGGGCAGGCGCCCGGGGCCGGCATTGAGGTAGAAACCGTCGGCGAAATCCGCCACCTGCACGCTGCCATCGGTGTACTCGACCCGATCGCCGCGACGCACCGTCCAGTTGCGCCCGCCCACCCGCTCCCGGGCTTCGAGCAGGGTCACCTTGAACCCGGCTTTCTTCAGCTCGTAGGCGCTGACCAGGCCCCCGATACCGGCGCCGATCACCACCACGCTGGCACCGTGGCCGACACTGGCCGTCGGCAGTGCGGCGTAGTTCTCTTCAGCAGCCTGCGCCCCAGCGCCCACCCCGAGCATGCCCATCACCGCGCTGGCGGCCTGCAAGCCACCGACGGCGGCCACTCGGGCGATCAATTGTCTTCTGGTCAACGGCATGCAAGGGCTCCCTGCCTGGCGGATGGATAGTGCATTCGGTTATAGCCCAGCGCTACGATCAGTCACTTGGGTCTATGGGAAGCCATCCTAGGGGGCACACTTTAATAAGAGAAATACATTTTAAGCATATGCAAATATTACTTTGCTTCATATTTAGCCGAGAGAATTCTGCGCCGCGCGCATAGAGCCGGGCTGACCCGCGAGTCACCCTCGCCAGCGGGCCTTCGCCTAGCGCGCAGCCTTGCCCTGAGCCGCCGCCAAAACCCGCAACAGGTTGCCGCCCCAGATATTGACCAGGTCCTGCTCGCCGTACCCCGCCGCCAGCAGGCGCTCGGTGATCCGCGGCAATTGGGTGACATCCGCCAGGCCCTCGACCCCACCGCCACCGTCCCAGTCGGCGCCGATGCCGACATGCTCGGGGCCTGCCACCTGCAGGATATGCAGCAAGTGCTGCATGTAGTCGTCAAGGCTGGCCTGGGGTTGCGGGTAGCGTGCCTCGACCTCGCGGATGCGCGCGGCGAGGTCGGCCACCTGCTCCGGGCTCATGCTTGCCGCCAGGCGAAACTCGCGGTACAGCGGCCCCAGGGCCTTGTCGCGCTCGGGGCTGGGCGGGCGCTGGATCAGGTCGCTGCCGAAGCTGTTGACCTGCACCACCCCACCCTTGGCCGCCAGCTCTCGCAGGCGTCGGTCGTCGAGGTTGCGCGGGTGAGGGGTGATCGCCCGACTGCTGGAGTGAGAAGCGATGATCGGCGCCGTGGACAGCGCCAGCACCTGGTCGAACACCTGATCCGATGCATGGGACACATCCAGCAGGATCCCCAGGCGGTTGGCCTCCGCCACCAGCTCGCGTCCTGCCGGGCTGAGGCCGCGCCATTGCGGCAGGGCCGTGGCCGAGTCGGCGAAGTCGTTATTGGCCGAATGCACCAGGCCGAGCATGCGCAGGCCCAGCCGCTGGTAGGTCTGCAAGCGCTGGGGATCGGCGGCCAGGGGCTCGGCGTTTTCCATGCTGATAAACACCACCCGCTGCCCACGGGCGACGATCGCCGGTACATCTTCGGCGCGCAGGGCCAGGGCGAACTCCGCCGGGTGCGCGGCGATCAGGTCGCGGATCCGCGTGATCACCGCCAGCCCGTGCTCGCTGGCCAGGGTCCGGCCTTCGGCGGTCAGCGGCCCCTGGGGCGTGAACACGGCCCAGAAGCCGCCGTCCAGGCCGCCTTCGCGCATCCGGGGCAGGTCGACCTGGGACAAATCGGCGGCGTAACTGTGGCGCTGGGTGATGTCCCAACCCGGGCGCGCGAGTTGCATCGGGGTGTCGAGGTGGCTGTCGAGGACGGTCAGGCGTTGATGCAGTTGCAGCGGGGTTTCAGCGGCCAGGGCCAGGGGGCTGGCCAGCGCGAGCCATAAAAGAGAGTGGGCAAACATCGAGGCCTCCGTGGCCTTGGGGGAGGTGGATGGACGTAGGTCGACCAATAACGCCGCGTATCTACCCTGCTTATGCCGGCGCTTGAAAGGGACAGCGCAGCCTCGCGGGCTCGGTAGCGGCTACAGGTCGTTGGCACGCGGCTACAGATGGCGAGGGGTCAGCTCCAGCGGAAGCTGCGGTCCCACAGGCCGGAGACGTCCAGCGCCTGGGGCAGGACGCCGGCTTCGAAGAACAGGTCGGCCACGTCTTGCTGCGATTTGACCGCCGCATCGTCCACCGGCTGCAAAATCCGTGGCCCGCTCTGGGCCCGGTACTGGGCCAGGAACACTTCACGCGGCATGCCGAGGATCTTCGCGCTCTTGCTCGCCCACTCCTCCGGGTGGCTGGCGATCCATTGCCAGGCGCGGTACTCGCGCAGGATGTAATCGGTGATTGCCGCGTGCTTGAGCGGGTCGGCGATGCTCGCCTGGTTCGCCGCAATCACGTAGTTGCCGGACAAATACCCCTGCCCGGTCTTGAGCACCCGGGCCTCGGCGCGCAACTCGGCGAGCTGGATGAAATAGCCAAAGCTGACCCAGGCATCCAGCGCGCCATGTTGCAGCGCGGCAAAGCCGTCCTGGGGAGTCAGGGCCAGGGGGATGATGTCGTCGAACCCCAGCCCCTGTTCCTTCAGGGCCTTAAGCAGGAAATAGTGCGAGCTGGTGGAGCGGATATAGCCGATGCGCTTGCCTTTGAGCTCGGCCACCGACTGCACCGTCGACCCCTTGGGCACCAGGAAAGCCTGGTTGTTGACGTCGCCGGTGAGCACCGCGATCAACTTGACCGGGGCGTGGTTCTTGATGCCGAAGATCGGCGGGATCTCACTCATCGGCGAGATATCCAGCGTGCCGCTGACCAGCGCCTCGAAGCTCAGGTTGCCGCCCGTGAACTCGGCGTACTTGACCTTGTACGGCGGGGTTTCGATGCCGGCCTCAGGGAAAAAGGTCGGCGCCGCGCCCTTGTAGGTGGCCACGTTCAGGGTCACGCCACTGAGGTCCGGGGCCGCCAGGCTCAAGCGCGGCATGCCGCCGGCGACACTGGCCAGGCCGGCCAGGGCCGATAGTTGGAGAAAACGACGACGCTGCATGGGCACATCCTTAATCGAGAAAGTCCGGCTCATCACGCAGGATCCGCGCGTGATAAGGCTGAAAACTGAACCAGCCACCAAATTCGGTGCCGACCTGGCGTGCGGTGTGGCGCGCCACGTCAGGCGGGATCGGTCGCGGCGTACCGGCCGCCTCGGCCAACAGCTGGGTGTGGGCGGCGTTGTCCATGGCGATAAAGCGCCAGGCCGCGGCCTCCACGGTCTGGCCCACGGTCAGCAGGCCATGGTTTTGCAGGATCAAGGCCGGGTGCTGGCCCAGGGTCTGGGCAATGCGCGCGCCTTCGCTGCTGTCGAGCACCACCCCGGAAAACTGGTCGAACAGCGCGTGCTTTTCATAAAAGGCGCAGGCGTCCTGGGTCAGCGGATCCAGCAGGCGCCCCAGGCTCGACCAGGCCTTGCCGTACAGCGAATGAGCGTGGGCTGCGGCCACCACTTCCGGGCGTGCTTCGTGCAGCGCGGCATGGATGGCAAAGGCCGCCAGGTTCAGCGCGCCCTCGCCTTCGACAATCTCGCCCACCGGGTTGACCAGCAGCAGGTCGGACACCCGGATATGCCCGAAATACACCCCCACCGGGTTGACCCAGAAATGATCCGGCCGCCCCGGGTCGCGCACGGTGATATGCCCCGCGCCGCCCATGTCGAAACCGTGCCGGGCAAATACCCGGAACGCCGCCGCCAGGCTTTGCTTGCGCTGCACCCGCTCCAGCTCGACCGTCGCCTGCTGCGGCGGCTGCTGCCAACGCAACACCGTGTGCCCCTGGCGCGGCAAGTCATACACCGCCGGGCGCCTATATGCCGTCATGAACACCTTCCCCCTGCAAAAAACCCCACGCACCTCGTAGCCGCTGACGAGCTGCGCGAGGCTGCGCTGGCCCGGTTGGCCACTGACGATCCACAGTTGCCCCGCTCAATACCCACGCCCCACCTCCACCTGATTCTCCAACGCCAGCCCCTGCTCAAAACGCTGGATATTACGCACCAGCAACTGCGCGATATTCAGATAGACCTGAGGCGAATTGGCCGAGGTATGGGGCGACAGGCGCACCCGTGGATGGCGATAAAAGGCATGCCCGGCCGGCAACGGCTCAGGGTCGGCCACGTCCAGACTGGCCAGCGCGACCGCCCCCGAATCCAGGGCCGCCAGCAACGGCGCCTGCTGGATCAAGGCCCCGCGCGCAATATTGATCAGGTGCAAACCCGGCTTGGCCGAGGCCAGGACCCGGGCATCGATGATGTGCCGCGTCTGCTCGGTCAGCGGCACCGCCAGCACCAGGTGATCGGCCCGGGCGAACAGCGCCTGCAGATCAGCCACCGCCTCCACCCCCGGCACCTCGAACGGCCGCGTCGATTGACGCAGGGCCAGCACTTGCATGCCCAGCGCCTGGGCCTTGGGTGCCAGGCTCTGGGCGATGCTGCCGAAGCCGAACAGGCCCAGGGTGCTGCCCGCCACCGCCGCCAGCGGGCGTTGCTGCCAGTGCTCGGCAGCCTCGATCCAGACCTGGGGCAATTGCTTGGCCGCTGCGAAAATCGCCGCCAGGGCAAACTCGGCGATGGTCTCGGCAGTGCTGCCCCGGGCGCTGGCCACTGGCAGGCTGTCGAACAGCCAGCGGGGAAAATAATCCAGGCCCGAGGTCACCAGTTGCACAAACTGCAAGCCGAAGGGCCAGCCCGCTGGCGGCTCGGCGGCATCGCGAAAATCGCCATGGGGCGCCGCCAGCAAGACCCGCACATCCGCCGGCAAGGCCTGGGGCAGCCCCCGGGGCAACGCCAGCACCTCGACATCCGGCAGCAGTTCCCGCAGGCGGGCATTGAAGGCCGCGTCCAGCTGGCTGGCGATGCGGGTCATGCCTGGGCTCCCCGGGCGGGCAAGGCAAACGCGGCGCGTCCGGCGGCGCTGAGGATCGCGTCGTTCTGCGGGGTGTGAATCCGGCTGCAGAGCACGTCGCGGTAATGGCGCTCGATCGGGTTGCCCCGGGCCAGCCCCGGATTGCCGATGGCTTCAATACCCAGCTCGACGGCGCTGATGGCGTTGCTGGTGACCAGGTACTTGATCTGGGTCGCCTCACCCGGGGCGATCCGCCCCTCGGCGGCGGCGTCCAGCAGCACCCGGTTGTTCAATAGCAGGGCGTCGATCCGCCCGATCAATTCCTGAAACCGCGGCAGGCTCGCCAGCGGTGCGCCGAGGTTGGCCGGTGTCCGTTCGGCAAGCCAGGTCACCAGCCAATCGCGCGCGGCGCGGGCCACCCCGTCGTAGATCGACGACAGCAGCACCGCCAGCCACAGCACCCCATTGCTGTCGAGCTCGGACGGGCGCGGCACGTGGGCCGGCTGGATGTCCACCGCCTGCTCCAGAGGCACGAACACCTCATCGAAAATCACGTCGTGGCTGCCAGTGGCGCGCATGCCCAGGTGATCCCAGGTTTCTTCGACGCTGATCCCCGGGGTCTCGCGGTGCACCAGCCAGGTGCCCACCTGCGGCTCGGCGTCGTCGCTGCGGGCCCAGACCGAGAGCCAGGTCAGGCCGGGGATCCCGGTGGAATAAATCTTGCGCCCGCTGATGCGCCAGCCGCCTTCAACGCGGCGTGCCAGGGTTCCGGGCAAGCCGCCACGGGCTGGGGTGCCCAGGTCCGGCTCGACCCGCAGGGCATTGATCAGCGCCCCCGACTCCACCGCCTCCCGCGCCACGCGCTGGCGCAGGTGCAGGGGCCAGGCCTGGTTATGTTGCAGGCGCGTGTGTTGCAGGTATTGCATCACCAGCACCAGGGCGGTGGACGGCTCGCCCCGGGCCACGGCGCTGATGACCCGCCGTGCCTGGGCCAGGCTGGCCTCGCTGCCGCCCAGCTGGCGCGGCACGGTCAGGGCCAGCAAGCCATGTTCATGCAGGCGCTGCAGGTTGGCGTGGGGAAACTCGCTGTGCCGGTCATAGTGCGCGGCACTGGCGGCAAACTCGCTGGACAGGTTGTGCAGCAGTTCGGCGAATTCTGGCGAGTCGAGGGTGGCATGGGATAACGCCACCGGCGGCGCTGCCTGCGGGCGCTGGGCCACGGAAGAAAGGCTCATGGCTGGCTCCTGCGCGAGCGCTGCCGATTCACGGAACCTGGCAGGAATACGGACAAGACTGAGTAATGGGGGGCTTGCGCGGGCATCTCGACTTCCCTTTTTCGACGCGTTGAGCCCCATGCTAACTACATAAAAAACCCTCGTGAAATTCGTTTTGGTTCTAACTTAATATACAAAAAATGCATTTATCCTAATTTTAGATATGCAATAAGCAGATGAATAAACCAGCATCCGAGGGCCACGAACCAGCGTGGCCGGGCACGGCGGCCATGGGTTCCGGCAGCACCTTGAAAATCATCTATATTCATTCTTTTTTAGCATAATAAATCACTGGAAAAATACCCAAAAAGAATAATACCTTCTAGCGCACAGTGGTCGTTCGCCTCGAACTTTCCAGCTTCCACGGAGGGAGCCCATGCCCCACAACGCATTAACCGCCCGCCCCGCCCCGGCCAACCTGGGACGCCTGCGGCTGTTCGTCCAGCAGTTGGCGCAACTGCTTGAACAGCAGCCTCCCGAGGCGCAGATCCTCGACCACGGTGCCCAGCTGCTGCGCGCGCTGGTCAGCCATGACGATTGGCTGCCCGAAGCCTTCGCCCAGCCGGACCCCGAGCGCTACCAGCAGTTTTTGTTGCACGCCGATGCGCTGCAGCGCTTTTCCATCGTCAGTTTTGTCTGGGGCCCGGGGCAGCGCACGCCGATTCACGATCACCGGGTCTGGGGGCTGATCGGCATGCTGCGCGGTGCCGAATACTCCCAGGGCTTCGCGCGCCAGGCCGATGGCCGCCTGCAAGCGGCGGGCGAAGCGCTGCGCCTGGAACCCGGGCAAGTGGAAGCGGTGTCGCCCCAGGTCGGCGATATCCATCAGGTGGCCAATGCCCATGCCGACCAGGTGTCCATCAGCATCCACGTGTACGGGGCCAATATCGGCGCGGTAAAACGCGCGGTGTATGACCTGGACGGCACTGAAAAACCCTTTATCTCCGGCTACTCCAACAGCCTTTTGCCAAACTTCTGGGACCTGTCGAAGGAGCCCCCGCAATGACCGATTTCCCCACCCGCAGCCACGCCCAGATCCGCCAGGCCCTGCTCGAGCGCCAGGAACTGGCGCTGCTCGACGTCCGTGAAGAAGCCCCGTTCGCCGAAGCCCACCCGTTGTTCGCGGCCAATATCCCGCTGTCGAAACTGGAGCTGGAGGTGTACGCGCGCATCCCGCGCAGCAATACGCCGATCACCGTCTACGACCAGGGTGAAGGCCTGGCGCAGTTGGCCGCGCAACGCCTGCGGGCCCTGGGTTACCACGATGTGGCGCTACTCGAGGGCGGCCTCGACGGCTGGCACGCGGCGGGCGGCGAGCTGTTCAAGGACGTCAATGTGCCGAGCAAATCCTTCGGCGAACTGGTGGACGCGCAGCGCCACACGCCGTCGCTGGCGGCCGAGGAAGTCCAGGCCCTGCTCGACGCCAAGGCCGACCTGGTGGTGCTCGATGCGCGGCGTTTCGACGAATACCAGACCATGAGCATCCCCGGCAGCACCAGCGTCCCCGGCGCCGAATTGCTGCTGCGGGTGCGCGAACTGGCGCCCGACCCGCAGACCCGAGTCATCGTCAATTGCGCCGGGCGGACCCGCAGCATCATCGGCACCCAATCCCTGGTCAACGGCGGCATCCCCAACCCGGTGGCGGCCCTGCGCAACGGCACCATCGGCTGGACCCTGGCCGGGCAGCGCCTGGAACACGGGCAGCAGCGCCGCTTCAAGGCCGCCACCCCGGGCAACCAGGCCCTGGCGCAACAGTCGGCACGGGCCGTGGCCGACCAGGCCGAGGTGGCGCGCATCGACCGTACCCAGTTGCACCAGTGGCAAGCCGACGGCCAGCGCACCACCTACCTGTTCGATGTGCGCACCCCGGAGGAATATGCCGACGGCCATTTACCCGGCGCCCGCTCCACCCCCGGCGGCCAACTGGTACAGGAGACCGACCACGTCGCCAGCGTGCGCGGCGCGCGGCTGGTGCTGGTGGATGACGACGGCGTGCGCGCCAATATGAGCGCTTCATGGCTGGCGCAAATGGGTTGGCAGGTGGCGGTGCTCGATGGCCTGCAAGCGGCCGACTTCAGTGAAACCGGGGCCTGGCAGGCGCCCTTGCCCGCCGTGCCGGTGGCCGAAGAAATCAGCCCGCAGACCCTGGCCCAGTGGCTGGAAACACCCGGGACCCTGGTGCTCGACTTCACCGCCAGCGCGAACTACGTGCAGCGCCACATTCCCGGGGCCTGGTGGGCCCTGCGCAGCCAACTGGCCGAGTCCCTGGCCGGCATCGATGCGCCGCAGCGCTTTGTCCTGACCTGTGGCAGCAGCCTGCTGGCGCGCTTCGTGGTGCCCGAGCTGCAAGCCCTGACCCGGCGCCCGGTGTTTGTGCTCAAGGGCGGCACCACGGCCTGGATCGCCGCCGGCCTGCCCGTGGAAGAAAGCCGCCAGCACCTGGCCGCGCCACGCATCGACCGCTATCGCCGGCCCTACGAGGGCACCGACAACCCGCGCGAAGCCATGCAGGGTTACCTGGATTGGGAATACGGGCTGGTGGCGCAATTGGCGCGTGATGCGACCCATGGCTTTTTTGTGATCTGAGACCAACGCTGTGCCCAGCCGGTCGCTTGACCGGCTGTTCAGCGCACCTTCGCGAGCCGCCCGCCCATGGCTCGACGCCTGTATGGCGGGCAGCCCTGATAAAAAATGACAAATAATAATAGTTCTCGATATCATTCGCGACTTTCGCGTCCTTGCGTCGTCCAGAAGGGTATCCATGTCTCGTCTCAAGCCCGACCCCGTGTCGGCTGACACCGTTCGCGGGTTTTATGCGGACATCCTGCATTTCCTGCGCAAGCGCACGGACAACGCCAGCGATGCGGCGGACATGACCCAGGACGTGTTCACCCAATGGCTGGACTACCGCGACCAGGCCAAAGTCGAACAACCCCGTGCCTTTCTGTTTCAGATGGCACGCAACCTGCTGCGCGATCACTGGCGACGCCAGCAGGTTCGCCATGGCGTGCACGGCGAGATCGGCAGCGACAGCGAGCCGCTGGCCGATGAACACAACGAACCACTGCCCGCCGCCCAACGCCTGCAGAGACTGGAACAGTTGAAAGACGTCCTGGCAGAACTCTCGCCGCGCCGGCGAGAAGCCCTTATGCTGCACCGCTTCGAAGGCCTGAGTCAGGCGCAGATCGCCGAGCGCATGGGGATTTCATTGAGCATGGTGGAAAAACACATCGCCTCTGCCCTATTGCACTGCAAGCAGCGCCTTCAACCAGCACACGGCAAGGAGCAGCCCGAATGACCCGCCTTCCCGGCACACACAGTGACATCGACAGCGACAGCATCGATGCCCAGGCCGCCAGTTGGTTTGCACGCAACCGCAACGACCCCGACCGCGACACCCGTCGCAGCTTCGAAGCCTGGGTTGCGCAGCCGCTGCATGCGCGGGCCTATGCCGAGTTCGAGCAACTGTGGGCCGACCTTGCCGAGCTCCAGCAACTCAACCGCCCGGTGCCGTTGCCGGTGCGCAAGACGCCGCTCTGGCGCCCGGCGCTGGCCGTGGCCGCGGCCCTGCTGTGCGCGGTGCTGGCGCTCAACCTGGGCACGCCGCAGTTGGCGTACACCCAGGAAGTCGCGGCCCAGGACAAGGGCAGTCGCACCCTGAACCTGCCCGATGGCAGTACCTTGTATGTCAACGCCAACACCCGCTTGCGCATCGATTTCAGCGCCCACCAGCGGGAGATCTACCTCGACCAAGGCCAGCTGTACCTGGAGGTCGCCCCCGACAAGGAACGCCCGTTATGGGTGCACGCCGGCGAGGCCAAGGTGCGCGTGGTCGGCACCGCGTTCGATGTGCGGCGTGGGCAGCGACAACTGGTGGTCAGCGTCGCCCACGGCCAGGTGGCGTTCACGCCGGACGGCAACCCGGCCGACAACACCCTGCTCGGCGCCCGGCAACAGGCCACCTATGACCTGGCCAAGGGCACCCTGCAACGCCAGACCCTGGCCAGCGATGACGTGGCCGACTGGCGCAACGGGCGCCTGGCGTTTCGCAACCGCGAGCTGATCGGCCTGGTGGACGAACTCAACCTCTACCGCCGCCAGCCGGTGCAATTGGCAGACGGCGCCCTGGGCGCATTCAAGGTCTCGGGCAACCTCGACATCAACGATCCGGACGCCCTGATCAAAGCCCTGCCAGCGCTGATACCGGTGCGCACCGTGGCCCTGGCCGATGGCAAGATCCGCATCGAAGCCCGTCCCTGAAACTCATATGCGAATATTTTGCATTCGCATATGAGGTTTTTTTCCAGCGCCGCGTCTTCTTCCCGTCTGCGCCGTCATTGCGGTGCTTTTGGCCTTTGTTGCCATACCGGGGGGAAGTCATGTTTCGCGTGCATCAGCATCTTCAGTTCGTTTGTTCCCGTCCAACTCTGCTGGCGGTTTGCATGGCGTTCAGCCTGCAGGCCCAGGCCGAGTCGATCCATTTCCAGCTGCCGGCACAGGCACTGGCCAGCTCGCTGAGCCAGATCGCGCAACAGGCGAAGATCCAGTTGCTGTTCGACGAAGAGCTGCTGCGCAACATCAAGGCCCCGGCCCTCAACGGCGACTACAGCGCCGAGGCGGCGATTGGCGCGCTGCTCAAGAACAGCGCCTTCAGCCTGGTCAAGGTCGACAACACCTACGTCGTGCGCCCGGCTGAAAACGACAGCAGCACCAGCGGTTCGGCGTTGCAGCTGGGGGCCATGAGCGTGATCGGCAATGGCCAGGAAGTGGACGCGGCCACCGTCGGCCGCTCGACCCTGAACCAGGAAGAAATGGACCGCCACCTGGCCAACAACATCCCGAGCCTGATCAACACCCTGCCCGGCGTGACCCTCGGCGGTTCGCTCAAGCCCGGCGGCCAGACCGTCAACATCTGGGGCCTGGGGGATGCCGAAGACGTTCCCATGAGCGTCGACGGTGCGACCAAGAGCGGCTTCGAACGTTATCAGCAGGGTTCGATCTTCATCGAGCCGGAAATGATCAAGCGCGTCGAAGTGGAAAAGGGCCCGCACTCGCCCCAGACCGGCAACGGCGGCTTTGGCGGCACCATCCGCATGGAAACCAAGGACGCCCCGGACCTGTTGCAGGAAGGCCGCGATGTCGGGGCCATGGTCAAGTACGGCTACAGCAGCAACAGCCATGAACAGGCCTACACCTCGGCCGTGTATGGCCGCACCGAGGACCGGCGGTTCGACGTGCTGGCCTACTGGACCAAGCGCGACGGCGACGACATGAAAATGGCCAGCGCCCAGCCCGACCCGCGCAACGTCTACCCGGTCAACCCCAAGCGCCTGCCCAACACCGCCCAGGACCTGGAAGGCGAGCTGTACAAACTCAATATGCAACTGACCGACGAGCACCGCCTGGGCTTTACCTACATGCGCTCCGACAGCGATATCTTCGCGCCGTTTTCGGCCAAGAGTTACCCGTCGCCGCCGAGCCAGTCCGACATCAATCGCTTCGGTTATGACGGTGCCACCAAGCGTTACCTGGCCCAGCGCAACACGGTCGATACCACCTGGCAGACCAAGTACCAATACACCCCGCTGGACAACCCGTGGATCGACCTGGAGCTCAAGTACTCCAACTCCAAGACCGAGCAGACCGACGAACGCGGCCCGACCGCCTTCTATCAGCCGACCTCGGGCGGACGCAAGATCACCGTGGGTTATGAAGACAAGATCCTCGAGTTGAAGAACGTCAGCCGCTTCGAAACCGGCCCGCTGCAACATGCATTGACCAATGGCGTGCAGATCCGCAAGCACACCCGCGAAGTCGACATGTGGATGCCCGGCAGCACCTATGAGGTGGCCCAGTACAACTACGGCCATTACCAGCCGGGCTTCATGCCCCATGGCAAGGTCGACAACAACGCCTTCTACATCCAGGACGCGGTGAGCCTGGGCAACTTCACCCTGACCCCGTCCCTGCGCTACGACTATGTACGCAACCGCGGCGAGAAAAACGACGCGCCGCTGTACAACAGCCCAGATCCCAAGGCCGGCCACGACTACAGCGACAAGACCTACACCGGCTGGTCGCCGCGCCTGTCGGCCTTCTGGACGGTGACCCCGGAGGTTGCCCTGTTCGCCGACTACAGCAAGACCTGGCGCGCACCGGTGATCGACGAACAGTATGAAGTCCAGTCCCCGAGCTCGACCCGCTCGGCCACCAGCCGCAACCTCGACCCGGAGCGGATCACCGCCCTGCGTGCGGGTAACGTCACCAGCTTCTCGAAGATCCTCACCGACTCCGATGCGGCGCAAATCCGCACCACGCTTTATCACAACACCATCAAAGACGAGATCATGAAAAACCTCGGGATCGGTTGCCCGGAGCAATTGATCAAGGGCCAGAGCATCAGCCAGGTGTGCAGCGGCTCGCCGATCTCGGTGTACCGCAACATCGGCGACCTGACCATCAAGGGCATTGATATCGAAAGCTTCTACGACTCGACCTATGTGTTCGGTTCGCTGTCGTACTCCTGGATCACCGGCAAGCACGAGGGCGCCTACACCAACCCCTGGGGGCCAAATGTCTGGGCGCGGGATATTCCGCCGAGCAAATGGGTGGCGACCCTGGGCTTTAAAATCCCGCAGTGGGATGCGCAAGTGGGCTGGCAGGGAATGTGGATGCGCCAGACCGACCGCGTGCCGAGCGACAAGTACGCCAAGGGCCCAGCCAGTGTCCTGGGCGACACCAGCTGGGACCAGTACGAGAATGATCGCTTCAACGTGCAGGGCCTGTTCGCCAGCTGGAAACCGCAGCAGGCGTACCTCAAGGGCACCGAGGTCAACTTCACCCTGGACAACATGTTCAACCGCGACTACCGCCCACCACTGAGCGGCGAAAACGCCACCAGCCTGGGCCGCAACGCCAAGGTCAGCGTGACAAGGTTCTTCTGAACAGGCGTAGCCGCTGCCGCCAGGCCCGGCTACAGCTGCGGGTGCGCGGGGTTTCGGGAAAGGAGGATCACCCCTTCCCGCGGCCTGCGCTTTTGCTCCCCGCGCGCAGGAAATCGCCCCAGCGGCGCACCAGGTAGTTGTGCTCGTCCATCACCGAATTCCACACCGCGATATGCCCCATGCGCTGCTCGTAGGAGCCGCCGTCACGGGTTTCGCCGATTTCGATCAAGGGCTCGCCATCGCTGCCCGGCAATTGCTCCCGGGCCGGCTTGCCGGCGTACCAGTAATCCCATTCGGCACTGCTCAGGTGGTCGCGGCTGCGGGCCGGGTTGCCGATGTAATAGCCCTGGCGCGCCATCACCGCGCCGGGCCAGCCCGACAACCACCAGTTGAGGTAGGCGTAGGCCGCATCCAGCACCGGGCCCTGGGCATGGCGCGACAACGACAACCCGCCAAACCACGCGCGGTACCCTTCGCGCGGCACCGCCAGGCGGTATTTGACCCCGGCCCGATGCAGGCGCATCAGGGTCGGTGACCACAGGCTCTGGATATCGATGCACGGGCTGAGCATCAATTGCGCGGCTTCTTCATCGTCCGACCAGAACGCCGCAAAATGCCCCTCGCGCTGCTTGCGCACGAGGATCTGCGCCAGGCTGTCGATCTCCTCGATGCTCAGGTTGCCGATGTCCTTGAACGACGCCAAGCCACTGCCCTGAATCGCCAGGGCCGCGTCCAGCGCACCAATCGCCGCGTCGCTTTGCAGGGCGATACGCCCGCTCCAGGCCGGGTCCAGCAACCAGCCCCAACTCTCATTGGCGCGGCTCAAACCGGCCGGCAAACGCTCCGGACGGTAGGCAAAACTGTCGGCATTGTGGGTCAGCGGCAACATGCTGATGCGCTCGCTGACCGCACTGCCGAGGCTGCCGTCATGCTGCACGAACAGCCGTTCGCTGGGCACGCTGCCACTGCCCAGGCGGTCGCTGGCCGACAGCCGTCCGCGCTTGGGCAGGTCGTTGATTTCATGCCACAGGGCAATGCGCCGGGTGTCGATCGGCTGGATCGCCCGCGCCGGCCAGACAAAGTCGACGTTGTGAAACCACTGGTCATACAGGTCGTAGCTGTCGGGCTGCATCACCGCGATGCGCTGCGCCTGCTCGACGTCGTGCACCTGGTACACCAGACGGATGCCCAGGTCCTGCTCGGCGCGGACCCGCAGCGATTCCAGCAAGGTCACCGAGGTGCCCAGGACCCGCAATGTGATCGGTTGCGTGCCACGCATCAGGCAGGTTCCCCGGGGGCCGGGGCAAAACTGCGGGCAAACACCTCGAAGGAACGGCGCAGTTGGGCCGGGTCCAGCCCACGCAAAATAAACACCAGCCGCGAATGCCGATCGCTGCCGGGCCAACGGGCAAGGTGCACGGGAGCGTGCAGGCAATGCTGCACACCATGGATGACGATAGGGGCTTGGCTGGCGTTCACGTTGAGCAATCCTTTGACGCGCAGAATACGTTCGCCGTGGCATCTTAGCAGCATCGACAGCCAGACCCCGAAGCCGACCCAATCCAGGGGCTGTTCGAACTCCAGGCAGCACACCTGCGCCGCGCCATGCTGCGCCGTTGCAGGCGGCGGCCGCTGCAACTGCCAGCGCGCAACCTCGACTTCAGGCTCTGCGCTGCGCACGCCCTCGCCCAGCAACAGTTGCTCGCCGCTGTGCACCGCATGGCTGTCGAGCATCGGCGCGCCGGGGTTCAGTACCTGCAAGCGCTCGCGCAACCGGGCCACCAACGCCGGCTCGGTGCAGTCGGTCTTGCTCAGCAACAGGCGATCGGCCGCGGCCACCTGGGCCAGCCATTCCGGGTGAATCCGTTCTTGCAGCTGGGCATGGCTGGCGTCCACCAGGGTCACCACCAGGCCGATATGAAAGCGCCCGCGCAGTTGCGGATCGTTATTCAAGGTGGCGAGAATCGGCGCCGGATCGGCCAGGCCGGTGGTCTCCAGAATCACCCGGCGAAAGGCCGGGATCTCGCCGCGATTGCGGCGCGCCAGAAGGCCGAGCAACGCGTCCTTGAGCTCGCCGCGAATCGAGCAGCAGATGCAGCCGCTGGGCAGCAGCACGGTGTCGGGCGCCACCTCCTCCACCAGCAGATGATCGATGCCGACGTCGCCGAATTCGTTGATCAGCAGCGCCGTGTCACCCAGGCTTTCGCCCTGCAACAGGCGGTTGAGCAAGGTGGTCTTGCCGCTGCCGAGAAAACCGGTGATCACGTTCAGGGCGATGCTCATCGGCCGTGCTCCAGGTGCTGTAACAGGCCGGGATCCAAGGGGTCCAGCGGGCGGCCGAGCATGGCTTCGGCCTGGCCCCAGAGCTGCTCCAGGCCGCTGGCCAGTTCCTGGCGGCCGGTGGCGCCGAGCAGCAGGTAGGCCGAGCCCTGGAAGTCCTCGACCTTGAGCCGCCAGGGCGCCAGCACCCGGTTGATCGCAGCGATCCGCCGCAAGCGTTCGCGGCGCCGGGGCAGTTCGCCGCCCAGGGGGTCGCTCCAGTGCACGTCCTCGCCCAACAAACCGCACAAACCACACATGTTCAGGCCTCCTTCAGGGCATGACGTCACCGGAGTTCGGGCCCAGGGTCTGGCCGACAAACAGGTTGCCCCCCGGCTCGCTGGCCAGCAGCACCGCGACCGGCGCCACTTCATCGGCCAGGCCGAAACGCCCGAGGGGCAACTCGGCGGCCTTGGCGGTTTTCCAGGCGCTGCTGATGCCGGCCACCAGCGGCGTCTCGATCGGCCCCGGGGCAATGGCGTTGACCAGCACATTGTCCTTGGCCACTTCCAGGGCCAGGGACTTGGTAAAACCGATCACCCCGGCCTTGGCTGCGGCGTAGTGAGTCAGCTCGGCGCCGCCCTTGATCCCCAGTTGCGAGGCGACGTTGATGATCCGCCCCCAGCGCTGGGCCAGCATGTGTGGCAAGGCGCGCTGGCTGGCGACAAAGACGCTGGTGAGGTCGACCCGCAGCATGTCGTTCCACATCTCGATGCTGAGGTCGACGCAGCGTGCCTGGGTCAGCATGCCGGCGTTGTTCACCAGGATATCGATGCCGCCAAACTGCGCGACACAGGCATCGACCCCGGCCTGGGCGCCTTCGACGCTGCCGACATCGGCCACGCACTCGAACACCTGCGCCCCCAGGTCCCGGCAGGCCTGGGCGCTTTCGGCCAGGCGCGCGGGGTCGCGATCAGCCAGCAACAACCGTGCACCGGCCACCGCATAAGCCCGGGCGATGGCCGCCCCGATACCACTGCCGGCCCCGGTGATCACGGCGCGGCGATTGGACAGTTGAGACATGGGAAACTCCTGTAGCAAAAATTCTGTGGCCGCTGCCGCGAGGCTGAGCGCGCCTGGAAAAACACCACTTATTTGCCCGACACTCCTACGGCGACCGTTAGGGCCAGCGCAGCCTGGCGGCAGCGGCGACAGGTGTCGGATGGCCGGTCAGTCAGGCCAGCGCACGGTCAAGCCGCCGTCGATGATGATGCTTTGCCCGGTCAGGTAGCTGGCTTCGTCGCTGGTGAGGAAACGCACCAGCGACGCCACTTCATCGGCGCGCCCGACCCGCCCCAGGGGGATGGCCTTGGCGGCTTTGGCCAGGCCTTCCGGGCCCAGGGAGTTTTGGCTGTCCAGGGACTGCGGGGTTTCGATCAGCCCCGGGATCACCGCGTTGCAACGGATGCCGCGCCCTGCCAGCTCCACCGCCAGCGAACGGCACAAGCCCGGCACACCGGCCTTGGCCGCCGCGTAGTGAGCGTGGTCCTGCCAGCCATAGACGCCGCCGGCAATCGACGAGATCGCCACCAGCGCACCGCCCTCGCCCATGTGCCGAACCGCTGCGCGAAAGGTGCGCATGACCCCGGTCAGGTCGACGTCGAGCATGGCGTTCCAGGCCTGGTCGGTCATCTCCAGCAACGGCGCGCGGCGCAGCAGGCCGGCGTTGGCCACCGCGTAATCAAGGCGACCGAAGGTCTGCACCGCCTGCTCGGCCAGCGCGTCCACCGACTGGCTGTCCGTGACATCCAGCGGCAGCATCAGGCACTGGCCGCCGGCCTCTTCAACCAGGGTCCGGGTGATCTGCGGGTCATGGGGGTCGGCCGGGAAATACCCGCCGACCACCGCCACCCCGCGCTGGGCATACGCCACTGCCAGGGCCTGGCCGATGCCGCTGGCGGCCCCGGTGATCAATGCGACTTTCTGAGTCATGGGAGTCTTTTTCCTTATTTCACGGTTTCAGGACGCACATGGCGCGCGGCGAACATCAGCGCACCCGAGAGGAAGCAAGGCAGTGCGCCGAAGTACAGGGCCGAGGTCTGCCAATCGCCACCGGCCGACAGCACCTGGGTCGCGCCAAAGCCCGCCACCACCGCGCCGATCGGGCCCATGGCGTGGATGATCGCGCCGCCGGTGGCGCGGATGCTGGTGGGGAAGCTTTCACTGATGAAAAACAGCGCCGCCGAGTACGGGCCGATCAAAAAGAACAGGCCCAGGCTGTACAGCCCCACCACCGTCGGCATGTTGCTCGGGCCGTAGAGCATGCCGGCGAACGACAGGCCGCCGAGCATCCAGCCCAGGCCGATAACGTTGCGCCGGCCGATCTTGTCGCCCATCCAGCCGTGGCTCAGGTAACCGCAGTAGCCCACCAGGTTGGACAGCACGAGGATGATCAGCGAGTTCTCGAACGAGATGTGATGCACGCTGACGATCACCGAAGTGCCGAGCACGCTGAACACCTGGATCGCCGCCCAGTTGAGCAGGATCGCCGCGCCGATCACCAGGGTCGCGCGGCGCGAGGTGCCGCGGAATGCCGCCTTGAGCCCGGCCTTGCTGTGTTCGTCGTAGTCCACGCCGTAGGTGCTGGCCACCGCTTGCGCTTCGCTGACCGCGCCGCTTTTGCGCAACTGGGTGATGCGTTGATGGATCTGGAACTGCGGGCTCTCCTTGAGCTTGCGCGCCATGATCGCGATGACGATGGCCGGGATCGCGGCGAAGATAAAGCAGCCCTGCCAGCCAATGATCGGCAGCAGCACCGCGGTCAAACCGGCGGCGATCAAGGCCCCGACCGGCCAGCCGCCCTGCACCAGGCTGTAGATAAAGCCCCGGCGCTTGGCCAGCTTCGGGTCATCCGAGGCGGCGTACAGCTCGCTGAGGTAGGTGGCGTTGACCGTCTCCTCGGCATACCCCAGGCCGCCCAGGGAACGGATCAGGATCAGCGGCGACTTGCCCCATGAACCGCCAATGGCGGTCAAGGCCGAGCACAGGGCCGAGCCGGCGACAGTGAAGATAATCCCGGTGCGCCGCCCCAGTTTGTCCACCAGCGGGCCGATGGCCAGGGCCACCACCGCGGTGCCAACCGCAACCCAGGTGGCGATCTCGGCCTGCTCGACCTCGCCCCAGCCAAAATGCCGGCCGATTTCCGGGAGCAAGGTGCCAAACAGAATGAAGTCGTACACCGCAAACACCCAGGCGAAAAACGCGATCCAGGTGGCAAAGCGCACTTGGGCCGGGGTCAACTGCTGGGGTTTCCAGCCAGTCAGGTCGAGCTTGTTGTAGATAGACATGGATCGCGCCTCAAGTAAGTTGCGGTGATCAGCGGTTACGGGGGTTACGGCGGATAAAGTCGTCGGCGATCTCGTCGAAGGTGACGAAGCGCACGCCGGCATGGCTCTGGATGTGTTCGATCAGGCGTTCGAGCATCAGCAGCACTTGCGGGCGGCCGGAAACGTCGGGGTGGATGGTCATGGTGAACACCGCGTGTTCGTGCTCGCGGTAGACCCAGTCGAACTGGTCGCGCCACATTTCTTCGAGGTGCCGTGGGTTGACGAAGCCGTGGCTGTTGGGGGCTTTTTTGATAAACATCATTGGCGGCAGGTCGTCGAGGTACCAGTTGGCCGGGATCTCCACCAAGTCGGTTTCCTGGCCGCGCACCAGGGGCTTCATCCAGGTGTCGGGGTGCTGGCTGTAGTCGATCTTGGTCCAGCTGTCGCCGACCCGCACGTAGTACGGATGGAAGTCGTTGTGCATCAGGCTGTGGTCGTACTTGATGCCCTTTTTCAGCAGCAGTTCGTTGGTCACCTTGCTGAACTCCCACCAGGGCGCGACATAGCCGGTGGGGCGTTTGCCGGTGACCTGGGTGATCAGCTCGATGGACTTGTCGAGGACGATTTCTTCCTGCTCGGCGGTCATCGCAATCGGGTTTTCATGGCTGTAGCCATGCACACCGATTTCATGGCCGGCGTCGGCCACGGCCTTCATCTGCTCGGGGAAGGTTTCCATCGAGTGCCCGGGAATAAACCAGGTGGTGCGCAGGCCGTAGCGCTCGAACAGCTTGAGCAGGCGTGGCGCGCCGATCTCGCCGGCGAACAGCCCGCGGGAGATATCGTCCGGGGAATCTTCACCGCCGTAGGAGCCGAGCCAGCCGGCCACCGCGTCCACGTCGACACCAAATGCACAGAGAATTTCTTTAGCCATGAGCGGCCTCCAATTGTTGCGGGTTGTTGGAAAGGGCAAAGGGAATTTCAGGAATCGAGCAGCGCGGCCTCCACCGACAACGCGGCGCGCAGCAGGCGCGCGTCCTCGCCCTGGGGCAGGCTGAGCAGCACGCCCGTGGGCAGGCCCTGGGCATCGCGGC
>NZ_ATLP01000082.1:0-29078 GCF_000416215.1 Pseudomonas sp. CF161
GCGTCGAGCCCGCCATGCAGGCCCCAGGTGGGCGGTGTGCCGCACCAGCGTTGTTGCGCTGCAAGGTGCTCCTGCACCGTGGCGGGTGCGCCTTCACCGATCCAGCGCAGCCCGCTGCCACCGGCCAGCAGCGGGTCCGCGTCGTGCTGAAACAGCGGTTGCACCCTGGCCTGCTCGGCGCTGTGGCGCAGCAGTAAGTGCCCGTCCAGCACGCAGGCGCTGACTTGCCCGGGCGGCGGGATCGGCAGCACATAAGGTGCCGGATACAGGCCGCGCAACTTCACGCCGCTTGCGCTCAACAGCCGCGCCAAATGCTCCAGCGCGGCCTTGGGCAGCCAGCTCAGGTACACCTGCCCGCCGCTGCCACGGGGGCCATGGGCGATATACATCAATGCGCTGTCGCCGAGAATCAGCGCCTGGGCCGCGCAGCCCACTGCCGTGGTGACCTTGGCCGCTGACAACGGGGGGACTTCGATGCTGGTCAATACAGTGTCGGTCGGGTGCAAAAAACACTCGACAACGGCCGGCCTGGCGCCTTGCCCCAATTGCATCAGGTGGCTGCGGCCGAGCTCGCGGACCTGACCGTCCGTGGCCAGGCGGGCAAACTCCAACTCGCAGTGCAGGGTCAGGCTGGCCAGCGGCGGCAAGGCGATTCGCAAGCGGCTCATACCCCCTCCCGCGACCAGATGACCCGTGGCATGCGGTCCTGCGGACGGTGCAACAAGGCTTGCAGGCTGACCCGACGCCGGTCGAGGTGCGACTCGCCCTGAAACAGAAACCACTCGCTGCCAATGCCGACAGTCAAGCCGTCCACCGCCAGCCCCGGCAGGCGCGCGCGGTTGACGAAGTCACCGCGATTGATAAACCACTGGCCATGATCACGCTCGGCCACCAGCGCCCTGGCCCGGGGCAAGGTCAGCCCGGGCACCACGGCGGCCAGTACCTCGGCGCTGGCCGTGTTGCTGTTGACCCAGGTATTGCCCGGCAGAATGCTCACGTACTGCCGCAGGCGAATCAGCGCCGGCTCATCGAGGCCTTCGATCCCGCGCAGATCGTCCAGGCTGCGCAGCATGGGCTGGGTGGCGGGCAGCGGCTTGAGGCTGGCATTGGGCGAGGTCGCGCGGCCGCTGTCGAAACCACCGGCCGTGCGGGCTTGCCCGGCGGCCTGGTTCAAGACTTGCGGGTAGGAGGCAATCACCCGCTGGCTGATGCGTTGGCTGAGCATGGCGTTGATTCCGATCATCGCGCAGAGGCGTTCGAAACTGCGCAGTTGGCCGATATCGACCCGCTCGTTGGCCATCAGGTTGCGCAGGTTGAACTTGCCTTGCTGGTCGTCCAGGCGCGCCTGCAAGCCACGGTTCGAGGGCGCCGCGGCGAGGCTGCCGATGGGCCGTGCCCAGGCCTGATCGAGCCGGGTCAGGGCGCCATCCTGCAAGGCATCCCACAGCAGTTGCCGGCTGGTTTCCAGGTGCCCGAGGAGCGCGACACTGCCCTGGACCCTTGATTGTTCGGCCTCCAGGGCGCGGGTGAAAATGCCCTGGCGCGTCAGCATGCCACCGGCGATCACCGCCACCACGGCGGCGATCAGCAAGGCGCTGATAATGGCCATGCCACGCTGGGCACTGCTGGTCGAGGAGGGTCTGGGCATGGCGGCTCTTAGAGCTGCCAGGAGCCGATATCCGCATTCACCCCATCGCCGTCGGGTTGACCGTCGGCACCCAGGGAAAAGATGTCGACCTCACCGTTGGCACCCGGGTTGAGGTAGTTGTAGGGATGGCCCCAGGGATCGTTGGGCAAGCGTTCCAGGTAAGAGCGCCAGTTGCTGTTCTTGGCGTCGGCCGGACGTTCCACCAGCACCTTCAGGCCCTGGGTCATGTTCGGGTAGCTGCCGTGGTCGAGGCGGTAGAGTTTGAGTGCCTGCATCAGGCCGGCGATATCCTGTCTGGCCGCCGTGGCCCGTGCCTGGTCTGGCCGGTCAAGGACCTTGGGCACCACCATGGCCGCCAGGATCCCGAGAATGACCACCACCACCATGATCTCGATCAGGGTGAAACCACGTTGGCCATGGACGGATCTGGGGTGTGATTTGACGCGCGCGATATCCATATCGACCTTCCTTGGCTGGATGACAATTCGGCGCGCAGTGTAGCAAAAACACATCGCTGAAATAGGGAAAATACACAGAAGTTTCGCTCGCCATTCCGCCCGGCCCGGGTGCTATTCTGCGCGCCTGATTTTTGCTCAAGAGTCGTCGATGCAACAGCCATGCAAGGAGCAAGGTTTTACCCTGATCGAGGTGCTGGTAGCCCTGGCGATCATCGCCGTGAGCATGGCGGCCGCCGTGCGTGTGGCGGGGGTCATGACCCAGAGCAACAGCCTGCTCAGGGACCGTTCGATCGCCCTGTTGGCAGCCCAGGGCAGACTGGCCGAATTGCGCCTGGAGGGCCGTTTGAGCGAGGGCCAAAAAACCGTCGAATGCGACCAGGGCCGACTGCAATTACGCTGCGACCAGCGCATCGCTGCCGGCGCTGAAAGCCGCCTGTTGCAAGTGCGCATTCTGGTCTCCGATCGCAGCCGCGAAGCCCCTGCCCTGGCCCGTCTGGAAACAGTGCTGAGTCGGCCGCTGGTCAAGCCGCAATGAGTGAGTCAGGGGCGTATCAGGCTTGGCATGGCCGGCAGCTGCGGCAGTGGGCTGACCTTGAGTCGCGCCCGCTGCGCGCCTCGCTCGATCAGCACGCCATCGGCTTCCACGGCGACCAGGCGCACCCCACGACTCAGCTGGTCACCGGCGATATAACTGCGCGGCGGTCCCTGGTTGAGGCTGAGAATCGCCACCGCGCCGCTGCCCCCGGCCATGACCCCGGACACCTGGATCTCGACCTCGGCCGGCCGGTTGGCAAACCACTGCCGCGCCGGGTTCTCCGAGTGCGCGGCCAGGAGCTGGGGCGCCACGGGCGGCACCTGGGATTGGGCCGGACTCACCAGCAGCAACACACAACAGGCGGCACCCGCCAGGGCCACAAGCAAGGCTCCCCCTTGCAGCAGTTGCGGGGCTGATACACGAGCGGCGAATGCCATGGCGGGACCTCCTGTTTGTCCGGTCACGGAGTCTACAGGACAACGCCGGGATTTTTGATTGCCGGCAGCGCATTGCCCCGGCAAACGGGTTCACAACGAAGGAACGTTGTTGCATGAACAAGCACAGGCAGTGGGGCTTCACCCTGATCGAACTGATGGTGGTGCTGGTGATCGTCGGCATCGCCAGTGCGGCCATCAGCCTCAGTATCAAGCCGGACCCGGCGGCGCTGTTGCGCAAGGATGCCCAGCGCCTGGCCCAACTGCTGCAGGTGGCCCAGGCCGAAGCCCGAGCTGATGGCCGACCGATCACCTGGCAGGCGGATGCCAAGGGCTTTCGCTTCAGCCGGCGCAATGAAGCGAATTCCGGATTCGAGCACTTTCAGGCCGATCCGCAGCTGCGCCCACGGACTTGGGAATCGCCTTCGGTACAGGTGCGCGTGGAGCCTCGGCAACGCGTCGTGCTGGACGCCGAATGGATCAGCCCGCCCCTGCAAGTACTGCTCTCCGACGGTCAAAACAGCCTCGGCGTGCAACGCACCGCCGCCGGCCAACTGCGCGTGGTGAATCAGCCATGAACACTCGGCAACGGGGGTTCACCCTGATCGAGGTAATGGTGGCGATCATGCTCATGGCCATCGTCAGCCTGATTGCCTGGCGCGGCCTGGACAGCGTGACCCGCGCCGACAGCCATTTGCAGGCCAGCACCGAACAGACCGAAGCCATCCTGCGCGTACTGAAGCAGTTGGAACGCGACGTGGCCCTGCGCGCGAGCACCGAATTGCGCGAGCCAAATCTTGTCGACGATGAAGTTGAATCCCCGGCGCCCATACCGGCGCTCAGTGTGCGCAGTGCCGACAACGGCAACGTGCGCCTGGATGTGATCCGCAGCGCGGCAACTCCCGGCGAAGGCTTGCTGCGAGTGCGCTGGTGGCTCAAGGGCGACACCCTGTATCGCGCCGCCGGCACGCCCCGGGATCGCTATCCGCTGCCTGCGCCCAAACAACCCGTCGCGGTACTGGACCACGTCAGCGATCTGCAGATCCGGGTCTGGGAAACGGACCGTGGCTGGACCGCCCTCAGTGGCAACCGCAAGGACGATCCGCCCGGCCTGGAGATTCGCCTGACCCGTCAGACGCTTCAGGGCGAGGAGCGCTATCGCCAGGTATTGGGCCCCCTGGACTAGGGAGACGGGCACTTTCTCTGCTCGAAGTCCGGTGCTAGAGTTCGCGCCATGGAACGAACCGCCACCGACCGCTCGCTGATTGCCTGGATGCTGTATGCCTGCGTCCTGTTCAATCTATTGGCCTGCGGTATTGCTCACGGACAGATGAGCGGCCTCACGCTCAACGGCCTCGGCGGGCAGTTCTGTTCGGTGTCTGCCTCGGGTTCCGGCATCAGCGACCTCGCAGATGATCCGGCGACACAGGCCCAGAGCGACTGGGCCAGCACCTTCAACTGCCCGATGTGCAGTTCCATTACCCTCGGTATCGTATTTTTTGTCTGCCTGGCCTGGCTGATGCGCTCGCGCAAAGTCCAGCGCCGTCCCGTTGAAACCCGCAGTAAAGCCCCGCCCCGCTATTCCTGGCCCTCGGCCAACCCGCGCGCCTCCCCCCTGCACTGATCGATCAGGGTCATCGCGGCCTGACTTCGCCTGCGTCCGTGCGTTTTGCCGGGTGCTCGGTGGCGTCACGCCGATAGCGCCACCTGCCGGCCTTCGGGCCCGCCTCGGTGTGCGCGTTGCTGACCCTTTCAAACCCTGATCACACCCTCGCCTGCGGCGCCGAGTGCGCCGCAGTTGGAACGTCTCAAGCAACAAACCACCGGCCGGTGCGGCTGCATGGGCATCGGCCCGGGTGCATGACAAGGAACGCAAGGCATGACAAACAAGGCAATTTGCTACGGCTTATCCCTGACGCTATGGGGCGCCAGTGTTGCGGCGAAGGCACAAGACCAGAGCCTGGAACTGCCGGTAACGCCGGTCATCGGTTCCTCGGTGATCGACCAGAACAGCGTCGATTCATTTGCCAGCCTGACCACCGTGGTCGGCCAGCAACAGATCCGCGACCTCAACGCCCTGGACCTGGCATCAGCCCTGCGGCGCACACCCGGGGTCACGGTTTCACGCTTCAACCCGGTGGGCTCGTTTGGCGGTGCCGAAGGCGGCGCGGTGTATATCCGCGGCATGGGCGCCAGCCGGCCGGGCAGCGAGATCAAGACTTACATCGACGGCGTGCCCTTCTACATGGGCGTATGGGGCCACCCGCTGCTGGACCTGCTGCCGATCAATGCGATGCAGAGCATCAACGTCTACAAGGGCCCGCAGCCGCAGAAGTTCGGCAACACCTTTGCCGCCATCGACCTGACCCCGCGCAGCGCCGACGCCTTGGACAACCAGCATGGCGAGCTGCAACTCAGTGGCGGCAGTTCACGCACCGCCACCGAGCAGGCGTCGCTGATCGGCCGCAGTGGTGACTGGGATTATCTACTGGCCCAGGGCGCGGCCCATTCCGATGGGGATCGGGCGGATGGCGATGGCCGCCTGAACAATGGCCTGGCGCGGCTCGGTTACCGCTTGAACGACAACTGGAGCGCGGGCCTGTTGCTGCTGCACGCCAACAATCAGGCCTCGGACCCGGGACAGAAAGGCCGGCCCGAAACCAAGACCGGCCAGTTCAATACCCGTGGCACCCTGGCGTCGGTGTCCCTCGACCATGGCTACGAGTGGGGCGACGGCAGCGTCAAGCTCTACCACAACCAGGGACGGGGCAGCGCACTGGAGCAGCAAGGCCTCGACGGCGACACCATCAGCGATTTCACCCTGCAAGGGCTGCGCTGGGAAGAAAGCCTGCGCCCCTGGCGCAACGGCGAAGTGACGCTGGGCCTGGACCTTGATGAGAGCAAGGGCAGCGTCGCCTACAAGCGTGTAGCACCCGCGCCCCGAGCCGACTTCGATGCACCGACCCTGCGCGTGATCTCGCCGCACCTGGCCCTGAGCCAGGCTTTAGAACTGAATCAGGACTGGACCCTGACGCCCTCGGCCGGGGTGCGCACCTATGACCACAACGTGTTCGAAAGCGCGACTGCGCCCCATGCCGGGTTGCTGCTGTCCAGCAGCCAGCTGGAATTTCGCCTGAACCGGTCGCGGGGTATCAACTACCCGGGCCTGGGGGCGCCGGTGATGGCGAACCTGATTCCTGCCCTGGGCGACACCTGGCGCGAACTGAAGCCGGAGCAACTGGACCACCGGGAGTTCGGGGTCAAGTTCAACCCCTTCGACAACACGACCCTGGATCTGGCGCTGTTCAAGGACAAGCTCCAGGACCGTTACCTGTTCGCCTTCCCACCGGCGGTTTCGCGGCCTTCATTCATCAACCTCGGGGACTACCAGATCAAAGGCGCCGAAGCCACCTGGCAACAGCGCTGGAGCGATAGCTGGAGCAGCTTTGTCGGCTACACCTGGCTCCAGCCATCATTGAAGACCCTGCCCTACGCCCCCCGGCAATCGCTGTCGCTGGGGACCACATACGAAACCGGCCCCTGGCGCTTCAGCACCGATGCCCAGTACCAGCGCGGCATGTATGTATTGGCCGAGGAACGCACAGCCGGGGCGAGCAACTTTTCCCAGGTTTCAAGCTTCACCGTGGTCAACCTGCGGGTCGGGCATGCACTGCCGGCCCTGGGCAAGGTCGGCGAAGTGTTCGTCGCCGTCGAAAACCTGTTCGACCGTGACTACGCCTACCGCACCGGTTACCCGATGCCCGGCACGTCAGCGCAACTGGGACTGAAACTGGGCTTTTGAACCACCGTTATCCCCTTCGCTGCCGGCCTGTCGCCGGTGGCCTTGACTCGAGGAAATACCCCATGAAATTTGCCCCCTTGTTACTGCTGCTGGGCAGCCTCTCCACTGCGGTCCTGGCCGACAGTGCCGCCGACCAGCAAAGCATCGAGCACCTGATGCGCCACACCTGGGAGCGCCCCGATGCGGCGCTGGATGTCGGGCCGGTGACGGTCGAAGGCGAGCACGCCGTCGCCGGCTGGACCCAGGGCCAGCGCGGCGGCCGGGCACTGCTCAGCAAAAACGCCAGCGGTTGGCGGGTGGTGCTCTGCGCCGGAGACTCGTTGCTCGACCCTGCCACCCTGCGCAGCGCCGGTTTGACGCCGGAAGCCGCAGGCCAGCTGAGCCAGGCGGTGATCCAGGCCGAAAGCGCCCTGCCCCCGGCCCGGGTCAAGCAACTGGCGCTGTTCAAAGGCGTGATGCAGGTCGAGCAGGATCCGGCTCATCAAGGCCATTGATGGGGCGCTTGGTTCATAAACCGAGCCGGTGCTGATCCACCGCCTGGCCAGCGGCCGGTCGACGCTGCGTCAGGCCTGCACCGTTGGGAGGATCCTCAGATCCTCCTTGCGCCCGAAGCGGGCGGTAAATTAGCATTGGGAATACTTCTCACTCTCAAAAATAGCCCTTCATGAGCGATTCCCTGCCCGCAGGCCTCCAGACCCACAGGCGCACTGTCGAGGCGCTTTACAGTGGCCATCACCACTGGTTGTACGCGCGCCTGCACAGGAAGCTGGGCAATGCCATGGATGCGGCCGACCTGGTGCATGACACCTTCACCCGGATCCTCGCCTCGCGGGTGGAGATCGTCGAGGAGCCGCGCGCCTACCTGAGCTGTGTCGCGCGCGGGATCCTGGTCAACTGGTATCAGCGCAAGGCACTGGAGCGAGCCTACCTGAGCGCCCTGGCGCAGTTGCCGGAGCCCGAGGTGCCGTCCCCGGAGCAGCGCTTGCTGGTGCTGGAAACCCTGCATGAAATCGACGCCCTGCTCGACTCCCTGCCACGCCTGGTCAAGCGTGCGTTTCTGCTGTCGCAGATCGGCGGCTTGAAATACGACGACATCGCCAGCCAGCTCGGGGTGTCGCTGATTACCGTCAAACGCTATATGAAACAGGCCTTTTTGCAGTGCCTGAGCCTGGTGGACTGATGCCCATGGCCAGCAAGGCGTCGATCATCGACCCGCAAGTGCTTGAAGAAGCCGCCGAATGGCTGATGCGTCTGCACGAAGGCGAGGTCTCGGCCCAGGACCACGCCGCCTGGGAACGCTGGCGCACCAGCAGCGCCGAATGCCAGCGGGCCTGGGAGCGGGCCGAACAGTTGCTGGGCAAGTTCGGTGGGCTGCCGCCAACGGTGGCGATGTCTTGCCTCGACCGTCCGCAGAACCCGGGCCGCAGGGCGGCGCTGGGCAAACTGGCGGCGTTGCTGGCCCTGGTGCCGGCGGGCTGGAGCGCCTGGCAGCTCGCCGAATGGCAACAATGGACCGCCGATTACCGCTCGCAGGTCGGCCAGCAACGGCACCTGACCCTGGTGGACGGCACCCGGTTGACCCTCAATACCGACTCGGCGGTGGATGTGCGCTTCGACGCCCAGCAGCGCCTGGTGCTGTTGCGCCGTGGCGAGATCTTCGTCGACACCGCGGTCGACAATCGCCCCAATCCGCGGCCTTTCCTGGTGGCGACTGCACAAGGCCGCATGCAGGCCCTGGGCACGCGTTTCAGCGTGCGTGAAGAGCTTTCGCGAACCCTGCTGGCGGTGGTCGAAGGTGCAGTCCGCGTGGCCTTGGCCGGCGCCGGAGCCATGCCTCCCGTAATCGTCCAGGCCGGCCAGCGCAGCGCCTTCTCCGCCCTTGCCTTCGAAGGCCTGCAAGCAATCGACAGCGCGGCCCTGGCCTGGACCCAGGGCATGCTCCTGGCCGACAAGATGCGCCTGGCGGACTTTCTCGGCGAACTGGGGCGGTATCGCCGGGGCCTGGTGCGCTGCGACCCGGCCATTGCCGACCTGCCCATCTCCGGCTCCTACCCGCTGAGCGATACCGGCCGGACCTTGAACATGCTGGTGCAGACCTATCCGGTGGTGGCCAAGACCCATCTCAATGGTTATTGGGTGCTGTTGTCGCCGCGCTGAATCGCCTTCGAAAAAATAATCGATCCGGGCTGATACTTTTTTCGATCTCGGCTGGCTAGAGGAGAACGCACTCCTCAACTCGTCAATAAAGGATCCTCCCGCCATGTCCGTTGCCCGTCCTCCCCTGCTGGATCGCAGGTTGCACCTGGCCATCCGCAGCACCTTGCTGGGCCTGGCCCTGGCATCGGCCAGCCCGAACCTGTGGGCCGCCGCGCCGGAGCAACTGAACAGCGTCGCCAGCCGCCCCTACGAGATCGCCAGCGGCCCTCTGGGCTCTACCCTGTCACGCGTTGCCGTCGAAGCCGGCCTGGCGCTGTCGTTCGACCCGGCATTGACCGAGGGCCTGAACAGCCCCCGGGTCAGCGGCAATTATTCGGCCCGTGAGGTCCTGCAGCAGCTATTGGCCGGCAGCGGCCTGGACCTGGTGGCCCGCAGCGATGGCAGCTACAGCCTGGCGCCCCGCCCGCGTGACGGCGCCGACCTGACCCTGGAGCAGACCACCATCAACGCCAGCGCCAACCTGGCCGACGCCTTGCCGGAGGTTTACGCCGGCGGCCAGGTGGCACGCGGCGGACGCCTCGGCCTGCTGGGCAACAAAGACCTGATGGACGTGCCATTCAACGTCGCCAACTACACCTCGACCATGATCAAGGACCAGCAGGCGGTGACCGTGGCCGACGTGCTTGAGCGCGACTCTTCGGTGCGGGCCACCGGCCAGACCGGCGGCGTGGTCGACTCGTTCTTCATTCGCGGGTTTCCGATCGGTGAAGGCAACCTCGGCGAGCTGGCGTTCGACGGGGTGTATGGCGTGGCGCCCAATTACCGGGTGTTTACCGAGTACGCCGAACGGGTCGAGGTGATCAAGGGCCCCGGCGCCCTGCTCTACGGCATGTCGCCCAACAGCGGCGTCGGTGGCGTGATCAATATCGTGCCCAAGCGCTCCCTGGACCAGGACCTGACCCGCTTCACTGCCAGCTACGCCACCGACAGCCAGCTTGGCGGGCATATCGACCTCAGCCGTCGGTTCGGCGACGAGCGCCAGTTCGGGGTGCGCATCAACGGCAGCACCCAGCAGGGCGATACCTCCATCGACAAGCAATCGCGGGAAGTCGATATCGGCGCGATCTCCCTGGACTACCAGGGCGAGCGCCTGCGCACCAGCCTCGATCTGATCAGCCAGCAGGAAGAATTTGACGCGCCCTCACGGCCATTCCTGATTGCCCAGGGGGTAGACATCCCGTCCGCGGCCAACGGCAGCACCAATGTCACCCAGGACTGGGGCTGGGCCAAGACCCGGGACAAGGCCGCGCTGCTCAGCGGCGAATATGACCTGAATGACGCCCTGACCCTGTTCGCCCATGCCGGTGGCGGCAAGTCCGATGTGGCGCGGATGTCCGACCAGACGCCGACCATCACCAACGCTGCCGGCGACACCTCGTCGGTGCCGGGCTACTACAAGTTCGAGGTCGAGCGCTACACCGTGGATGCCGGCGCCCGCGCGCGGTTCGACACCGGGCCGGTGGCCCACAGCACCTCGCTGCAGGTCAGCCGCTACCGCGATGAGCTGTCACGGGGAATTATTTCGGCGCCGGCCGTGTTGTCCAACATCTACCACCCGGTCGATCGTCCGAAACCGGCGATCCCCACCCCGGATGCGCTGAAAGTGTCCGAAACCGAACTCTCGGGCGTGGCCCTGGCCGACACCCTGTCGGTACTCGACGAGCGCCTGCAGGTGACCCTCGGCCTGCGCAAGCAGAACATCCGCTCCGACAACTACAGCCCGGCCGGCGCCGTGACCTCGGCTTACGATGAAAGCGCCACCACCCCGCTGTTCGGCGTGGTGATCAAGCCCTGGGAGCATGTGTCGCTGTACTACAACTACATCGAAGGCCTGAGCAAGGGCGATGTGGCCCCGGCCACGGCGTCCAACTCCGGGGAAATCTTCGCCCCCTACATTTCGCGCCAGCAGGAAGTGGGGCTCAAGGTCGACTACGGCACCTTCACTTCGACCCTGAGCCTGTTCCAGATCAAGAAGCCCAGCGGCGAGCTGGCCGCCGGGGTGTACTCGGTACAAGGCGAACAGCGCAACCGCGGGCTCGAGCTGAACATGTTCGGCGAAGTGGCCGAGGGCACGCGCCTGCTCGGTGGCGTGACCCTGCTGGATGCCGAGCTGACCAAGACCGGCACTCCCGCCAACCGTGGCAACAAACCGGTGGGCGTGCCCGAGGTCCAGGCCAACCTGTGGGCCGAATGGGACCTGCCCTGGGTGGAAGGCCTGACCCTGACCAGTGGCGCGATCTACACCGGCAGCCAGTACGTCAATCAGTCCAACGCCCAGCAACTCGACCCCTGGACCCGAATCGATGCCGGGGCTCGCTACAGCACCCAGATCGACGGCCGCCCGACCACCTTGCGCGCCACGGTGCAGAACCTGTTCGACCGTGAGTACTGGTCCGGCGTCGCCTCCTATGGCGCCTTCTCCCAGGGCGCGCCGCGCACCCTGCTGCTGTCGGCTTCGATCGACTTCTAAAGCTGCGGCGCTCTGGGACACAAGGTGTGCCAGGGGTGTTTGTGGTGCTGGACGGTGCCAGCGCCGCTTACGGCAGCGGCTACAGCTGTAGCCGCTGGCCCTCGGGGACCTGGTGATGGCCGCAACCTTTGTAGCTGCTGCCGAGCCCGCGAGGCTGCGCTGGCCCTCACAACCACCGTGACGGCCCAGAACTATTGCAACTACAGATCGAACCGGTCGATGGCCCGGCGCCGCTCGTTATCGTCGCGCACGTCGTAATTGGCCGTGGTCTGGATATTGCTGTGGTGCGCCAGCTTCTGGGCAATCGACAGGTCATGTTCTTCGATCACCCGGGTGATGAACGAGCGGCGAAAGTCATGGGGCATGATCCGCACCCCGACCTCGGCCCCACGTTGCCGGGCGATGTAGTAGATCGCGTGTTTGGTCAAACGCTCGCGGCAGATATGACTGCCCCGACGGATGCGGTTGAACAGGAACAGATCATCCTCCTGCCCCGGCGGTAGCTGCGAACGGCGGAAATCGAGCCAGGCCTGGAGCTTGGCGAACGCCCATTGCGGCGCATATTTGATCAACTGTTTATTGCCCTTGGCGATCACCTGCAGGCTGCGTTCGTCGAAATCGACCTGGGCCAGATCCAGGTTCACCGACTCCGACTTGCGCATGCCCGAGCCATACAGCACCGCGATGATCGCTGCATCGCGCAGGCCCTGGGGCCGCGGATCCGCCGCGCACGCCGCCATCAAGTCCTGAATCAATGTGCGCTTGAGGTTGCGCCCCTGGGACAGCCGCGTCCCGGCCATGGGTTTGACCGAGCGCATGCGCAGCAGATGCTCCTGGCTGATCAGGTTCAGGCGCCAGGCCTCGTTCATCACCCCGCGCAACGCATTGACGTACAACGACGAGGTGTTGGGCGCGTAACCGTCGCTGCGCAGCGCCGCCACCAACTCGATCACATCGGCGGGCTGCAACCGGTGCCAGGCAAGGTCCTCGATATTGCTCTGGTCGTGGCCCAGGCGGTCGGCGGCATCCTGCAACACATAGCGCATGGTCAACTGGCTCGATGGCGCCAGTCGGGCGAGGTACAGGGTCAAGGGGTTGGCGGCGTGCAAGGGGGGCTCTTTTGTCCGGGTCATGGCGGTGGGGCGAACGTGAAGCACGTTCAACTTTCAGGCGGTTCACGTTGAGCGGGTTTAATTCGGCTTGCAAGGTTTCAAGCGCGAATCTATCGCCGCAAGGGGTGTTCAGGCATTTGCCAAAAGGGCTTGGCGCGGGCCTTGGCATCGATTTGAAGTCGACGCGGGAAAAGTCTGAACACTAGCTGTCTAGGTCAAAGATAAACGCCGCGTTGGCTTTTTTTTCATATTCGTTTCACATTTTTCCGCTTAACCTGAATCCACTCTCAAGCCTGAAGCGTAATGCAAGTCATTCCTCTAATTGAAAAGATAACACCTTGATCTACATTTACTTTTGGCCGCTATGGTCTTTACTGCAACAGAGCATAAATCCCCACGTCGCGCTGACTTATGGATGAGACTGAATGACTGCACATGCACCCCCTCGCCACACACCGATTACGGCGCGCAGCGCGTCCTCGACTTTGTTTGACTCCTGACACTTTTCCACCCCGAGGTCTGCATGAATCAGGTTTTCCTACCTTTCTCTCGCCCGAGTATTGGCGATGAAGAGATCGCCGCTGTAGAGCAGGTTCTGCGCTCTGGCTGGATCACCACCGGCCCGCAAAACCAGGAGCTCGAGCAACAATTTGCCCAACGGGTCGGCTGCCAGCATGCCGTCGCCCTGTCCTCCGCCACCGGCGCCATGCATATCACCCTGCTGGCCCTGGGCATCGGCCCCGGCGACGAAGTCATCACCCCCTCCCAGACCTGGGTCTCGACCGCCAATATGATCTGCCTGCTGGGGGCGACCCCGGTGTTTGTCGACATCGACCGCGACACCCTGATGACCGATGCCCAACGCATCGAGGCCGCTATCACCCCGCGCACCAAGGCCATCATCCCGGTGCATTACGCCGGTGCCGCCTTTGACCTGGACCCGCTCTACGCCTTGGCCGACAAGCACGGGATCCCGGTGATCGAAGACGCCGCCCACGCCGCGGGCACTCAGTACCGTGGCCGGGCCATCGGCGCCCAGGGCACGGCGATTTTCTCCTTCCACGCGATCAAGAACATGACCTGCGCCGAAGGCGCGATGTTCACCACCGATAACCAGGCGCTGGCTGATCGGGTGCGCATGCTCAAGTTCCACGGCCTCGGTGTGGATGCCTACGATCGCCTGACCCACGGCCGCAAGCCCCAGGCCCAGGTGATCGAGCCCGGCTTCAAGTACAACCTGGCGGATATCAATGCTTCGATCGCCCTGGTCCAGCTCAAGCGCCTGGAGCAGATCAACGCCCAGCGCGAGACTCTGGCCCAGGCGTATCTGGAACGCCTGGCCGGCCTGCCGGTGCAACCGCTGCACCTGCCCGCCTACCCGCAGCAGCACGCCTGGCACCTGTTTATCCTGCGCATCGATGCCGAGCGCTGCGGGATCGACCGCGACGCGTTCATGAAAGGCCTGCAGGAGCAGAACATCGGCAGCGGCATCCACTTTATCGCCACCCACCTGCACACCTACTACCGCCAGCGCTTCCCCGACGTGCAACTGCCCAATACCGAATGGAATTCGGCACGCCTGTGTTCGATCCCATTGTTCCCCGACATGACCCTCGACGATGTCGATCGGGTCGTCGGTGCCATTGCCACCCTCCTGGACTGAAGCCTTTGAAACCTTATCCGATTCAGTTCGTGTCGATCGTGATCCCGGTCTACAACGAAGAAGAGAGCCTCCCCGAACTGCTGCGTCGCACCGAAGCAGCCTGTCGCCTGCTCAAGCACGACTTCGAAATCGTGTTGGTCGACGACGGCAGCCGTGACGAGTCGGCGAACATCCTGCAAGCCGCCGCCGAGCGCGAAGGCAGCCCGGTGGTAGCGGTGATCCTCAATCGCAACTACGGGCAGCATGCGGCGATCATGGCCGGTTTCGAACAGGCCCGTGGCGATGTGGTGATTACCCTCGACGCCGACCTGCAGAACCCGCCGGAAGAAATCCCGCGCCTGGTGGCCCAGGCCGAGCTGGGCTACGACGTGGTCGGCACGGTGCGCAACAATCGCCAGGACTCGGCCTTCCGCCGCTGGCCGTCGAAGCTGATCAACCTCGCGGTGCAGCGTTCCACCGGGGTGGCCATGAGCGACTACGGCTGCATGCTGCGCGCCTACCGCCGGACCATCGTCGACGCGATGCTCGCCTGCCGCGAGCGCAGCACCTTTATTCCGATCCTGGCCAACAGCTTTGCGCGCCATACCACCGAGGTGCTGGTGGAGCACGCCGAGCGCGAGCACGGCGATTCGAAATACAGCCCGATGCGCCTGATCAACCTGATGTTCGACTTGATCACCTGCATGACCACCACGCCGCTGCGGCTGTTGAGCATCATCGGCTTCGGCATGGCCGGCGTCGGCGCGCTGTTCGCCCTGCTGCTGATTGTCCTGCGGCTGATCTTCGGCGCCACCTGGGCCGGCGACGGCACCTTCGTGCTGTTCGCGGTGCTGTTCGTGTTCACCGGTGGCCAGTTCATCGGCATGGGACTGCTGGGTGAATACCTGGGGCGCATGTACAGCGACGTGCGGGCCCGCCCGCGCTTCTTCATCGAAAAAGTCTTGCGCAGCCAGCCTGCGGCCCCGGCCCCTGCTGTGACTGTCGACGGTTTAACTTCCACTCATACTGATCAGGTTTCGCCATGAGCAATAAAGCTGTTGTCTTCGCCTACCACGATATTGGCTGTGCCGGCATCGAAGCCCTGCTTGCCGCGGGTTACGAGATTGCCGCGGTGTTCACCCATGCCGACGATCCGAAAGAAAACACCTTCTACGGCTCCGTGGCCCAGTTGTGCTCCCTCAAGGGCATCCCGGTGCATGCGCCGGAAGACGCCAACCACCCGCTGTGGATCGAGCGCATCGCCAAGCTGAACCCGGACTACCTGTTCTCCTTCTATTACCGCAACCTGCTGAGCGAAGCCCTGCTGGCCACCCCCGGCAAAGGCGCCTTCAACCTGCACGGCTCGCTGCTGCCACGCTATCGCGGCCGTGCTCCGGCGAACTGGGTGCTGGTCAATGGCGAAACCGAAACCGGTGTGACCCTGCACCGCATGGTCAAACGCGCCGACGCCGGGGCGATCATTGCCCAGGAACGCGTGGCCATCGACCGCACCGACACCGCCCTGACCCTGCACGCCAAGCTGCGTAACGCCGCATCCAGCCTGTTGCACGACACGCTGCCGCTGCTGGCCCAGGGCAAAATCAGCGAGACCGCCCAGGACGAGTCCAAGGCCACCACCTTCGGCCGCCGTACGCCGGCTGATGGCAAGCTGCTGTGGAAGAACAGCGCCGAGCAGCTGTTCAATCTGGTTCGCGCCGTGACCAAGCCGTACCCGGGCGCGTTCTGCGCCGTGGGCGAGCACAAGCTGATTGTCTGGAGCGCCGACGTGGTCAAGGGCAATGAAGGCCTGGCCCCGGGCCGGGTGATCAGTGTCGACCCGCTGCGCATCGCCTGCGGCCAGGACTCGTTGGTGATCAACGCCGGCCAGCGCAATGAAAACGGCCTGTACCTGAGTGGCCCGCAACTGGCCAACGAACTGGGCCTGGTAGACGGCTCCGTGCTGCGCGGCGCGGAATCCGGTCGTGCCCCACGCCGCACCCGAGTGCTGATCCTCGGGGTCAACGGCTTTATCGGCAACCACCTGTCCGAGCGCCTGCTGCGTGACGACAAGTACGAAGTCTACGGCCTGGACATCGGCTCCGACGCCATCGAGCGCCTGCGCAGCCACCCCAACTTCCACTTCGTCGAAGGCGACATCAGCATCCACTCGGAGTGGATCGAGTACCACATCAAGAAGTGCGACGTGGTCCTGCCGCTGGTGGCCATCGCCACCCCGATCGAATACACCCGCAACCCGCTGCGTGTGTTCGAACTCGACTTCGAAGAAAACCTCAAGCTGGTGCGCTACTGCGTCAAGTACAACAAGCGCGTGATCTTCCCCTCGACCTCCGAAGTCTATGGCATGTGCCAGGACCAGAACTTCGACGAAGACACCTCGAACCTGATCGTCGGCCCGATCAACAAGCAGCGCTGGATCTACTCGGTGTCCAAGCAGTTGCTGGACCGGGTGATCTGGGCCTACGGCGCCAAGGGCCTGAACTTCACCCTGTTCCGTCCGTTCAACTGGATGGGCCCGCGCCTGGACCGCCTGGATTCGGCGCGTATCGGCAGCTCCCGAGCCATTACCCAACTGATCCTGAACCTGGTGGAAGGCACGCCGATCCGCTTGTTCGACGGCGGCGAGCAAAAACGCTGCTTCACCGACATCGCCGACGGCATCGAAGCCCTGGCGCGGATCATCGACAACGACAATGACGCCTGCAACGGTCAGATCATCAACATCGGCAACCCGGACAACGAAGCCAGCATCCGCCAGCTCGGCGAAGAGCTGCTGCGTCAGTTCGAAGCCCACCCGCTGCGGGCCAACTTCCCGCCGTTCGCCGGTTTCCGCGATGTCGAGAGCAAGGCGTTCTACGGCGCCGGTTACCAGGACGTGGAGCACCGCAAACCGAGCATCGCCAACGCCAAGCGCCTGCTGAACTGGGAGCCGACCGTGGAAATGAGCGAAACCATCGGCAATACGCTGGATTTCTTCCTGCGTGAAGCCATGCTCGAAATCGCGGACAAGCGCTGATGCAGGCAGGTCTGCGCATCGATGTCGACACCTATCGTGGCACCCGTGAGGGGGTGCCGCGGTTGCTCGAACTGCTGGATGAAGCCGGGGTCAAGGCGACCTTCTTCTTCAGCGTCGGTCCGGACAACATGGGGCGCCATTTATGGCGCCTGATTCGTCCGCAGTTCCTGTGGAAGATGCTGCGTTCCAATGCCGCAGGGCTCTACGGTTGGGACATCCTGCTGGCCGGCACCGCCTGGCCGGGCAAACCCATTGGCCGCGACCTGGGGCATCTGATGCGCCAGGCCCTGGCCGCCGGCCATGAAGTCGGCCTGCACGCCTGGGATCACCATGGCTGGCAGGCCAACGCCGGGCGCTGGAGCCAGGCGCAGTTGATCGAGCAGATCCGCCAGGGGCTCGACACCCTCAATGACATTCTGGGTCAGCGCGTCGACTGTTCGGCCAGCGCCGGCTGGCGTGCCGACGAGCGTGTAATCGAGGCCAAGCAGACCTTCGGCTTGCGCTACAACAGCGATTGCCGTGGCGACTCGATCTTCCAGCCGCGGCTGGCGGACGGCAGCCTGGGTGCGCCGCAGATCCCGGTGGACCTGCCGACCTTCGATGAAGTGGTCGGGCCGCTGGTGGCCGCACAGGACTTCAATGCTTTTATTCTGGATCGGTTCAGCCCTGACAAGCTCAACGCCTACACCATTCACGCCGAAGTAGAAGGGATTCTGATGGCCAATGATTTCCGTCAGTTGCTGGCCAGTGCCCAGCAACGCGACATCCAGTTCCAACCCCTGGGGCAGTTGCTTCCGGCGGACCTCTCCAGCCTGCCCCAGGGGCAGGTGGTGCGCGGTGCCCTCGAAGGCCGTGAAGGCTGGCTGGGAGTACAGGGCGCATGAGTAAACGCTGGGCCCTGCCCTTACTGCTGATTGCCTTTGGCCTGTTCTACCTGGCGCCCCTGGCTACCCATGGCCTGTGGATCCCGGACGAGACCCGCTACGCGCAGATCAGCCAGGAAATGCTCCACAGTGGCAACTGGGCCAGCCCGCACTTCATGGGCATTCGTTACTTCGAGAAGCCGGTGGCCGGTTACTGGATGATCGCCATCGGCCAGGCGCTGTTCGGCGACAACCTGTTTGGCGTGCGTGTGGCCTCGGCCCTGAGCACCGGCCTCAGCGTGGTCCTGGCCTATCTGCTGGCCCGGCGCCTGTGGAACGATCCGCGCAAGAGCCTGGCCAGCGCCCTGCTCTACATGAGTTTTACCGTGGTGGCGGCGCAAGCCGGCTACGCCAACCTCGATCCGCAGTTCACCTTCTGGGTCAACCTGAGCCTGGTGGCGCTGTGGTTTACCTTCGATTGCCGCACCCCACGCGGCCAGGTCCTGGCCTGGGTCGTGCTGGGCCTGGCCTGCGGCATGGGTTTCATGACCAAGGGCTTTCTCGCCTGGCTGCTGCCGGTGCTGGTGGCCCTGCCCTACGCGGTCTGGCAGAAGCGCCTGCGTTCGCTGCTGATCTACGGCGGCATCGGCGTGTTGGTCGCGATCCTGATCAGCCTGCCCTGGGCCCTGGCGGTGCACGCCCAGGAACCGGATTACTGGCGGTTCTTCTTCTGGCACGAGCATATCCGGCGCTTTGCCGGTGAAGACGCCCAGCATGCCTCGCCCTGGTGGTACTACTTGCCGTTGCTGGTGGGTTTCAGCGTGCCCTGGGTCCTGTTGCTGCCCGCCAGCCTGAAACAGGCCTGGCAACAGCGGCGCCTGAACAGCAGCGGTTTCCTGCTGCTGTGGCTGGTGCTGCCCCTGGCCTTCTTCAGCCTGAGCAAAGGCAAGCTGCCGGCCTATATCCTGCCGTGCCTGTTACCCCTGGCACTGTTGATGGGCCACACCCTGATGGACCGCCTGGCCGCCGGCAAGACCCGGCTCCTGGCCTGCAACGGTGTGCTCAATCTGGTGGCCGGTGTCCTGGGGCTGCTGGCCCTGGTGTACTTCCAGCTGAAAAAGCCGGTGTATGTGGACGAACCCCAGCACCTGGTATTGGTGTACGTGGTGCTGCTGGGCTGGATCTTCAGCAACCTGCTGCAGGCCATGCGCCCCATGACCCTGTGGGCCGCGCCGGCCCTGGGCAGCTTCCTGCTGGTGGCCCTGGCCCCGGCGGCCCTGCCGAACAAGGTGGTTTACAACAAGATTCCCGACCAGTTCATCATCGACCACGTCGCCGAACTGGGTCAGGCCAAGGCCCTGCTGAGCAACGACCTGGGCGCCGCGTCGGCCCTGGCCTGGCGTCTGGGGCGCGCCGACGTGACCCTGTACAACACCGAAGGCGAAGTGAAGTACGGCCTGGGCTATGCAGACTCCGCCGCGCGCAAGGTCGACCTGACCCAGGTCCAGCCGTGGATCGCCGAAAACCGCCAGCAAGGCACCATCGGCGTGGTGATGCGGGTCAAGAGCAGTGACGAAGCCCATGAAGTCGAATTGCTGCCCAAGGACGCCAAGCGCTACGAGCAAGGCAATATCGTGATCTTCATCATTCCCCAGAGCCAGCCATGAGCCTGTTGCTTTTATTGCTGGCCTGCGGGCTGACCTGCCTGGGCCAGGTGGCGCAGAAGTTTGCCGTTGAAAGCTGGCGCGACCGCCCTTCCAGCGCCTTGCAAAAACTGCGTTCAGGCTGGCTGTGGCTGGCCCTGTTCAGCCTCGGCCTGGGCTTGCTGGTGTGGCTGCTGGTGCTACAACGCATGGAAGTGGGCGTGGCCTACCCCATGCTCAGCCTGAACTTTGTGTTGATTACCCTGATCGCCCACTTCGTGTTTCGCGAGCACATCGACCGCCGTCACTGGCTGGGCGTGGCGCTGGTGATTGCCGGGGTACTGCTGTTGAGTCGCCACGCATGAGCCGGTCCCGCGGTTTCGCCTTCGCCATGGGCAGTGTGAGCCTGGTCAGCGCCGCCCAGTTGGGCATGCGCTGGAGCATGACGCGCTTGCCCGAGCCGGCCCAATGGCTGGACGCACTGGGCAGCGGCGGCATTGATTATGTGGCCCTGGGCGTGGTGCTGGCCGGCATCTGTGCCTATGCCCTGTCGATGCTGTGCTGGCTGCTGGCCCTGCGCGACCTGCCCCTGGGCCGTGCCTATTCGCTGCTGAGCATCAGCTACGCCCTGGTGTACCTGCTGGCAGCCGGCCTGCCCTGGTTCCACGAACCCTTCACGCTTTCCAAAAGCCTGGGGGTGGCCTTGGTCATCCTCGGTGTCATCACCATCAACTCTCGATCTGCACCCGCGGCAAGTCCCAGGAATACCCCATGAAAATCAGCGTATTTGGAAGTGGTTACGTCGGTCTCGTACAAGCCGCCGTGTTGGCTGAAGTCGGCCACGATGTCATCTGCATGGACATCGACGAGAACAAGGTCAAGCTGCTGCAACAGGGGCATGTGAGCATCTTCGAACCTGGCCTCGCCAGCCTTGTGCGCGACAGCCTGGAAGCCAAGCGCCTGCAGTTCACCAGCGATGAAAAACTCGCGGTGCTGCATGGCCAGGTGCTGTTTATCGCGGTGGGCACGCCCTCCAGCGACGACGGTTCGGCGGACCTGCGCTACGTATTGTCGGTCGGCGACGCAGTGGCTCGCCACCGTCAGCAGCCGGTGATCCTGGTGGAGAAATCCACGGTGCCGGTGGGCACCGGTGACACCCTCAAGGCCCACATCGAGCAGGCCCTGGGCGGGCGTGAACTGGAGTTCGATATCGTCTCCAACCCGGAATTCCTCAAGGAAGGCTCGGCCGTGACCGACTGCCGCCGTCCGGACCGGATCGTGGTCGGGTGCGAGCGCGAAGAAGTGCGCGAAGTGATGCGTGACCTGTATGCGCCGTTCAACCGCAACCATGACCGCATCATGTTCATGGACCTGCGCAGCGCCGAGCTCACCAAGTACGCCGCCAACTGCATGCTGGCGACCAAGATCAGCTTCATCAACCAGATCGCCGAACTGGCCGAACACCTGGGGGCCGATATCGAGTCGGTGCGCCTGGGGATCGGCGCCGACACCCGCATCGGCTACCACTTCATCTACCCGGGCTGCGGCTACGGCGGTTCGTGCTTTCCCAAGGACATGCGTGCCCTGATCCACAGCGCCCAGGCGGCCAATTGCTCCAGCGACCTGTTGCAAGCGGTGGAAGCGATCAACGAGCGGCAGAAACACAAGCTGTTCGAGCGCATCAATGCCTTTTACAAAGGCGACCTGCGCGGCAAGACCTTCGCCCTCTGGGGCCTGGCCTTCAAGCCCAACACCGATGACATGCGCGATGCGCCGAGCCGCGTTCTGCTCGACTCACTGTTTGCCGCCGGTGCCCAGGTCCGCGCCTTCGACCCGGAAGCCATGCAGGAAACCCAGAAGCTCTACCCCGACGAGTCGAAGCTGATGCTGATGGGCACCCCGGAATCGGTGCTCAACGGCGCCGACGCCCTGGTGATCTGCACCGAATGGCAGCAGTTCAAGGCGCCGGATTTCGAACTGATCGAACAACGGCTCAAGGCCCCGGTGATTTTTGACGGGCGCAACCTGTACGACGCCGATCGCCTGGCGCGCAATGGCTTCACCTACTTCCCGATCGGTCGTGGCGAGTCGCGCAATCTGCCCATCCCCCACCAGCAATGGCTTGCACACACGGTCGATGCCTGAATGAACATGCTCCCCAGTCCCCCTTCGAAAACTCTTCTCTGGCAATCGTTGGGGCTGGGGCTGCTGGCATTGCTGCTGTTCTGCGCCGGCGTCGATCAGCAGTCGTTCATCGGTTTCGACTCGCGCTTCGTGCTATTCGCCAAGGAGATGCTGCGCCACGGGCCAGGGTTTTTCCCCACCACCTATGGCCAGCCCTACGCTGACTATTCCAGTGCCTCGACCCTGTTGATCTGGCTGTTTTCCCTGCCCTCGGGCCAGGTCAGCAGCCTGAGCGCCTGGTTGCCCACGGCCATCGCTTCGGCACTGATCGTCAGCCTGATCTACCGCCTGCTGGCACCCTATTCCAGGACCTGGGCCTTGCTCAGCGTCGCTCTGCTGTTGCTCAGCAACACCTTTATCAGCGAAACCCGCGCCGTGTCCCAGGACCAACTGCTGGCGGCCGTGGCGCTGGCGGTGTTTTACCTGGGGTATGCCCATGACCACTTCGCCGCGCCACGCCGGCTGTGGCTGATCTTCCTGTTGCTGGGCCTGGGGTTTGCCATTCGCGGGCCGATCGGCCTGGTGATTCCCACCGGCATGCTCTGCAGTTATTACCTGCTCAACGGCCAATGGCGGCGCCTGTTCGGCTTCGGCTTCAGCGCCCTGTTGCTGCTCGGCGCCTGTGTGGCCCTGCTGCTGTGGCTGGCCAGGCTCAGCGGCGGGCAAGCCTTTGTCGACGATGTGATCCGCATGCAGTTCCTGGGGCGCATGGACGGCAGCGAGGGCGCGAGCGATGCCTTCTACTATTTCACCAGCTCCCTGGGCAACTACGCCCTTGCCTACCCCCTGGCACTGCTGGCGTGGGTCGCCGTCCTGCTGAGCCGCTCCAGGGAATCGGGCTCGGCACTGCAGCTGCTGCGCCTGTGCACCGCCGCCGGCCTGGTGGTGATGATCGGCCTGTCGATCCCCCAGGCGAAAAAGGCGCGCTACCTGCTGCCGATGCTGCCCATGGCGGCGATGATCGCGGCCTATCCGTTCCAGGTTCAGCAGGGCCGCTGGTTCGCCTGGCTGCGCGGCCTGATCCAGGGCCTGTGGCTGCTATTGCCCGGGCTGTTGCTGATCGGTCTGCTGCTGTTGCGGCGTAAATTTCCCGAGCAACTGGACAACCTGGCACCGATGCTGATTCTGCTTGGGCTGTTGCAGGCCGTGGCGTTGGCGTGGTTGTTCAAGCCGCGTTGGCGCGCTGTCGGCCTGGCTTACACGGCGGTGCTGGCGGTGTGGGCCAGCTATATCGGAGTGTTCGAGCCGGTGCAGCGCCAGTTGTACGACACAAAAGCCTTCACCGAGGCGGCGATGCAACTGATCCAGCGTGATCCGGCGCCGCTGGTACTGCACGGCATGGGCAAGGACGCCAAGGCGATCAAGTTCATGGTGCACCTCGAACAGGATATGCAGCCGCTGTTCACCGATCAGCCGCAAACCCTGGCGCAGGTGCCGGGCCCGGCCTGGGTGGTGATCGATCGCAACCTGCTGCCAAGCCTGCAAGACTCGCCCCTGGGCCAGCTGAAACCCGTCTTGAGTGGGCGCTTCGATAAAAATGACTACCTGTTGTTGCACGTTCCGGCAGGCTCGACGCCCCAGCCCTGAGGCTATCGGGACTCGGTGATTGACCCGGGGCGGACGAGCATTTGCGTTACGCCATGCGCCGGATTCTGTAGGCTGCGCACAGACGGCGCCTGTGATGAGCGCTCCAGGGCGGCTCAACGGATGCTTCCCGTATCCGGCACAAGGACTCTGCACGGTCGTGGCGACTTATTCCCTGGTTATCCGGCGCCTGATGATCTGTTCGCTGACCATCGTGATCAGCCGCGCCATCACCAGCCCGCTGCTCACGCTGTTTCTCAGCGAAAAGCTGCACCTGGACCCACAGGACGTCGGCCTGCTGCTGGGCATCGCGGTGTTTATCGCGACCCTGCTGGCGCTGTACGGCGGCTACATCATCGACCGCCTGGACAAGCGCCGGCTGCTGATCCTGACCATGCTCTCCAGCGCCATCGGTTTCGTGCTGCTGACCTTCGCCCACAACCTGTACCTGACCACCGTGATTCTGGTGGTGACCGAGACCGCCTCGGCGCTGTTCCTGATCGGCTCCAAGGCGATCCTCAGCGAGAACCTGCCCATCAGCCAACGGGCCAAGGCCTTCTCCCTGCGCTACACCCTGACCAATATCGGCTACGCCACCGGGCCGATGCTGGGCGTGGTGATCGCCGGCACCTGGCCCTTGGCGCCGTTTCTGATGGCCGGTGGCATCGCCCTGTTCAGCACCCTGCTGATGCGCGGCATTGCTTCGGCGCCGGGCAGCGACACCCTGAGCAAACCGCAAAGTTTTATCCAGACCCTGGTCACCCTGAAAAACGACCGCACGCTGATCATGTTCACCGCCGGTTGCCTGCTCAGCACCATCGTCCATGGCCGCTTCACCCTGTACCTGTCGCAGTACCTGCTGGTCACCTCGGACGCCCAAAGCGCCCTCGACACCATGGCGGCCCTGCTGGCCTGCAACGCCTTGTGCGTGATTCTGTTGCAGTACCAGATCGGCCGCTTCCTCAAGCGTGAGCAACTGCGCTACTGGATTGCCGTCGGCACCGCCCTGTTCATCCTCGGGCTGATCGGCTTCAGCCTGGCCGACAGCCTGCTGGGCTGGTGCCTGGCGATGTTCGTCTTCACCTTGGGCGAAATGATCATTTACCCGGCGGAGTTTCTGTTTATCGACACCCTGGCCCCCGACGCGCTGCGCGGCAGCTACTACGGCGCGCAGAACCTGGCGGCCCTGGGCGGTGCATTGAGCCCGGTGATCTGCGGTTACCTGCTGGTGCACTCGGCGGCGCCGACCATGTTTTATGCCTTGAGTGCGCTGACGGCCCTGGGTGGGTGGCTGTGTTTCCTCAGTGCCCGGCGAGTGGCCCTGGCCGACTCGGCTTAAATACAAAATTAATGCAGTTAAGCAGCATCATTATGAATTTGTGTGCAGCAGCAAGGCGCGGCACACTGCGCCCGTTCCTCCCCCAAATGTTGGAACGTTAAAGGGCTTTCTGGTTATCCAGACAGCCCTTCTTTTTGCCCGCCGATTGGATTGTTCTGCTTATGTTTGCACGCTGGAAACCCGCCGCCATCAATACCCGTCCCGCAGAATGGAGCCGCGCCGCCATCGGCATGGCCCTGGGGACACTGATCAGCGTCTGGTTGTGCGGACAAGTGTTCGGCATGGACGTCGCGGTGCACCTGATCGGCCCGCTGGGCGCCTCGGCGGTGTTGTTGTTTGCCGTGTCTTCCGGGGCGCTGGCCCAGCCCTGGTCGATTCTGGGCGGCTACCTGTGTGCCGCGGTGGTCGCGCTGTTGGCGGCCCATGTACTGGGGCGCAGCCTGGGCAGTGCCTGCCTCGCCGCCGGCATGGCCCTGGTGCTGATGTGCTGGTTGCGTTGCCTGCATCCACCCGCCGGCGCCCTGGCCTTGACCCTGGTCCTGGCTGACCCGGCGACCATCGCCCTGGACTGGCGGGCATTGGCGCCGACGATGCTCGGGGCGCTGTGCCTGCTGCTGTGCGCCCTGGTCTATAACAACCTGACGCGCATCCGTTACCCCAAGGCGGCCAGCGAACCGGCGCCGGCGATCCCCGCCCAGCCGCCCGTGGTGGGCAGCCAGGCAATCACCGCTGCCGACCTGCAACTGGCCCTGGCGGAGATGCAGGAGTTTTTCGATGTCACCCCGCAAGACCTCGAACAACTGATCCACGCCAGCGAAGCCCACGCCCGCCGCCGCAGCATCGGCGAAGTGCTGGCCCCCAGGCTCTGACCAGAGGCCGGCTATCGAGGCCGTCGTGGTAGATCGGGCAACCTCTAGCCGCTGCCGCAGGCTGCGCTGGCCATCACGACCGCCGTGTTGTGTCAGGTGAGTTGCGGGCAGCCTCGCAGTCTCGGCAGCGCCTCCATTACAAAGGCGACCACCGCTGGGACCAGTCGTTGTCGCCTTTGATGACTTCGCGCAAGACATCAAAGGCCTGTTGCAACTCGACGGAGTCGCGCTCGCGGGCATACAGCAGGTAGGTCGGAAAGCTGAATTCCGGGGCTTTTTCCACCCGCTCCAGCACGCCGCTGTCGAGGTAGCTCTGCACCACCCGGGTCCGGAAATAGCCGCTGCCGCCGCCCTCAAGGATAAATTGCAACGCCAGCGGCCCAAGATTGAAGCCCACCGCGGCCTTGGCCTGATCCGGCAGCGCCGCGTCGTGCTGGCGCCGGAAATCATCGCCCCAGTCGATATACACATAAGGTTCGGGCTGGCCGGCCAGGCGCACCTGGATCAGTTTTTCCTCCAGCAATTGCTCGACCTGCAAACCCGGCCAATACACCGGCTGATACACCAGCGCAGCATCCAGCAGGCCCATTTCCAGTTGCCGCTGCAGGCTCGCGCCGTCTCCCACCTGGCTGCGGATCGCGTGGCTGGGAATCGCCAGGCGCAGGCGTCGCACCCAGTTCAGCATCAGCGGGTTGCACAGGCTGATTTCGCCGCCGATGTGCAGCACATTGCGATACCCCTCCAGCAACGGCAGGTCGCGCCGGGCGGCTTCCCAGGTTTGCAGCAACTGGTTGGCGTAGACAATGAAGGCCTCGCCGTCGGGCGTCAGCCGGGCCCCGGCTCGATTGCGCACGAACAGCTTGCAGTTGAGCTGGCTTTCGAGGTTCTGCACCCGGGCGCTGATGGCGGTCTGGGTCAGGTGCAGATGCTCGGCGGCGGCCACCAGGCTGCCGCTGCGGACGATTTGCAAAAAGGTGCGGGCCAGCTCGATATCCATGGTGCCTCGGACACAAAAGTCGAGCGCCATTGTAGCGGCGCTCGCTCGCCCGCGCTGCAGCGGTGTGGCTCAGGCTGCCGACCGCTGCTGCTGCGGCACCGCCAGGCTCACCGCGCGTACCGAACTGCCGGCGCTCAAGCCCAGGCTGGCGGCGGTGCTGGCGGCGACAATCAGGGTGCCGGCCGCCACCCGGGCCGGGGCTGCGGTGATCCGGCAGTCGGCGAACTGGCGATTGTGGATCAGGTAGGGTTCGGCCTGCTCGCCCGGCGTACCGATGCTCAGTTGCAGCACCTGGCTGTCACGCACCGCACGAATCTCGCCGGTGGCGCACTCGATCAGCGGCCCGCCATCGAAGATATCGATGTAGTCCTTGAAGCCGAAACCCTCGGACTTGAGCATGCCCAGGGCCGGCTCGGTGTTGGGATGGACGCGGCCGATCACCGAGCGCGCCTCCTGGGGCAGCAGGCAGGTGGGCAGCGGGAACTTGGGCATCAACTCGGCAATAAACGTCTTGTTGCCCAGGCCGGTCAGGTAGTCGGCGTCGGCAAAATCCATCTTGAAAAAATGCCGGCCCAGGCCTTCCCAGAACGGTGAGACGCCCTCTTCATCAGAGAACCCGCGCATTTCCGCGATCACCTTGTCGCCGAAATGCTCACGGAACTCCGCCAGGAACAGAAACCGCGCCTTGGACAGCAGGCGCCCATTGAGGCCGCTGCGGTGGTTGGCGTGGAGAAACAGCGAGCACAGTTCCGAATGCCCGGTCATGTCGTTGCCCAAAAACAGGGTCGGCAGTTGCTGGTTGATCCCCAGGTCCTTGGACGCCGCCACAAACAATCCCAGGCGGTAGTTGTACCAAGGCTCGCGCAGGCCCACGGCCCCGGCCAGGGCACAGATCCCCAGGGCCTCGCCGTTTTCCCCTTCGAGCACGAACAGGTAGTCGGCATCGGCGCGTTCGGCTTGGCCGGCAAAGGTCTTTTCAGCCCACTCCAGGCGCTGGCGCAAGCGCCCGGCGTCTGCCGGCAAGGTGGTCAGGCCGGTTCCGGCGCTGTGGGCCAGGGTCAACAAGGCCGGCAGGTCGGCCAATGTAGCGGGACGCACGATCATCGCGATTGCTCCAGAGGGGTGGGACGTTTGGGCAGATAGACTTCGGCCAGCATGCAGCGCGCACTGCCGCCGCCAATGCGTTCGATGGTGTCGATGTTCACCGGCAGCGGTCGGGCATGGCGCTCGACCAGCCGCCGCTGTTCGCCATCCAGGGATTGCCAGGCGGTGCGCGACATCACCAGCAGCGGCTCGCCGGTGCTGGTGTGCACCTCGAGCATGTTGCCGGCAAAGGACTCCAACTGGTCCCAGCTCAGGGCCATGACCTGTTTCCCGCTGTCTTCCAGGCGGCTGTGCAAGGCCCGGCGTTCGCTCAAATCGCGCACCGATTCCAGGCAGGCCACCGCCAGGCGGGTGCCGACGCTCATCATCACGTTGGTGTGGTAGATCGCCACGCCCTGGCGGTCGACGGCGCTGAAGGCGCACAACTCATAGCCCAGGTGCTGGATCAACTGGTCCAGGGCCCGGGCGTGGGTGCGGGTGGAATAGCCGGCGTAGCAAATCCGCCGTTCGCGGTCCAGGACCATGCTGCCGGTGCCTTCGAGGAAGATTTCCTGCTGTTCCAGGCTCGACAGGTCCAGCAGCTGTTCGACCTGATAGGCATTGCGCAAGCGCTCGAGCACACCTTTATCACGCTCCAGGCGCCGGTTATGGCCCTGCATCGGGTACAGCACCAGGGTGCCGTCGGGGTGGCTGCTCCAGCAGTTGTTGGGGAAGATCGAGTCCGGCGTGTGCGGCGCCTCGGCGTCGTCATGCACCATGACCTCCACCCCCTCGGCGCGCAACGCCGCGACATAGCCGTCGAACTCTTGCAGAGCCTGGCGCTGCACATCTTCGGCGACGGCCGCGGGGCGCTGGAAGCGGTTGTTGGCGGCGGTGTCCTGATTGAAGGAGAAACGTGTCGGGCGAATCATCAAAACGGTATTGGTGGTTTGCATGGGCACAGCATCAATGAGGGTTGAGAGGTGCTTATTGTCGGGCTCGGAGCCGGAAAAACCCGGCTGATAAGGCTGGGGGCTGTGCCGGAAATGGCTGAAAGCGCGCCGACGTGCAGCCGATTCGGCGGCACCGAAAAACGCCGCCGCTGCCGAGCCTGCGAGGCTGCGCTGGCTCTGTGCAACAACCCACTTCTCCCCGGCGGATCCC